>JACOYX010000025.1:0-40996 GCA_016181585.1 Candidatus Sungiibacteriota bacterium | reverse complement strand
AAATAGCTTCAAAACTTTTTGGCTTATCTTCCAGATAGGCCTCAAAGTTTGTTCAGCAATTTTGTCTAGAAATTCATCATTTTCGGAACGAATGGTATTCGGCAACAGACCCTTTAAAACTCCTATTTGAAACTTGACTCATTGAGTATTGGAATTTATTTGTAATTTGGATTTTGTTGTTTGGGATTTTACTGAATAACGTGTGCATAAATTACTATGCTCATTTGCAAAATTTTCTGCTATACTTAAATCATGCTGACTGTTTCTCAAACATTTTTGAGTCCGGAAAAAATAGTAAAGCATTTGAAATTGGAGGAAGGAGATCATGTGGCGGACTTTGGCGCAGGGCACGGTTTTTTTACCGTTCCCATGTCGCGCATTGTGGGGGGCGACGGGAAAATATATGCAATCGATATACAAAAATCAACGCTAGATATCATCCGCACCAAAGCAAAGATAGAGCATCTTTTAAATATAGAGCCGGTGTGGGGAAATCTTGAGCAGATCGGCGGATCGAAACTGAAAGACGGTTTTGTTGATCTCGTACTTATCGCCAATATCCTTTTCCAAGCAGAAGACAAATTCACCCTGCTCCGCGAAGCATATCGCATTTTGCGGCACAACGGCCGACTTGCCATCATTGAGTGGGACGCTTCCGAAACCAAACTTGGTCCTTCGCCAGATGTTCGCCTTCCGCCCGATCAAACCAAAAGTATGGTATTGCAGTCCGGATTTTCCTTTGACCGCGAAATCCCCGCCGGCGCCCACCATTTTGGGCTTATGTTTATAAAAAAATGAAGCAGCAGAATTATCTTTGATCAGCAGGTCTTATAGATAAATCCTGCGAAGCGGGACGTTAAAATTTTTCATTTTGATATTTATATTTTACGTTTCCTTATGTCTCAATCCCAAACTATCATCACTGGAGTAATCGTTTTTGTCATAGCAATTCTTATGCTCATAATTTTGGGCATCCTGCCGGGACTCAAGCCTTCGCGCCCCGCACCTTTTTCCATTGAGCTATGGGGGATTCGCGACGAGGAAAACATATGGCGTACCATTATAAAGCCATTTCAGGAAGTAAATAGCCATATTACCGTCCATTATACCCGCTTCCCTGAAGAAACATATGAATCCACGCTTGTTGAGCGGCTTGCGGAAAATACCGGCCCTGACGTTTTTATGCTTGAAAACTCGCGGCTTATTCAGCATCGCGAGAAACTATATCCTCTACCCCAGCAAGCGCTTCGCATTTCCATAAACAACTTCACCGAGGCATTTGTAGACATCGCCGCATCCGACCTTATCGGACAAGACGGCAATATATACGGTATGCCGCTTTATACTGACTCTTTGGCGCTTTTTTATAACAAAGACCTATTCAATATCGCCGGTATCGCAAAACCCCCGCAAAATTGGGACGAACTGGCCACAATAAGCCGCAAATTGACTCAAATCTCTCCTGCAGGAGATGTCGCAAAATCCGGCATTGCACTAGGTAGCGGGAAAAACATTGAATACGCCTTCGAGATCATAAGCGCAATGATCCTCCAAAATGGCGATCCTATCATTAATCGCGCCAAAAATATGATCACCATGGAAAAGCCGTCACAAGACGCGCTCGCATTTTACGCTTCATTTGCAGACCGCACCAAACAAAATTTTACCTGGTCGAATTTACTTCCGCGTGCGCAGGATGCCTTTGCGGAAGAAAAAACCGCCATGATTTTTGGCTTTTCCAACGATATTGCCCGTATTAAAGCAAAAAATTCGCATATCAATATGGGAGTTGCTCCTTTTATCCAGCTATCCGATACCCAAAAACCCTCTGCCTATGGCCGCTATGTGTTTTTGACAGTATCAAAACTCTCCAAACACCCCGTCGATGCATGGAACTTTATTGCTTTTGCCACCAACAATGCCCAAGCAAGCACATATACCGATCTCACCGATTTAGCCCCTGCGCGGCGCGACGTACTCACTATCAAAGCACCGCCGCTTGAATCTGAAGTGTTTTGGCGCCAATCGCTTATCGCAAAAAGTTGGCCTGTACCTGACTACCAAAAGACAAAAATACTATTTGAAGATGCAGTGGAATCGATTTCCACCCGCAGTGCAACCTTTCCCCAAGCGTTTAATCAGCTAAAAGAACAATTGCGGTTGTTACTACCTTGAATCAAGAATTATAAATTATGAATCATGCATGAGAATTAATTTCCCCTTGATTCATTATTCTTGATTCATGATTTATCGCACTCAATCATGTCTCGATTCCGAACTACTAGCTTAATTTTCCTTCTATTTGCTTTTTCTGCATCCATCGCCCAAGCCCAAACCAACTTTAAATTTTTTGGCCCTTTGGTTCCCGCCTGCGGAGATAAAAATATCTGTACCGCATGTGATATTTTTAAACTTCTGCAAAACCTTATCAACTTCGGGATGAGCGCGGCGGTTATTATCGCGATTGTCATGCTTGCCTACGGCGGGATTTTGATGCTCTTTGCGACAGCTTCCCCCGGACTTCTTGAAAAAGGAAAAAAAATAATCAAAAACTCGCTTTTTGGGGTAGTGATAGTTTTGGTTTCGTGGCTTGCGATCGATACTTTGATTAAAATCCTTGTCGGACAAGAAATTGTCGGAAGCGGTGCGGCGCAAATTAAGGGCATCGGCCGGCCGTGGAATGAGATAGAATGCAATTCTCCCGCATTTCCCACGGTAGACAATACAAAAAAAAATGAAGATATCATAGACGGAAAAACGGGCGCCGATATCGAGGCATGGGAGAGCACTACCGGAGACGAAGGAATGGCTCTTAAAAACCCTATAGGAGATGCGGCCTGCGCGAATACGAGCACATATAACGATGCCATCAACGAAGCCTCCGCGCGCTACGGAGTAAGTCCTGAACGCATTAAAGCCATTATCAGCGTGGAATCCGGGGGGCGGACCGACGCCATGAGTACGGACAACGATGGCGGGCACTCTCATGGTCTTATGCAAATGCGGCTTGAGACCGCGCGCGATCTGGATTCAAAAGCTTCCTTAGTAAAGCTTGCGGATCCGGCGTATAATATCATGAAAGGCACTCAATACTATAGTCAGCTAAGGCAAGAGTTTGCACCCAAGGCCACAACAGTCTATTCCGCCGACGATTTGGCATCGGCCGCCTATAACGCAGGGAAAAAAGCAATTCAACCAAGCGCAAATTGCAGTAAGGAACGCATGTTTAGGTTTGAATGCGAATGGGACAACAACGAACACACACTTCCCAATTCCCGCGACGGCCACCCGGGCTACGGCGTAACGCGAGAATATATCCCAAAAGTAAATTCGGTCGAACAAAAATTTAAAACAGGACAATGCACGTAACCGTGTATCGCAAATCTTGTAACGTATAACTCAATATTTAAAAAATTCTTGCGCTATATGTTACACATTACACGCTTCACAAAATAATGGATATCTATACTTCCGTATTTCTTCTCGATCTAGTATGCTATTTTTTGATTACCGAAGAGTTTGTGAATTTATAATTATTCGGATAAAGAGATTGCTTCGTCGAGTATTCCTCGCAATTGCACAGACGCTTGTGAAAATATTTTCAAATAAATATATATTGCCGTATGCTACTCTCTTAAGCTACGCGCATCCCGCCCTCGCGTATAGTATTCGCATCGAAAACCCGCTCAATGCCAGCGATCTGCCCACTCTCATAGAGCACCTCTCTACGGCGCTTATGAAACTTGCTATTCCTTTTGCCGTTGCGGCGCTGATTTGGGCGGGATTTAAGTTTGTTGCGGCTTCCGCATCTGGCAACGAAGCAAAGCTTAAAGACGCCCGCGTCATGCTCCAGTGGATAATAATAGGCACAGCCATCATCGTCGGCGGAGCCGCGCTGGTCTATGCGGCGGTAAATTTTGCTAAAACATTGGGATAGCGACTAAATTAGCGATTAGCGACTAGTCAATAGCCGCTAGAAATTCAAAATACTTTAATTACTAGCTTCTATAGTTGCTAATTTATAGGAACTATTATTATGTGGAAAAACCTCTCATTGTTTGCTGTTCAGTTTTTTGTTATGCTTTCACCAGTATCCGTTGCGTATGCGGAAGAAGAATATCCAAATCCGATAGGATTTACCGATATCCCCTCGTTTATTCTCTACTTAATCAACGCACTCATTGTTATCGTAATCCCTATTGCCATACTTTTAGTGGTCTACATCGGTTTTAAGTTTGTTGCTTCATCCGCGCGGGGAAACATGAAGGGTGTCGAGGAGGCGCGGAAAACACTTCTCTGGACGCTTATCGGCACTGCAGTCATCGTGGGCGCCGCCGCGCTTGCCTATGGATTCGTAAATTTTGTGAAGACATTATAAAGGGTCTGTTGCCAGACGCGCTTTCGTAACTAAATTATGAAATTGCAGTAGAAACGGCATTTGGCAATAGACCCTTTAAAAAAGGTCGGTTCGTGTTCCAAATAAAAAAATAACACTTTAATCAGCTTATTAATTACTAATATAATAATGAAACAGCTTTATAAATTGTATCCAACCCTTTTCGTGCTTGCATCCTTGGTTCCCATGCAGGCGGGCGCACAAAACCAGTTAAATGAAATTCTCTCCAATATAGGAGGCACTATTAACGTAGTGATTTCCTTTCTTTTTGTTTTGGCAACCATTATCTTCCTCTGGGGCGTCATAAAGTACATCGCCAAAGGTTCAGAAGAAAAGGAGCAGAAAGCGGCGCGCGGCCTGATGCTCTATGGTATTATAGGGCTTGCGGTTATGGCATCAGTCTGGGGTATCGTGAATATCCTCATTCAGTACTTCTTGTCTGGAAATATCGGTAAAATTCCCGATGAGCCGGGAGAATTCTAGTACAAACGGTCGAATTGCATTACTAATATTATTTGGGTTTTATTTTCTATGAATAGAGCACTTCTCAAAATTATATCAGTCGGGTCGCTACTCGTGCCCTACGCCGCGTTTGCGCAAAATCCACAGGCTATAGAGGGAATCATCAACCGCATTTTAGACACGTTCAATAATATCATCATTCCCCTCCTCTTTGTCTTCGCTACGCTCATTTTCCTCTGGGGCGTCATAAAGTACATCGCCAAAGGTTCAGAAGAAAAGGAGCAGAAAGCGGCGCGCAGTCTTATGCTATACGGTATTATAGGGCTCGCAGTGATGCTTGCAGTATGGGGGATCGTCAATATTATTATTCAATATTTTGGTGTCGGCGGACAGGGTATTCCCACAGATATTCCACGACAACCATAATTTCACTATGCCCTTTATTCATTCAGCATATGCCGCAGTCGAAAATACGACCGTAGACAGTCTCGTAAATGCTATTATTGTGGGTCTCTTGAGCCCCGCCATAAAATTTCTGTTTGTTCTTGCGACGGTTATTTTTCTCTATGGCGTGATTACCTATGTCGTTGGAAGCCAAGGGAGTGATGCAAAACTCGATAAAGGGAAGAAAGTAATGCAGTGGGGTATTGTTGGCATGTTCATCATGGCCTCCGCCTGGGGCATTGTGAAAGTACTTTGCGATTTCTTCGGCTCGTGCAGTCAAATAGGATTTTGAACGAGTTTATGGAGTTGCGGCTCATAAGTGATATTCGGCAACAAACCCTTTACATAAAAAATCAATTCCGGTATGACCGGGATTGATTTTTTATGTAATATTGAGATAATATGTAAACACCCTTGTTCCGCCCTCGTGGTGAAACGGCAGACACACTAGCTTTAGGAGCTAGCGCCGCAAGGCGTGGAGGTTCAAATCCTCCCGAGGGCATGCGCTTCAAAGGGTATTCGGCAATAGTCCCTTAAAAGCGAAGTGGAAATATATACTGCCGATGTAGCTCAGTGGTAGAGCAACTCCATGGTAAGGAGTAGGCCGTCGGTTCAATCCCGACCATCGGCTCTTGCCAAATTCGCTTTTAGCTGTTAGTTTAGGTTCATCGGAAAAATCCGCTAAAACTCTTTATCTATGCCACAACCATTTCTTATAAAACTCCAGTGTACCAAGTGCAAGCGCATCAACTATTGGACCCGCAAAAACAAGAAAAAAGTTGAGCGCAAACTCGATCTCAAAAAGTATTGCCGGTGGTGCAAAAAGCATATTTCGCACAAAGAAACAAAAAAGTAGTCGGTGTGAATAACTTTTCTTCTTCTGTAAAGTAAATAGTGATATCATTGAACTAGCGGTTTATCTTTATTTAATAGATTGCCAGTTCGGATATGAAACGAAAAATAGAAGAAAAACGACGTGCCATCTCATTAAGAGAACAAGGATACTCTCTAAATGAAATTGTAAAAGAGCTGGGGGTAGCCAAAGGCAGTGCTTCTGTTTGGGTTCGGAATATATCCCTTACCAATTCTGCGCGGGAAAGATTACTTACAAAAATAAAGCTTGGACAACTTATTTCGGCAGAAAACAAACGAAAAAAGACCGAGCAGATTATTGCGAGCTATAAACAACAGGCTATAAACGACCTGCAAGATATTAATTTTGATAAAACTATTTGCAAACTGATTTGTTCTCTTCTGTATTGGTGTGAGGGCGCTAAAAATACTTTTAATGGAGTGCGCTTCACCAATTCAGATCCTCAATTAATTAAAACTTTTCTTACGCTTTTCCGAAGGTCATTTCCTATTGATGAGTCCAAAATCCGGGTCTGTTTGCATTTACACGAATATCACAAGACAGAAAAACAAATTGCTTTTTGGTCATCCGTGGCTCGCATTCCCAAGAATCAATTCATTAAACCTTTTTTGAAACCACATACGGGAAAACGCATTCGAAAAAACTATCCTGGATGCAGTACAATTTATTATCATAGTAATCAGACAGCCAGAGAGCTGTTAGCCACCGCAACAATATTTTTGGAAAAAATGGGGGGTATAGTTCAACGGCAGAATTTTCGTCTCCAAAACGAACGATCTAGGTTCGAATCCTAGTGCCCCCGCCAGTTGGGAAAATGCAAATTTGAAGAGGTCAGCTCGCGGCGCGAGACGCGCCGCTCGCATAGAATCTGAAGGGGCTTTTTGGGCGAAAAGAAAAAGGATTTATCAAAGAAGGGCAAAAGAAATTTTTTCATTTATATGAATAAAGTTTTACTGACACTAATGCTTTTGTTAATACTGGCAATCACATACGCTAGCGGGTCGTCAGCTGGCTCCTGGTTATTGGTATACTCATTTCTTTTATTACCGATATTTGTAATAGTGCTATTAACTGCTTGGATCATTAGTGTCAAAAAAACGTCGAAGCCGATTGAAAAATCACATAGTCCGGTAACAGTAGATTCAACAGATTTAATTCGTGTTTACCACAATAAAATTTTATTTTGGTTGATCAATATTTCAATAATAGGAGAATTTTTACTTGTCCAACTCTTATTACCGTTGTGTTCGAGTTCTAAAGATTATTTGTTTTGCCACTACATAGATGCTTTTGCCTCTATTCCTGTAATTGGTGTAGATATCTTCTTTAATGCAATTCTCATCTACTCAATAGTTTATTTTTTGCTAAAGCGGTCTCGCAGAGCAATGAATTATTTCGATAGTATAGTATTATCCTACCTATTTTTACTCACTTTATTTGCCTATGTAGTAGCTCATTTTGTATTATATTTTTTCATAAATTCCTAGGCAAAGAATTTGCCGCCAAAGAAAAACTTGAAATTGTTAAAGAGCTCAATCCCGCCGTTCGTTTTGGCTTCGCCCGCCAGAAATTTCAAGCCCAAACTCCGTTCGAACTAAATCCAATATATCCCGTTAATAAAAACAACCCCATATATAAGCGGTTATTTTTATTTAAAGTTGACTTTTATGTTACAAAAATGTATAATAGTAACGGTGCGCTCAGTGTAGGCGTACTCGCCGGAAAAATGAAAGATAAAACCTTGTTTTTAAAAATCAAAATAAAGGAGGGCAAATGATCGGAAAAATGGTGAAGCGGGTCGAAGACCTTAATAATCTGCTTGGGTTCGACTGACATGGCGGGTCTTTCGGGCAGGTTGCCCGATTTGATTTTCGAAATGGAAACAAGTTATATTACTGGGTCCATCTATATTGTTCCTGCATGATCCTTGCGGGACACGAGGAGGGGCTCAATACATTCGGTGAGGTCACCTGGGAAAAAAGAGAGATGATTACTCTCTCCGACGATGAAGCTCTCGCTTTGATGGACGCGCATCGTTGCGGTGAAATAAAGTAAGGAGGTGCTCATGGGAAATAGGAGGCTTTACGGCTCAAGAGAATTTCTCGTGAAAACACTTGAAAAACACGAGAAAATTTGGCACTTATTCGGTGTTTTCCCGGAGGGTGTTATTCGTTCAAAATATACTGAGAACGAGTATAGGATCCGCGTAAAACCGGATCCTCGATGGGAAAATATCTCTCAAATCTCTTTTATCGACAACCGTATATATGAATGCGAGAGCATCGCCTCGGTGTCCCGCAAACATGTGTACGGATCGGGAAAATGGTATATTTCCCGATACTTTGACGGTCCACGGCTGATGTCGCCATCAGAAGGTGAGTTGGCCTTCAAAGACTTTTTGGTAGTGGTAGGGTAAAAAAGTTACAAAGCACGCGAAAGGTTTTGCAAAAAAGCAATCACCTTTCGCGTGCTTTTTTCGTTGCTTTTTTGAGAAAGAATCGGTACAAGTTAAGATAGTTCATTACTATAGACCTTTTGCAAAAGGTCTTAAAAAGGGAGACAAACCATGAAAAAGAAAAACCTAATGCTTCCAGGCAATCCGCGCTATCAGCCAAAATCTCTCCAGCCGATATTCGGCTACGATAATTTATTCAGTCCGGTGGGTGAGGTGGAAATTGCGACCATGCAAACGCTTGGGGAAATCGGCATTATCGCAAAAAAGGATATTGCGCTCCTTACCCCTGAAGTTATAAAAAACTTGCTCCGCATCACCACGACAGAAGTGGAGGAAATCGAGCGCAGTGTCACCAAGCACGATATCCGCGCATGGGTACGCAATGCCCAGGAAATAGCGCCGTCGCCGCTCAAAAAATGGATCCATGTGCCGCTCACGAGCTACGACGCGCTCGATACAGCGCGTTCGCTTCAGTTTTTCCGCGCATATAATCAAGTGCTGAAACCTTTGATTCGCGAAACTATGCGGATTTTTATAGAGCTCACCCGCAAACTAGCTGGCGAGGTTCAAATCGGCAGAACGCATGGCCAGCATGCATTGCCGATTACCGTAGGATTTTGGTTTGCGACCATCTTGAACCGAATATGCTACAACACAGAAAAACTGGAACAGCACGCAAGAGAACTCGCGGGTAAAATTTCAGGAGCTGTCGGAGCGCATAACGCTCAATATGGACTCGGCATCGAAGAGCGTTGCGGAGAAACAACGTTTGAAGAGCGCGTGCTGGCAAAACTGAATCTTAAACCCGCGCCCATCAGCACTCAAATCCTTCCCCCGGAACCCCTTGCCTATTTTCTCCACTCCTGCATAATGCTTTCCGCCGTACTGGCACAATTCGGCAGAGATGGGCGCAATTTTATGCGCAGTGAAATCGCCGAACTTGCTGAAGGGTTCGAAGATCATCAAGTGGGATCCTCCTCTATGGCGCACAAAAGAAATCCGCTGAATTTTGAAAATATAGAAGGCATGTGGTTTCGCACCAAAAATGAATTCGGCAAAGTGCTCGACACGCTTTTAAGCGAACATCAAAGAGATTTGGTCGGAAGTTCCGTGGCACGCGATTTTCCTATTATCGTAGTGAATCTCACCTGCCAGCTTGAAACGCTTTTGCGAAAAGATAAAAACGGCGTGCCATTTTTATCGCGTATCTCCATCGATCAAGACGCATGCAGAAGAAATTTCAATAAAAGCGCCAGCCTTATTCTTGCCGAACCAATATATATCGCGCTTCAAATGGCGGGATATGAGCACGATGCCCATGAATTGGTAAACCGCCTCGGTGTTCCCCTAGCCAAAAAAGCGCACATACCGTTAATTGTCGCAATTGGAAAAATCGCCGAAGAAAACACAGAAGTAAAAACGGCGCTTGGCAACATTCCTTCTGAAATATATGCTCTCTTTCGCAATCCTTCGCACTATACGGGCAACGCGCGAGAAAAAGCTTTGGAGATAGCGGCTATTGCAGAAACATATATAACTAAACCATAATAAATCCCGCAAAGGCGGGATTTTTACTGGGTCTGTTGCCGAATTGACTTTGTCGCGAAATTTAATAAATTCGAGGCAAATTTTTCAAACAAATTTCGAGGCCTGCCTGCAAGGTAAGCCAAGAAATTTTTTGGAAAATTCTTTTGCTTCCCTGAGCAAAAGCCGGGGAAATTTTACGCTTCGCACGGGAGTACCCGGCTTCGCTAAATTTCCCGCGAATCACTATATGATTCGCCCGAATTTATGGAATTGCAGCTCATAAGACAATTCGGCAACAGACCCTTACTTGAAACATTCGGTATTCCTGCTATTCTTGACAATATGTTTCCTTCTCTCTTATTTACTCTGCTTGTTATGGCATCTATAGTGATATCCGCCGCAATATTTATGTGGTTTCTTTTTTATGTGGTATTTTGGTCAAACCTCAAAGGCGCACCGTTTGTCCCCAGCGAAAAAGACCGCATTCGCACGATGATAGAACTTGCAGAAATCAGGGCAGGCACCGTGTGCTACGATCTTGGCTCTGGAAACGGCGCAATTCTTTTTGAAGCCGCACAAAAAGGCGCAGACGCACGCGGAATAGAAATCAACCCCTTTCTTGCATGGCATACACGCCGACGTGCGAAGAAAATGAATATTGCAAATGTTTCTGTTACCCATGCAAATTTTCGCGATGTGCCGCTTTACGATGCGGATGTAGTGTTTCTCTATCTTTGGCCGCATACCAACGCTTCGCTCCGCGAAAAACTTTCTAGCGAGCTCAAACCCGGAAGCCTGATTATCTCAAACTCCTTTATCATAAAAGGTATGATGCCGGAGCGCATAGAAAATAGTGTATATAGGTATAGGATGATTTAATACTGAACAGACCTACTGCGTAAAGAATCGTTGAATAAATTTCGAGGCCTATCGGCTTAGATAAGTCAAGAAATTTTGAAGCTATTTTGGCCTAAATTAAGAAATTGCAGTAGAAGTATCTTTACGCAGTAGGTCTAAAGTAAAAATCCCCTTCTGTTAAGGGGATTTGTTTTTTACAATGCATTCGGGAAAAGCGACTTTACGTCAATTTTCCACGGCTTTTTAATGTACTTATAAAATACCTCATAGGCAAAACTTATATGAACGAGCGGCCCAAAAACTTCGTTCGAACCGCACTGAAATGCGGGTGCGGGCAAACCGATCACTTTCGTACCCATATCCGCTAAAGCAAAATCTTCTTCTTCCGCATAAGGACCTTGAAACTCCTGCCCGGGTGAGAGCGATATGAATCCGTTGGGTATCATGCACCACGCATCGCGGTCGATGTGTCCCGCCTCCTCGAGCACAAAGCGGTCGCGGTAAATCGGTTCGGTAGTTCCTATCCGCACGCGCACCGCACGCATTTTCTTCACGGGATTTTGATATCGTGCGCCTCCCCGCCCAGGCTTATGCTTAGCAGAAAGACAATACGGATAGACGCCATTAAATCCAAAAGCGCCTAAAATACGCGAAACAGTCCGTGCGCTTCCCAAAGGAGCAAGCACAAGGGTATTTACGTCTTCTCGGCTCAAACGATGGTGGTCACGCAAAACCGCGCGGAGCCGTCCTTCGCAGATTTCCGCTTCGTTAAAATGCCTTCCAACTCCTTCGGTGTTGCCAAAATGATTGCCGCCCAAAATCGTAATAGGTGCGGCTCTTCCGATAAAAGTAAGACCTGTTCTTTTACAATTGCGCAATACGCGCGCAAAATATTCTCCGCCAGAGTAGTACGCCTGCTGGATATACTGCTCAAGTTGCATGTCGATCCGCTGGATGCCGACTCGCCATGCATTTTGCACCGCACACTGCCCAAGTTTTCGCAATTTTTCTTCAACGGGGATGTCCGCTTCGAGAATTTCCTCGATATACCGCTTCACCTTGTACGGCTCACGGTATTTTTCCGAAATCTCAAGGTGGTAAAAGGTATGGTTTTCCCCTTGGACAATATCGCCAAGATTGGAATAGTGGTGAATCGGAGCGCCGATCTTCAAAAAGAAATCATGATGAAATTGATAGGGAGCCAGTCGAAACGGAGGCTCTTCAATATCGTAATACGCTTGCTGTTTGCCGCCTTCCTGCATATCGCTTTCCGATTCCTTGTAAAACATAAACAAGGTCTTAAAAAAACCCGTCAGTTTTTCCGGTTCGGCAAAAAGCGAATACGCAAGAGAGGTGCCTTCCTTTTTTTCCGGCGGATGCGGCGCGATGTCGCGGTTCCACCAAGGGTGCGAAGTGAAAAAATTCGCTATCCAGCCACAGGGTACAATACCCGGTGTAAAATATTCGGAGGTAATCAGCCGAGTAAGAAAAGGCCCCACCCGCACCGAAAGATCCGCGATTCTCTGGAGAAACGAGGCATCGATGCACATAGGAAGCTGAACCACATGAACACTGGTAATTTCGTTGGGATCGTCCATGCTTTTTGGATAATTCACTCGAAAATACGCGCCGCAAATGCTATACCCGGCAAGAAGGATAAGATCCGGAACGTTTTTGCCGTTTTTTAGGCGCGAGCGCGTTTCATTCTGCACAAGATCGGAAAATGTGTCAGAAATGGTTTGTCGCGGGTTTTGTTCGATACGGATTAGCCTGCCGCCGACACGCATGACGCAGTTTCCCGTTGCAATCACTTTTATGCCCGGCACGTGCGCTTCAAAGAGATCAATCAAGTGCTTTTGAGCTTCCAGAAACCATTGCTTTCGCACGGCTTCCGAAATATTGGTAGCGCTGATGATCACACGTTCATATTCGAGCTCGACAACAGCTTCTTTAACCCCAGCAAGCTTTTTTTCATTTTGTTCTATCGCTTTTTCAAGGTGATCTTTTTCTTCAGGCGTGATTTCGGGGTTATTAAGTGCGTTAATATCCCAAATTAGCACTTTTTCAAGCGTTTTTATCTCTGATTTTGCAGTCTTTCGCGCATACACAATGCGCTCTCGCTCTGCCACTACCGTACGATTCACTTTTTCATTGACCCAATAGTTAATAATTTCATCTTCGGATCTTCCGAATGTGGTATAAATCACGCCCGGGAAAATAGGATCACCATTTTTGTCCGTCATCTGCTCACGGAGTGTTTTAAGACGCGCATGCAAGCGCTTCTCTACCCCTTCAAACAAAGGAGTCGAAGCATTGGTGTCGGATACAAATGCGCGAAATCCCTGAAATTTTCCGGCGCGCGTGGTATCAAGATGCAAAATATTTCCCGTAAGCAATACCACCGGATATCCCCACGCCTTTGCCACAAATAGAGCGTTGCGCAAGGGCTTTGCTATGGGATCGGGGTGCTGTACAAGTCCGACCAAAGGAGAATTAATCGCAAGCACCATAGGGTGCACAGCGGGCGCTAAAGAAATTTCGTAGGGAGACTCAAGCGAAGTTTCGGGAAGGACAGAAAGCGAACTTCCGGTAAACGGCAGTGCGTCTTCCTGTTCTGCCTGAATTTCCTCCTCTTCACCTTTCTCGATGGTATCCATCGGATACTCATCTTCTGCGGTTTTTTCAAGACGCGCTTCCAAAGGAAGTTCGTTCCGGTATTTCATATTTTTTCCTTTTGGAGAATTTTCAAAAATCTATTTTCAGAGTAGCATGGCATTTCTTTTTGCAATAGTTGACACTGCCCAAAAAATATTTTTTTGAAGAAAAAATCCTTGTTATTTAAAAAATTTAGAGCGTATACTAACACTAGCTGTTTGAAAACACAGGGAGAACACGCATGGAATCCGCAGAAACACCGCAAGAACCAAAAGTACTACCAATAGCGCAAGTTCCCGTTCCCGTATTCCAGTATCACGGCGAGGATTATAACCATCCTATCATCACTTTTCCCGGCGTTATTATTTCCGTACTGGTTTCGAGTCCACAGCTCAAAAAACTGCTTAAACTATCTTCGCTGGTCATAGTAAGCCACACCGATTTATACAGAGTCACCGAAGATCACGGCGATATTGTGATCCCTCCTATCCCCTACACATACGGCGTAATGGGTATTATTCGAAAAAAAGAAGAACTCCGCAAAGCATTGCGCGTTGAAGTTGAGTGCACATACCGCGTTAAAATGCACCACGTTGAGTTCAACAAAATATTCGTATGCCAAAATTGGGAAATTCTTAAAGAAGAAGCGCCTGCTTCGGCCGTATTCCAAACTTCATATTTTAAAGAGCGCATGGATCTTATCGGCAAATATCTAGATGGTTTTACCAGCGAGATAGACCTCAATATTGTCGGCGTAGCGGGGTTTACCCCTCGCGCTTTGAATAATACGGAGCTCGATCGCAACACACTTGGAATCTATTTAGATCAAGGAGCGCACTTGCTTAACGCCTATAGCAAATTTGAACGCGTCATGAAGTTTCTCCGCAGTTACCTGATTGAACCGAATGTTATGTATCGCATGGGACTTTTAGCGGCGTTTTTTGAAGATATTCGTGAAGAGATAGACTTTCCCGCGAGACCGGAAGCAGAAGGCACGAACAATAGCAATCCCGAAACCAATAAAACAACAAAAAGCGGAGGCAATGTGAGCGTAAGAAACGCTGAATACGAAAAATGCCGCCAGCAGTACCAAAAAATTAAACCGCAATTGCCGTTAAACGTGCAAGAAGAGATAGAAAGTGCGCTGGAGCGTTTCCAAAAGGAAGAAAAATCGCACGATGCCAAAAGTCATTTAGTGTATCTCCTCAAACTTTTTTCTCTCGAGGAGACGCGCGACAATACAGATATTGTGCGCGCAAAAGATATTTTGGATCAGGATCACGCGGGACTTCAACGGCCCAAGGAGCGCGTGCTTGAGCACCTCGCTGTCCGCAAATATTCTACTTCCAATACCACCATCCTATGCTTTGTAGGGCCGCCTGGAGTTGGAAAGACTTCTCTCGGCAAGTCCATCGCTCGCGCTCTCGGAAGAAAGTTTGTGCGATTCTCGCTCGGCGGTCTTCGAGATGAATCGGAAATCAAAGGGCATGGTTTTACCTATATGCACACCGAACCCGGACAGATCGTAAAACACCTTATTAATGGCGGCAGCAAAAATCCGGTGTTTTTATTGGATGAAATCGATAAAATAGGCCGCGATGTGCGCGGAGATGCCGCAGCAGCGCTCCTTGAACTCTTAGATCCTGAACAGAATGCAAACTTTTTTGACCGTAGTTTGGATGTTCCGTTCGACTGCTCAAAAATCTTTTTTATCTGCACCGCAAATACGCTTTCTACAGTTCCTCCGCCGCTTCGCGACCGGATGGAAATCATAAAACTTTCGGGCTACACCCCTTATGAAAAACTGGCTATTGCAAAACATCATTTAATACCAAAAATGATCATAAAAAACGGGTTCCCTCTTCCTCAGGGAGGCGGCCGTCCGCCGTTTGCGATATCGTTTAGCGACAATGCCATACATTCGCTCATAGAAAAATATACCGAAGAAAGCGGCGTGCGTCAGCTTGAACGGTTGCTTGGAGAAATTACCCGTAAAATCGCATTGCGCTTTGAGCGTGTAGAATTTGGCGAGCAGGATAATATCCACATTACCGAGCAAAACTTGCATATCTATGCGGGAAAACCTTTGGTGTATCCTGAACAACGTTTTGAAAAACTGCCGCCAGGATGCGTGCCTATGTTTGCCGTTTCAGAAACCGGCGGATATTTCTTTTATGTTGAAATCATGTTTGAGCGCGGCCGTGACCAAAGAAAAATTAAAGTTACCGGCGTACGCGGTTCGGAAACATCACATGATATTTCAAATTTAATTGAAGAATCAGTAGATGTGGCGTTTGACAGCCTCATGCTTGAAAATGGAGTGCTCTCGCGCTCCATCGTCGAACGAGAGCGGGAAAAAGAATACTATGTGCATGTACACGTTGGCGATTCAGCAACCCCGAAAGACGGTCCTTCTGCTGGTATTCCCATACTATGGGCGCTTTATAGCTTGTTTCAGGGTAAACCTATTCAGCCAAATTTAGGCGCCACCGGTGAAATTGACTTGAAATTGGGTGTCATCGGCGCAGTGGGAGGTATACGCGAAAAAGCGCTTGCCGCATATCGTGCGGGAATAAAACGCTTTATTATTCCCGAAGACAACGCACGCGATCTCGATGAAATCCCCGAAGAAATAAAAAGAGAAATTGAATTTCTGCCGAAACGATTTTGGTGGGATGCATTGCTTGAAGCCTTTCCAGACGATGATTTGATCCTTTCGTATAGAGAGGCGCAAAAAAACTCATAAATCAACAAAGGAGTTCGCTCAAACGAACTCCTTTTTACTTTTCAAAAAACTGCTCACATATATATGTGGATAACTCATATTTTTATTTTGCGGCCTACCTGTAAGGTAAGCCAATAAATTTTGAGACGATTTTGGCCGAAATTATGAAATTGCAGTAGATTTATCTTTAATCAGTGGGTCTAATGAAAGAACTAGAAATATTAAAAAACCAAATGACACAGCGCAACATGATCTTTCTGACTTTCTGCAAAGTCAGCCGGGTGCGGCACGACTCGCAAAGGGCGAGTTAACTACGTTCCACTTAATTTGCAGCGGACTTACCGTTGCACCATCGATCACGTCGGTTAAGTTCACTATACCCGGTTCAGCAGCCGCGGCACTGCCAAGCCCCGGTCAAGTAAGAGCGGAACGAACCGAACAACTACAACAGCAAATAATGAAATCTATTCAAGGCAGCAGTCAATTCATGCAATTGCTGGGACGTTAATTCCGTTCTGAAGTGCAGGGTGGAGGTCTTGGCGGCATTTTAGACGGCTAAGACGAAAGCCAGAAGAACGAGACTTTTCAGATTAAATAAAAACAAAATCCCAACTCTTTGGGATTTTGTTTTTATTCGCCATTCAAGGCTTTGTTGCCGAATACCTCTTTGGCAACAGAATCTTTAAATCCTTTATGGCGGTATAGGCCTTTCCGGTCGTTTCTTTATGGGAATTTTAGTAGACCTACTGCATAATAACTTTCGTTGCGAAATTGCATAATTTTGAGCGACGAGGAAGGGCTATTAGTATAATAACCAGACGAGTTCCGAATAATTTGTAGCCAAAATTATGAAATTGCAGTAGATTAGTTATTATGCAGTAGGTCTAGTATCTAACTGATACAATAAGCCTGCTTACCATAGGCAGGTTTAATTATAATCTATGCGCTCAAACGAAGAACTGATCCAGAAATTGATTCAAAACGGATCACTTAAAAACATCAGCATTATCGAAGCTTTTCGCGCGATTAACCGTGCTGATTTTGTGCGGCCGGCAACAAAAAGGGAAGCTTATGAAAATTATCCCTTGCCGATAGGCGAGGGCCAGACAATTTCACAACCGGAGACGGTAGCCTTCATGCTTGAGATCCTCGATCCCAAACCGGGCATGCAAGTTCTTGATATCGGTGCAGGATCTGGATGGCAGACAGCACTGCTCGCACACATAGTCGGTGAACGCGGGAAAATAACCGCAATCGAGCGTGTTCCGGCGCTTTGCGAATTCGCAAAGAAAAATATCGAAAAATACGGATTTTTAGCTAATCGGCGGGTTGAATTTTTCTGCGGCGATGCGACCGCCCATCTGCCTGCCGGACATTATGATGCAATTATTGCCGCGGCCGCAACGGCAAAAAAAAATCCCGATGTGTGGAGGAAAGCTGTCGGCACAGGCGGCAAAATTATAGCGCCCATTGCAGGATCACTATGGCTTTTTACAAAACATGGGGAAAATAATTGGGAAGAAAAAGAATTTGCAGGATTTGCGTTTGTACCGCTTATACAAGATGGATCGCCGCTTTTATCTAATACATTGAGAGAAAAAACAAAAAGAAGCGGGACAAAAAATTGGAAAATACTGTTTTTTTGTTTTTTGCTTATTATTGCTATGGCTATTGGATGGGAAATTTATATAAGAACTCCTGATGCCGTAGAAATAAAATCAATAGAAATACCGAGAGGCGCGGGACTTCGCGAAACTGCTGAAATTCTTAAAAAAGAAGGCATCATCCAATCCTCATGGATTTTCATGTTCTATACGTTAGTAAAAGGAGACGCCGCACGTATACAAGCAGGAACATATGCCCTCAATTCCATCCCCATCTCCCTAATCGAACAAGAGCTAGTCCGCGGAGGAAGCAGTGCAATTATAGTAGTTCCCGAAGGATGGACTGCCAATGAAATCACTTCCCTGCTTATGCGGGAAAAAATATCCGATCCGGATGAATTTCGCAAAATTGTAGAAATCCGCGGCGTAGAACTTTTCAAAGAAAAGTTTGATAGTATCGCTCCCCTTTCAGGGCATACGAGCCTTGAGGGATTCCTGTTTCCCGATACCTACAAAGTGCTCAAAACCATGCCAGCCGAAGAAATAGCCGCGCTCATGCTCAAAAACTTTGACAGCAAAGTAGTCCCCGCTATGCGAAAAGACATAGCGAGCAGACAAAAAACCATGTATCAAGCAGTTACCATGGCGTCCCTTATAGAAAAAGAAGTGGTTTCGGAGGAAGACCGCGCCGTTGTTTCAGGTATTTTATGGAAGCGTCTATTGCTTGGCATTCCCCTGCAAGTAGACGCGACGATTTCATACATAAAAAAACAAAGCGGCACCTCCATATCTTCGAGCGGCAAAATTTCCATCGCTGATACAAAAATAGATTCACCATATAATACTTACAAATATGCGGGTTTGCCCAAAGGCCCCATTGGCAACCCGGGGATTTCGGCCATAAAAGCCGCTATTTATCCCAAAGAGTCTCCTTATCTTTACTATCTCTCTACTCCCGAAGGAAAAACCATATTTTCAAAGACGCTTGAGGAACATAACAAAGCCAAGGCAAGGTATTTAAAATAAATTGCCGACATCGGAAGACCGAATATATTTATAAGTTGACAAATTTTTGAGCATCGACTACAGTGGAAGAACAATATATTCCAAAGACAGCTGGCAATATCCCCATCGCTAAAGCTATGGTGGACAAGTAAGTCCGGCCGAGGGAAAAAGAGTAGTTCTCCACAAGCTCGAACTGTATTATTCGAGTTTATCCTAAAACCCGTCAGGGACGGACTAGGGTCGAGAATATACCTAGCATTTTCCTTGGTCGCTTAGATAAGCGATTTTTTATTAGAATTTACACGAAGCTAATCTTCGTATAAACATATGATTACTAAACAACAAAAAATTGAGCTTGTCAAGGAACTGACAGACAAGTTTAAAAAACAAAAAATAACGGTGTTTACCGATTTTCAAGGTGTTGCGGTTTCCAAACTCCATCAATTGCGGAGGCAACTGCATAAAGGAAATGCGGAATACAAAGTAGCGAGGAAAACTCTCATTGACAGAGCCGCAGAAGAAGTTGCCATGCCGCTCAAAACCAAAGAATTGAAGGGAGAAATCGGAATAACATTCGGATATGAAGATGAAGCGGGAATCACTAAAGTATTAATAAAATTTAGAAAAGAAAACGAAACATTTAAGATTTTAGGCGGAGTATTGGGCGGAAAAGTGCTTTCTGAAAAAGATATTGTCGCATTCTCCCGCCTCCCCTCTCGCGAAATCCTGTTAGCTCAAGTGGTAGGGGCATTGCAGGGGCCGATTCGCGGGCTGGTAACCGTATTGAATGGAAATTTGAGAAATTTAGTTGTCGTGCTTAATAAAATAAAAGAAAATAAAGAAAAGTAGCTAGCGGCTGGTTACTAGAGACTGATAGAAATTCGATTTCTAGACTCTAGTTTCCGGCATCTAGCAACTAGAGTTATGAACAAAGAACAACTTATTGAGACAATCGAGAAAATGTCGGTGCTGGAGCTTGCTGATTTAGTAAAAGCGCTGGAGGAAAAATTTGGCGTATCAGCCGCAATGCCGATGATGATGGGTGCCATGCCTGCGGCAGGAGGCGATGAAGCCGAAAAGAAAGAAGAAAAAACCAGCTTCACTGTGGAATTAACCGAGGGTGGATCGCAAAAAATTCAAGTGATTAAAGTGCTCCGCGAAGTCACTACACTTGGCTTGAAGGAAGCAAAGGATCTGGTAGACGGAGCTCCAAAGCCGATAAAAGAAGGAGTTGCCAAAGAAGAAGCGGAGGAAATTAAAAAGAAAATCGAAGCCGCCGGAGGAAAAGCGACAATAAAATAGCTTATGGCTTATAGTTTAATTAGGGAAATTCCTAATAAGCTAATGAAGCTAGCCAAGCTGTAAGTTCCTTTGATGGATCACCCACTTGAAAAACTCTTCGGATCTCCCGCACGCGTTCGCCTCTTGAGGCTTTTTCTGCAAAACGCAGAGCACCAATTTGTGCTTCCTGAAATAGTTTCATGGAGCCGTATAAACGAGAAGACCGTAAAATCTGAAGTAAACCGATTTCTTACTATTGGTCTTATTCGTAAAAAAATAGGCTATCTTAACGCTGAAGAAAATGGGAAAGCAGAAAGAAAGGTGCAAAAAACACAGAAGATTCTTTTGAAAAAGGTAACCATATATACCGTAAATCAGCAATTTGAATTTTACCGCGAACTCCACGACCTTATCACTCGCTCCACCACAGCATCTCGCAAAAAATTGCTTCGGCAAATAAAAGGTCTCGGTGGCGTGAAACTAGCCATACTTTCCGGAGTTTTTCTTAATAGAGAAGATACCGGACGGACTGATTTGCTGGTAGTAGGCGATAATTTAAGTAAGCGGAAACTTGATAACATGCTCGCACAGACCGAATCCGAACTCGGCAAAGCAGTAAGCTATACCATTATGGAGACCGAAGAATTCAAATATCGCCGCAACATGTTCGATCGTTTTCTCCGTGACATATTTGAATATCCGCATGAAAAGCTGATAAATAAGTTTGATATATAGCACTGAAAAATCCCTCCGAAAAAATTTCGGAGGGATTTGATTTTAAGGTGGGGTTAATATATTCTAAAATTAGGGGTTCGTTGCCGAATAGCTTTTGAAGCGATCCCGACATGTCGGGACGAGAAAATTTTTTTAAAAATTCTTTTGCTTCCCTGAGCAAAAGCCAGGGAAATTTTACGCTTCGCACGGAAATACCCGGCTTCGCTAAATTTCCCGTAAATCGTATCGCGATTTACCCGAATTTATGGAATTGTAGCCAAAGGTTATTCGACGACAGTCCAATAAGAGTTGTTCCCTAATGAGAGGGCGGTTAGTTTAATGGTAAAACATTGCATTCACATTGCAGAGAGCATAGGTTCGATTCCTATACCGCCCATTATGAAACGTATCTTCATTATCCATGGCTATAAATCCTTCCCTACCGATTGCTGGTTCCCATGGCTTAAAGATGAACTTATCAAGCGAGGATTTACTGTATATGTTCCACGTTTTACAAACTCTCATGAACCAAAATTCGAGAAATGGCTGGAAACAATACGAGAGGCAGTGGGAATTGCCGACGAAAACACCTATTTCATCGGACACAGTTTGGGTGCCATTGCTATTATCCGCTACCTCCAAACTCTTAAAAAAGAAAAAATAGGCGGAGCAGTTTTTGTCGCAGGAAGAGTTATTTTTCGCCCGAGAAAAACTAGCGCCATTTCCGGTTTCTTTGAAACTCCAATACGGTGGAGTAACGTTAAAAAAGTGACAGGAAAAACCATTGGAGTCTATTCTATAGATGACCCTTTTGTATCGATCGAAAATGGAAGATTGCTTGAGCAAAAACTTGGGACCAAACTTGTCCTTGAGAAAAATAAGGGACATTTTTCAAGAGATGACGCCGTGCTCAAACTCCCTATTGTCCTTAAGAATATTTTGTCCATTATGAATTAGTGTAAAACGTGAAACCCCGCACTAAATTTCGACTGTTGCCTTAATTTCTTTCTGATACCGCGAGAACTTTGGATGTGTGCACTAACATCTATTTTACGATTATTCCCTGGCAACCAAGGAAATTGTCGAAATTTTAGTGATGGGGTGAAACCAAACTATATGCCAAAGACAGAAAGGCGAAAATTTGGAGATTACGGTGAGAAGGTTGCCGAACATTATCTTACCAGCAAAGGCTATGAAATTATCGATAGAAACTATTGCAAGCCGTGGGGCGAAATTGATTTGGTGGCAAAACATGATGAGTATATAGTATTTTGTGAGGTAAAAACCCGTGATTCAAAGAATTCTACTGAATTTCTGCCGGAATACAGTATAAATTATAAGAAAATAAAAAACTTAAATAAGATCTGCGAGACGTATCTTCAAGAGAAAGGATTGCAAAATAGTGATCAACAATGGCGTATTGACGTTATTTCCATAAGTATCGACCAACTCGATAAAAAAGCGAAGATAAACCATATCGAAAATGCGATTTGGGGAAAGAAATACTAATCTTTAATGGTTTCACGTGTTACAAATCCATTCGAATTAGGACTTACGCGCTTGATGTCATTGCGCGTATTGATTAGTCGGGACGCGGCAATCTCTATAAAGGATTCCTTCCAAACGCGTAAGTCCTACAAATGTAAAACGTGAAACAAACAAAAGCCTCCTGACATCAGGAGGCTTTTGTTATAAATCGGGGCGCCGAGATTTGAACTCGGACTAAAACGTCCCAAACGTCTCGTGCTGCCGTTACACTACGCCCCGCTATGTTTTACCCGTCACTAAAATTTCGACAATTTCCTTGGTCATTCGAGAATGATCGGAAAATAGATGTTAGTGCACACCTCCAAAATTCTTGCTATATCATAAGGAAATTAAGGCAATGGTCGAAATTTAGTGCGGGGTTTCATATTTTACGGGTCTCCTGCCGAATACGCTTTCGCTGCGAAAGCATATTCGGCAACAGACCCTTTATATACCATGCGAAGATCGATATGTAAAACGTGAAACTAATTCACCGTACAAAGATTCCTATATCCATCCTCAAACGTTTCACAAACATATTTTTTGCTTTCTTTTGCTGTAAAAATATCATTTATTCTCCACGCTATTGTAGAATAACATATTTTTTTACCTTTTCCATCTACTAGCTTACATAAGTCCGTAGCTTGCTGTTTTAGGCCATCTCCCCAAAAATCTATAATCACATTAACCGCACCAATAATGCACTGTTCATAATAATCTGCTGTTTCATGTGGAACTTTGGCACAAAGTTCCACGATTTTCTGTGGATTTCGCAGGGTATGTCCTGCCGCATCGCGTCCAAAACTCTTAAAACACACCAATATCATATCTGCTCGCGCTTTAAGACATTCGAGTGCGACTTTGGCAAAGTCGTAGCCGTATATAGTAAGCATCCAGCTGGTCTGCATTTGATAGCACTGATATTGGATATTAAATTCTTGGTTTATTTTATTGCAAGGGAAATGTGGTTCGATATTGTTCGCCCATTTAGTTCCATGACCGACAATAGCCCCCATACCCTGTGCCGCCACAACATTCTCCATAAATGTTCCCCCGTAGCAAGAGTTACGATCATAATCAGTCTTTAGCATTCCACATGTCTCAAGAGCTTTAGGTAGATCATAATCTTGGTATGCCACCACCCCATGCCCTACACCGTGTAAACATTCAAATATGCCGAAACTAGTAGGAAATTTGTTGCAAACTTCTGCAACACTTTCTGCAAGATTTTGTGTACCTTTTTCTTTTAAGAAAGTTTCCATTGCACCATGATAATAACCAGAATGACACGCCGCTGTTCCATCAAGAAACACCGAGGGGCCATATAACTCATATCCAATTCTTCCCACAGCGTGCGATTCTTGATGGCAATCCACGGTAGCACCACCGTCGGAGTCTTTGAGTAATTTGTCCATTACTTTTTTTGCCCCCGCACGCTTAAGCCAGATACGCAGTTCATCGTCCTTTTTTGCAATTTGCATCATATTAACCTGTGCAAGCATTGCATCTACATTTTTAGGGTTTTCAGGTGTAGTCATTTTCTCTCCGGATACTTCTGTATTTGCATCTGAATCTTCAATCTTTTTATTTTCTTGCACCTGAATAGAGCCCGAAAACTGTGGATCCAAATGGTCATGGAATCTCCATTCACCTTTTTTGTAAAACGTGAAACTCCATTTCTCTTCCGATAGAATTTCTTTTTTAGGATCGAACTCCGGAAAGATCTGATGGCTTGGATGAATATTGGAAGCAGGCCAATGCGGTTTTTTCCCGGTGTTCTCAAAAACTACCGTATCACCCTGCTTGATTTCAATATCTTGAGGGCGAAAACCTGTTTCGTCCATTTTTATGGTGAATGATTTACTATCAATCGGCTTAAGGACATCGAGAGAAGAGGGGATAGAACTTGGTAAAATGTCTGTTATGTCTCTTATATTGTCCTTAAGATAGAGAACTAAAGCCGTAGCAGAAAAAATACAAACAGTCAATACAATTGAATTTTTTATATTCATATTGTGTTCATGATAAAAGAAACTGGTAAATATTGCAAAAAATAATTTGCTCAATTGCAAAAATTAAAATATACTTTGATTGTGTAATTTATTGTGTATAATAGTACCTGAACCAGTATACTTATTATGATATGGTAGTGCTATGAATAGAAATCCGTTTAAAATGGAGGCTGAGAAATTACGAGATGCCGGATACTCTTACAACATGATTTACAAGCACATCGGGATTGCAAAAAGTACATTGAGCAATTGGTTTAGAGATAGACCGTTTAAACCGAATATAGAAGTACTAAAAAGAATACAGTACGGGCCGGTAAAAAGCGCAGAAAAAAGTCATAATAGAAAAGTTCGTGAGATTCAAAAACTAAAACAAGTTGGCACAAGAGAGGTGGGTAAGTTCTCAGAAAGGGATTTGTGGCTGTTGGGTTTGGGTTTATACATTGGTGAAGGAACCAAGGCTTTCGAAAAAATTCGCATAATTAATTCTGATCCATCGGTTATCAAGCTGGCGGTTAAGTGGTTTAAAAAGATTTGTGGCTTGGCAAATGAAAATATTACTGTTACGTTACACCTCTATCTGGATAATAATTTAGAAGAGTGTATCAACTTTTGGAGTGAAGCGACACAACCGCCAAGGGGAAATTTTAGAAAAACGCAGATAGATCTAAGACAAAATAAGTCAAAAATAAAAAGAAATAAATTACCGTACGGGACAGCCCATATTGCAGTCATCAGCGGAGGTATTAAAGAAAAAGGTGTGCAATTATATAGAAGAATGAATGGGTGGATGCTCGGGGCTCTATCGCAAGTTTAAAATTGCGGGTATAGCACAATGGTTCGTGCACTTGCCTTCCAAGCAAGACATGGGGGTTCGATTCCCCCTACCCGCTATTCAATTTGAGTGGGGGTCTCCGTATTAAAAATTCCCGCCATAATGGCAGGAATTTGAGTGCTGTGTAGTGCGATTTCATTAGCACTTCTCATATTTTGCGTTTGTCCAAAGAAAATTATTGCATCGCGGGCAATTCGTTAAATATTCAGTAGCATATATTTCCGCCTGACATTGGCCACAAGTAATATGATGTTCTATGCGGTATGCGGATAAGAACTGTTTTGATAATTGCACAATCTTTTTCGCATCGTCCTCATACATAAGACCTTCAAGTACAACAAATGTATTGGGAGTGGCAGTATGTGCCATAATTGACTCCTTTCGAGAGCTAATTGTAAAGTTAGCACAGGTGTATCAGCTTGTCAACGATAATGATGGTTTTTTAAAAAAGAAATCAGCCAGAAACTGACTATTTATGCCCGTAAAACGAGATTAGAACCTGTTTCAAAAAAGGTGGATTATGTTGTTGCGTTTTTACCAGAGTTTGATAGCATGTAAGATGCTCCACAAATAAGGATGCTATAAGTGCCATTTTTTTTGGTGGGGGTGGAGTGCGAAATCAGAAAAATTGAAAAGAAAATTTTGTTGAGGCGTAGCCCCGCCTTTGGCGGGGCGCGGAGGCGTTCACAGCGTTAGGAATTTTTGATAAAGTAGGTTCGAGCGAAGTCGTAAATATACTGACGAGGCGACTTTTTAAATGAGTTAGTACGAGAAAATAGAATCTATTATATTAATTTTACGGATTTGGAAAAATCTTTTGAAAATAAACCTGAAAACGCCGTTTCAATGTGGAAATTGAAAGAAAAACGGTCTTTGTCTCCTTTAGCATTGCAAGATTTTGGAAAATTTCTTATGAATAAGCCGGAACATCGCGAGGGAAAAATGACTTGCCTTCAGGTAAGTCGGGATAAACCAATGGAGGTAAGATTTTTTGGCGAAGATGGCAAACCCGATGATGTTTTTGAAATAAGGCAGAAGTCACTTATGGGTTTTTTCGTTACCGTAATGCAGGGCAATATAGCTAAAATTAGCGGGGTACTTGAAGAATTTGGATTTTCTCGAGAATGAATTTGAAATAAGTTTTCATGTCGTACTGATCCGCTCTATTGACAAAAGTATCACTATTTATGTGGCCACAGCACGTCACATTACATCAGAAGTCAACCGGAAAAAACCCGCCGCATGGTTCTCCCGGCGGTTTTGATTTATGTAAAATTTGGTATCAAAAAGATATTAGACCTACTGCGCAAATATACTTCTACTGCAATGCAATTTCTTAATTTAGGCCAAAATCGCTTCAAAATTTCTTGGCTTATCTAAGCCGATAGGCCTCGAAATTTATTCAACGATTTTGTCTCTAAATTAAAAAATTTCGTTACGAAAATCTTTACGCAGTAGGTCTATTCTTGTTTTAAGCCAAGTTCTTACGTTGTGTACTAACCTGTTTTGTTATAACATAATCATGCAGTCTATTTTAAAATCGTGAACTTTTGCGCCAAGCCATATCAACCTTTAGAAACCGTCGGAAAAGTCTCTTTCGTAACGAAAATCTTTAATTGGCAGGTCTACTTTTTAAACGGCTTCTTAACGGAGACCCCATGACGCTAGTCAACAAAAAAACAGTACAAGATATAATGACGAGAGAAGTTATTTCTCTTTCTCCCGATACTTCGCTTTTTGAAGCTGCAAAGATACTTTATAAAAACAGATTGAACGGCCTTCCCGTTATTGATAAAAATAATACACTATTGGGAATTTTAACAGAATACGATTTTATCAATATTGATTCTGCAATCCATATTCCAACATTGCAGAAAATTTTACAGAAATTTACCCAAGAAAATTTTGGGACAAAAAAGGAGTTCGACGCCTTTATATCAATCAAAGTTGGCGGTATTATGAACGGCGACCCTTTGACTCTCGCAGAAAACGCCACGCTGGAGGAAACTGTCGCGGCTTTTGTTTTGCACCATAGAGTAAATCCCATTCCGGTTATTGACTCTCAAAGAAAGGTTATGGGCATTGTGAGCAGAACTGATCTGGTTAAGTTTTTTATGGACTTTCCGTCTAGGCCGATAGATCAGACATCTGCCGAGCCTCGCTTGGTAGATGTGGCAGTGAATGCTTTTGTAGAAAAATCAATGAATTGGCTCGAAGAGAAAACTGATATTTTGCAATCAATGTTTGCGTCAGCGAATCAGGCTATTTTAATTACTGACCCTGATGCCAAAATATTATTTGCCAATAAAGCATGGGAAAAATTGAGCGGCTATTCTGCTCAAGAGACAATTGGCCGGCATCCAAATGAATTGTGGGGTGGGCATATGCCGAAAGAATATTATGAAAAATTGTGGAACACAATCAAAACAGATAAAAAACCGTTTGTAGGGGAGGTGAAAAATATCAGGAAAGACGGAACAGAATACTGGCAGGACGACTATATCACTCCCATACTAGATGAAAAAGGGGACATTAAGTTTTTTATGTCCATCGAGCCGGAGATTACCGATAAAAAACAAAAGGAACAGTTTCGGGAAGAGTTTATTTCTATAATAGGTCATCAACTCCGAAACCCGCTTGTGAGCATCCGTTGGCTCATAGAGTCATTGACGCAAAGCGCAGCCATCACCAGCGAAGACAAAAATAAAATAGAGGAAATTTATAAACAGAATAAGAGTCTTTCCAGTTTTGTTGATGATTTGCTCATTCTTTCACGAGTAGGGAAGAAGGATTTAAAACGAGAAATTATTGACTTAAATCTTGAAGTGGAGGCGATTATAAAAACGGTAAAAGGTGCGAATCCAAGGGTAGAATTCTCTTTCGATGTCAAAGGAGAAAGTTTTCCTTTGACGACCAATAAATCGATGGCTTTGCAAGTATTTGCCAACCTTATTTACAATGCCGCAGAGTATTCCGACCGGACAGCAGGCAGGGTTGTGATAACGCTGGAAAAACAAGACATCCACTACCTTTTCTCATCACAAAATAATGGCCCCGAGATCGCTGAAGCGGACAAACCAAAGATTTTTTCTAAATTCTTTCGTTCCAATATGGCTCAAGAAATAAAAAAAACCGGCACGGGACTCGGTCTTTTTATCATAAAGACAATTTGTGATAATTTTGGCTGGAAAATTTGGTTTGAAAGCCAAAGCGGACGGGGAACCACTTTTTATGTTAAAATACCAATACAACAATGAACCAAATTAAAACTATCTTAATCATAGAAGACAACGAAGTCATGCGGCAGTCTTTAGTGGAAAGCCTCAAAAACAGCTGGTTGAATGTTTTTGAATCGAATAGCGGCGAAGAAGGATTGAAAATTGCGCTTCAGGAGCACCCTGATTTAATTTTGCTGGACCTCATTGTAAAAGAAATGTCCGGAATGAACTTCCTAAAGCAATTAAGACAAGACGACTGGGGTAAAACCGCCTCCGTGGTGGTACTGACAAACTTGGATGATCCGGAAATTAAAAGCGAAGCCGAAAATTTTGAGATTAGTGACTTTCTTATTAAAAAAGACTGGCCATTGCCAGACTTAGCTATAAGAATCAAAAAGAAATTGGGGTTACACTAAAATAAAAAGGCCGTTTCTTGCTTCTGCAAGGCGTGCCTTTGGTTAAAAACTTTACTTTTTGGGACGGGAGAGAACGTATATCACCAATTTGGTGAATACATACTTGGTCGCCTCACCTTCTTCTTCTCGATATTCACCGTATGCGACAACCTTCTCTCCCGTCAAAAAACGAAGTTGCGCATTTGTTAAATCTGTATTTTCCAAATTCACCGTCGTGGCGGCATTGATATTGCCACCCAAACATATTTCATTCGGGGTTTCCCCGAGTTGACTGTCCCATATGGTGAACTCTCCCTCGAGTGAGGGAAACTCAAAAAACCCTCTACACCCATCCTTTACGATACCATCCTCTCCGGCCGCTGGAGGGCACTCGTACTCCGCGCACCCCTCGTCGGCGCGTACAAGCGCGACCATTATGGCCAAAGTTGCCATAGTGGCCAAACATAGGAAAGTCATACGCTTCGTGTCCATAGACACCTCCTAGTGAATTTTACTTAGTTCTACACCATTTAAGCAATCTTGTCAAATCCAAGAAAACGCCACCGTGATTTTAAAGGGTATCCACTTTTTGGCTTATCTTCCAGATAGACCTCAAGGTTTGTTCAGCAATTTTGTCTAGAAATTCATCATTTTCGGAACGAATGGTATTCGGCAGGAGACCCTTAAAATCCTCATATAGTTAATTTAAAACCCCTCCGATTATCGGAGGGGTTTACTATTTTACTCGCCCATATGGCGATATTTTGCCACAAGGATCGGAAATATTATCGCAATTGCAATAAATGCCAAGCATTTTTCGAAGCCTTGTGTCGTCATTTTTATGGCAACAATCCAGCTTATATGAAATAGGGGAGTAAGCCACATGCGCTTGAAGTAAAATTTATACTCGCCTAAAAATTCTCTCACTAAAATACGCTCCTTTCAAAGAACTATGCATGCCGTTTCATCGTCGGCGCACACTTGAAAATTAAAACCTCCCGATGGTGCAGGAGGTTTTAATAATTTATATCAACATTGGTCATTTCACCGCTTCCTTGAGACCTTTTCCTGCACGGAATTTTGGGGTTTGTGTAGCCGCAACGTGGATCTTCTCGCCGGTGCGCGGGTTTACCCCCATTCGCGCCGCACGCTTTTTTACCACAAACGTGCCGAAACCAGAAATCGCCGCCTCGTCGCCCTTTGCGAGCGCCGCAGTAATTGAATCAAATACCGTTTCTACCGCGTCTTCCGCGATTTTTTTAGTGCCTCCTATTTTTTCATATACCGCATCAATAATGCCTGTTTTGTTCATATAGTAGAGTTGAACAGTTTAACGTATAAAGTTTAAAGTAAATACAATTATGTCTTACAACTTTATACTTTATTCACTGTTTTAGTTATTTACACTTTAGGTCGTAACAAAAAAGTATTGCTAAGGCGAATGTTTGATCCGGGAAGTTGTATTACCGGGCAAACTCAATCACCCTTGTTTCCCGAATTACCATCACCTTAATCTCTCCGGGGTATTTTAACTCGCCTTCAACCTGTACGGCAACATTGCGCGCCAGATTTCTTGCCTCAAAATCATTTATCTTGTCCGGCGTCACGAAAATGCGAATCTCGCGTCCTGCGGAAATAGCATAAGCTTTTTCCACGCCCGGAAACGATGTGGCAATGCGTTCCAAATCCGCAAGCCGCTTGATATATGCCTCCAGCGTATCACGCCGCGCCCCCGGACGGGAAGCGGAAATCGCATCTACGGTCTGTACAATTATTGATTCCAGTGTTTCATACGGATATTCTTCGTGGTGCGATTGCATGGCCTGAATTACTCGTGTATCCACGCCGAATTTTTGCAAAATCCTCCGGCCAATCTCTACGTGCGTGCCGGTAACTTCATGGTCTACCGCCTTGCCAATGTCGTGCAAAAGCGCGCCTTTTTTGGCGATCATCACATCACCGCCGACTTCCTCCGCGATCATAGCCGCAAGATGCGTCATCTCTATGGAATGCTGTAATACATTCTGTCCGTAGCTCGTGCGAAAGGTAAGACGCCCCACTAAAAGCAAAAGTCGGGGGTCAAGGTCAAAAATCCCTACCTCATAGGCCGCTTTTTCTCCTGCCTCGCGCACCTGCTTTTCAATTTCCTCGCGCGCTTTTTCGACGGTTTCTTCGATACGCGCAGGTTGGATGCGGCCGTCCTGAATCAACATTTCGATAGCGACGCGCGCAATTTGCCTGCGTACCGGATCAAAACAGGAAATAACAATCGAACCCGGCGTATCGTCTACGATAATTTCCACCCCAGCCGCCCGTTCCAGCGCCTTGATATTTCTTCCCTCACGGCCGATTATTTTACCCTTAAGATCGTCGGATGGGATTGAGACGGTAGTGGTCGTAAGTTCAGAAGTGGTGGAAGTGGCAAGACGCTGAATAATCGCTGTCAAAATGTTTTTTGCACGCCGCTCCAAGTCTTCCACGCCGACTTGCTCCAGTTTTTTCACCCGTGCCATTAGGTCTTGCGAGTGATTTTTCTCAACATGGCTCATAACCTCCTTAATAGCGTCCTCTTTGGAAAGGCCGGAAACCCGCTCAAGCTCTTTTCCGATTTTACCCTTAGATTCTTCAACCTCCGTTTTTATCTGCTTTACCCGTTCGATACGCTCTTCCAATTCTCTATTTTTCTTCTCCCCCTCCTGCATCCTTCGATCAATAGATGTCTCCCGATCTATTAAGCGTTCCTCAAGACGCCGCAATTGTTGAAGCCGCTCTTTTTCCTCGCGCTTCGCGTCTTCTTGCACTTTTGCCGCCTTTTCTTTGGCTTCAAGCAGAGTTTCTTTGGCTTCGGCCCTCGAGTCTTCGATCAATTTTTTCAGCCGAGCCTCAATCGAATTGCTTCTCTGCTGTACCAAGAGCTGGCGCGCGACGTAGCCCACTATGGCTCCCAGCGCTATTCCGCCCGCTCCAAATAAAAATAATTCCATAAAATGTTAAAAAACAACAGAAATCCGGTAAAATGTTCAACAAATCCCTTTGACAGTGCGTACGGAAAAACTACCGCGCAATTAGTGCGGAAGAAGGATAAATTCCCCGAGTGATAAGAGGGGATTACTTACTCTATTCGTCTCACGATTGAATAAATGGCGAAGTAAAGTTAAATACATGCTCGTACGCATTGTCTTGTTTTTATCATTTCCAGTGTTTAGCTGGAAACCGATCCTGTTATTTTCTCCTCTTTGCTTTTAAAACCACCTTTCGTTAACTGCAACCTTACCGTAACAAAATACGTTTCTGATGTCAACCATAAAAATGTAAAATTGAAATATCCTTAAGCCGCCTGTGATCTAGTCTGACTGTCGCAGATGGTCTAAGACGACAGGCTGGACAAAATGAAAAATTCTGGAATCCCCTCGTTCGCCGCAGTGAGTGAGATATATTTATATAATTTTGCATTTTATATTGTCATTTTGCATTTTTATATTTACACTTTATGTTACCGTTACAAATCAACAGATTTAGATTATAATATCATTATGTCTCGTCCAAAACCGCTTATTTTAATTATCCTTGACGGCTTCGGTGTTTCGCTTGAAACCTCTGGAAATCCCGTGGCATCCGCCGAGATACCCCATTTGCAGTTTCTCGATCAATGGTTCCCTTTTACTACCCTGCAGGCCTCCGGTGTGGCTGTTGGGCTTCCTTGGGGAGAGCCGGGAAATTCAGAGGTGGGTCATCTAACTATCGGCGCTGGGCGTGTGATCTATCATCATCTTCCGCGCATCATCTCCGCCATTTACGATGGCACATTTGAAAAAAATGAGGCATTTCTTAAGGCGATTGCGCACGCAAGAAAAAACAACGGCGTCGTTCACCTTGCCGGCCTTATATCCTCCGGTTCCGCGCATAGCTATATAGACCACCTCTACGCCCTGCTCAACCTCACCCAAGCACGCGAGGTTCAGGTATGCATTCATGCATTCAGTGACGGCAAAGATGCGCCGCCCAATGAAGGAGCAAAGTTTTATGCAATGCTTGAAGAGCGCATTGCAAAATCGTGGCCGCATGCCGAACTTGCTTCGGTCATCGGACGGTTTTATGCCATGGATCGCGAAGGGAACGAAGATCGCACCAAAGTGGCATATGAACTTCTTGCAGACAAAAAAGGAACAGAGGTCGAGTCGGTTTCCGCGCATCTTCAAGACTCGTACAATCGCGGTATTATGGATGAATTTATCGAGCCTGCGTATATAAAAAGCAAAGCCGGCGAGAAAAATTTGGTGAAAAAAGGGGATGCATTGATTTTTTTTAACTTCCGCGAGGATTCCATGCGTCAGCTTACCCGCGCATTTGTCGAAGAAAATTTCCAAGACTTTCCCCGCGCACCCATAGAAAACCTATTCACTGTCACGATGACCGAATATCAGAAGGGAATAAAAGCGGTCACTGCATTTCCGCCGCTTGATATAAACTGGCCATTGGCACGGGTGCTCTCCGAAGAAAAGCTCACTCACCTCCATATCGCCGAAACGGAAAAATATGCGCATGTTACCTATTTTTTGAACGGGGGCATTGAAACGCCATTTGAGGGAGAAGAGCGAGCCTTGATCCCTTCGGTGCAAGCCGCCCATTTTGACGAAGTGCCGGAAATGCGTGCAAAAGAAGTTGCATCAACAATCGTCGAAAAGTTTAATACACACGACGTCATTATCGCTAATTTTGCCAATGCCGATATGGTAGGGCACTCCGGCAACTACCAATCCGCCATCCGTGCCGTAGAAACTCTCGACGGTATTTTAGGAGAACTTACCGATCTTATTCTCAATAATCCGGAAAGCGTTTTACTCATCACAGGGGACCACGGCAATATAGAACTCAAGCGCAGTGTTATGACGGGAGAAAAAATAACCGAACACTCGCTCAACCCCGTGCCTTTTTATCTCGTCGGCTCAGCTTTTAAGCGGCAAACTCCCCGCAGTCCTGAAAAAATAGCCGAAAAAAAAGCAGAAATCGGCGGAATTCTGACTGACATCGCGCCTACCATCATTGACCTCCTGGAACTTAAAAAACCCCATGAAATGACGGGGGATAGCCTCCTTAAAAACCTATTGACGGAAGGGTAATTGTATGGACCCATTTCTCCTGCAAATGATGAATTTCTGCCAAAATAGCTTCAAAACTTTTTGGCTTATATTCCAGATAGGCCTCAAAGTTTGTTCAGCAATTTTGTCTATAAATTCATCATTTTCGGAACGAATGGTATTCGGCAACAGACCCCTGATTAAAGATGATTCTACTGCAATTTCAATTCGCGCCAAAATCGCTTCAAAATTTGACCGAATTTATGCAATTGCAGCCAAAGTGGTATTCGGCAACAGACTCTTTATTTTCCATTGGGTATTTTTCGTTTGATGATTTCATCTATGATACCGTATTTTTTAGCCTCTTCTCCGGTCATATAATAATCGCGGTCGGTATCTTTTTCCACTTGCGAGACCGGTTTCCCTGTGTGTTTGGCAAGAATTTCATTCAAAAGCGCTTTCAAGCGTAAAATATGTTTTGCGGAAATTTCAATTTCCGTGGCCTGACCCTCAATGCCACCAGCCATAACCTGATGAATAAGCACTTCGGCGTTGGGTAGCGCGAATCGCTTGCCTTTTGCGCCGGAGGAAAGAAGCAATGCCGCACCCGATGCCGCAATACCGATGGTTATTGTCGCTACATCAGGCTTTACATATTGCATCGTGTCATAAATCGCCAAAGCCGCCGAAACCGAGCCTCCGGGGGAGTTTATGTAGAGCTTGATATCCTTTTTTTCGTCCTCCGACTCCAAAAACAGGAGTTGCGCAATAATGGCGTTTGCCATGCCGTCATTAATCTGCCCGCCGAGAAAAATGATCCTATCCCGTAAAAGCCGCGAATAAATATCATACGCCCGCTCGCCGAATTGCGACTTCTCGATAACTGTTGGAATTAGATATTGATTATTGATTTCGTTATTCATAAGATAAATTTGTTATTTTATATTTTCCAGCGCACTAAACACCTTTTCATTCCGAACAATGCCACGAATATACTCTCTCAACGCTTCAGGGTCAATGGCTTTCTCCGCCTCTTTAATAGAACCGAAGCGCTGTAAATATTGTTGCGCCCGTTCGGCTATTTCCTCCTCCGGTGCCGTCACATGTTCCTCATTGGCTATTGCACGAAGGCAGAGGGCAATCCGTACCCTGCGCACTGCCTCTTCACGCCAATCTCTTTTTAAATCCTCTTCACTCTTTTTAATATGCAAAAGATAATCCTCCCATTTCATGCCGACCTGTGTGATATTCGCATCAAGCTCTTGTTTCATTTTCTCAAGCTCGGAAGTAACCAACGTCTCCGGCACATCAATTTCTGCTTGTTTGGCGATATCTTCAATCATAAGCGCTTTTATCCGCTGACTTTCTTTTTCTTTTTTCTCGGTCTCCAGTCCTTCCCTAATATTCGCCTTCAATGCATCCAGTGATTCATAATTGCCTAAAGTTTTAGCAAATTCATCCGTCGCCTCCGGTGTTTGTCTGTCCTGCACAAGTCCCATAGTAACCGAAAAATCAAATGGTTTGCCGGCCAGCGCGTCGTCATGCCAATTTTTCGGGATTTCAAGGGTAAATTCTTTCTTATCTCCCTTTTTCATGCCCATTACCGCACCTTCAAAACCTGGAAGAAACTTTTCTTGTCCTAAAATAAGCGGATGATTTTTTGATTCGCCATTTTCTATTTTCACCCCCCCGCGGCTGATTTGAAAATCAACTTCTACGCGGTCTCCTTTTTTCGCCTCACGGTCCACTGTCACAAGTTTTGTCCGCGAATCCCGAAGCCAATTGAGTGCTTCGTCAATTTCTTTATCTTCCACAGCAATTTCTTTTTTCTCCCCCCGCACTCTCTTGGCGATTGCCTGATAATCCGGAAGTTTCACGGAAGGAAGAATGGTGATTTTAACCTTAAATTCCAAATCGTTTCCCGGCGCGAGCTTCGTTATCGAAACCTCGGGACGCCCTATCAGCGGATTTTCCGCAGAAAGTTCGCCCAATACGGTCATTCGGTCAAATACTTCAGACCAAACTTTACGCACCGCAATATCCGCCGCTCGCTCATAAATCGCCGCCTCTCCAATCCGTTGTTTCACCATCTCATACGGTGCTTTTCCTTTGCGGAATCCTTCAATTTCTATTTCCTCGGAAAGCAAAACAACCGCACGTTTCACCTGCGATTCAAACTCGGCAAAAGGAAGGGTGATTTCCACTTCTATCTCCGAATGGGGTAGTTTGTTACATTTGTAGTTCATGAAAAAATTGTCATCTCTTTCAATTTATTCCTATGTTCGTGCATGCGACGCGTTAAACTGTTGATTACTCCCGTGTAAAGCACAGTATACCTACTGCGCAAAGATACTTCTACTGCAATTTCTTAATTTAGGCCCGGAATCGCCCCAAAATTTCTTGGCTTATCTAAGCCCGATAGGCCTCGAAATTTATTCAGCGATTTTGTCTCTAAATTAAGAAATTTCGTTACGAAAATCTTTACGCAGTAGGTCTAGTATTATATTTATTCGTGGCAATGTATACATAAAAAAGATTTTGCATAGTAATGAGATTCTTCGCTGTCGCCATGGCCGCTGTCTGCTGCCTAGTCTGGCTGTCGCAGACGGCCTAAGACAGCAGACGGGCAGGCTCAGAATGACACCAAAAATACTCTTTACATTAGCCTCACCAACAATAACGCCACAATATTCACTATTTTAATCATCGGGTTGATCGCAGGACCCGCAGTATCTTTATACGGATCACCGACAGTATCTCCCGTTACCGCCGCTTGATGCGCAAGGGATTTTTTCCCGCCGTAATTACCCTCCTCAATAAATTTTTTGGCGTTATCCCATGCCGCACCTCCCGATGTCATGGAGAGTGCCACAAAAAGTCCGGTAACGATCGAGCCGATTAAAAGTCCCCCAAGCGTCTCCGCCTCATGCCCATCAAAAATCATTACCATAAGCACGGGAACTGCGATAGGGATCAAAGACGGGATAATCATTTGCCGAATTGCCGATTTGGTCACAATATCAACGGCTTTGTCGTACTGCGGTTTTGCGGTGCCTTCCATAATGCCTTTAATATCGCGGAACTGCCGGCGCACTTCCTCCACCACTCCTTGCGCCGCTTTCCCGACAGCCCGCATGGCCATAGAGCCAAAAAGATAGGGCATCATCGCTCCCACCAAAAGACCGACAATGATATATGGATCAGAAAGCACGAATACCGTTTCGTGGCCGAAGTTTTTTAGTTCTTCTATATATGAAGCAAAAAGCACGAGCGTCGCAAGGCCTGCTGAAGCAATGGCATAGCCCTTAGTGATCGCTTTTGTGGTGTTTCCCACGGCATCCAGCGGATCGGTAACGGCACGCACCGATTCGGGAAGTCCCGCCATTTCCGCAATACCACCTGCATTATCGGTAATAGGCCCAAATGAATCTATGGCTACAATAATGCCTGCCATTGCAAGCATGGTCATTGCGGCAAGCGCAATACCGTAAAGCCCCGCCGCAAGATAGGCAAAGAGCATGCCGGCGGAGATGATCAAAACCGGAAGCGCGGTGGCTTCCATAGAAAACGCCAAACCCATGATAATATTTGTGCCATGCCCCGTGAGTGAAGCGCGGGCGATAGTTTTTACCGGCCGGAATTTTTTAGAAGTATAGTATTCAGTAACCAGCACGATAAACGCCGTTACCGCAATACCCATAAGAGAGGCAATAAAGTACTGATTTACCAACGAACGCTCAATATAGGACGCAAATACCACCCAGATAAACAAAACAGAAAAGACAGAAGCACCGATAAGTCCTTTGTAAAGCCCGCCCATAATGCTCGTCTGCTCCGCATTTGCGCGTATGCGCACCATAAAGCTTCCGATAATCGAAGCAATAATCGCCACTGAGCCTATGTAGAGCGGAAGTATAACCATAATTTCCTCCCCAGGGTAGAGGAGAGACCCTAAAAGCATTGCGGCAATAGCGGTTACCGCGTAAGTCTCAAAAAGATCCGCCGCCATACCGGCACAATCTCCCACGTTGTCTCCCACATTGTCCGCAATGACAGCCGGATTGCGTGGATCATCTTCGGGAATACCCGCCTCCACTTTTCCCACCAAATCCGCACCCACATCCGCGCCTTTGGTATATATGCCTCCGCCGAGCCGTGCGAATACGGAAATAAGCGAACTGCCGAATGCCAAACCGACAAGGGGTGATACATCACGCATGAAAAAATAGAAAATACTGACGGAAAAAAGCGCCAAACCAACCACCAAAAATCCCGTTACGGAACCCCCAAGAAATGCCACACGAAACGCGCGGGCAAGTCCGTGTTTGGCGGCTTCCGTGGTGCGCACATTCGCATCCACTGCCGTCATCATGCCAAGGTATCCCGCAAGGGCTGATGCAAACGCACCAATGAAAAAGCCATAAGCAGTACCGGATCCGAAAAGCATCCAGATCAAAACACCCAAAACCACGGCAACAATAAATACAGTAGTGTTTTGCCTTCTTAAATACGCACGTGACCCTTCTTTAATCGCTTGCCAGATTTCAAGCTGTTTTCCAGAACCTGCCGGATATTGCTTGATAAAATACATTAAAAGTATTGCAAAAACGATAGAAACGATTGAGGTAATAATAGGAAATAGAAGCATAAAATGGAATCATGAATCAAGAATCATGAATTATGCAATTAAAAATTTCTGCATTTTCCATGATTCATAATTCATGCTTCGTGATTCTGATTTTTATTTCTCCGACTCTTTTTTTTCGGCTCCATCCGCCGATTCCTGTGATTGTTCCTCCGCTTGCTCTGCTTCCGCAGGCACCAGCTCTTTATCTGACCGGACATCTATTTTCCATCCGGTAAGCTTGGCCGCAAGGCGTACATTTTGTCCACCTTTGCCAATTGCAAGCGAAAGCTCATTGTCCGGCACCATTGCCCGCGCCTCTTTGCGGCGCTCGTCAATTTCCACATTCAATACTTTTGCCGGAGAAAGTGCATGCGCGATAAATTCCTGCGGTTTCGCCGACCACTCGATAATATCGATTTTCTCGCCTGAAAGTTCGCTGATAACCGTTGAAACGCGAATACCTTTCTGTCCTACCAGCGAGCCTACCGGATCAATCGCGTTTTCATTGGAATGCACCGCAACCTTGGAGCGAGATCCCGGTTCTCGCGCCACCGATTTAATTTCCACTGTCCCTGCGGTTATTTCCGGCACTTCTATTTCAAAAAGTTTCTTTAAAAGACGCGGATGAGAACGAGAAAGAAACACCCCCGGGCCCCGTACATTTTTTTCCACCGCCAAAAGGAGCGCTTTTATCCGCTCACCCACGCGGTAGCGTTCACGGGGAAGCTGTTCTTCTGGCGGCAAAAGCCCCACAGTGCGGCCCATATCGATAAACACATTGTGTCCCTCGATTCGTTGCACAATACCGCTAATCAATTCACCTTCTTTATTTTTAAATTCATCAAACACCGATTCCCGCTCCGCCTCGCGAATGCGCTGTAAAATAACCTGTTTTGCTGTTTGCGCGGCAATACGGCCGTACTCATCATGCGTTTCTAAAGGAAATTCCAGTGAATCACCCGGTTTTATGTCCGATTGAATAGCCTGCGCTTCTTCAAGCATGATGTGCTTTTCCGGATTAAAACGGACTTTTTTTATCTCTTCGCCGAGCGTAGTTGCTTCTTCATCATCCCCACGATCGTACGGCTCCTGCAATACGTTTTGCCCGCCTGCGGCCGCTTCTTCCGTTCTCCGCATGCGCTCTTCTTCTTCCGCTTTTACCTCTTCTTCGGACTTTATCATTGTCTCATCCACCACAATTTTAACCTGCCGGAACACAAGTTTCCCCTTGTCCGGATCAAGCGTTGCGCGTACAATCTGACCTTTCTTGCCATAATCGCGCTTATATGCGGCGGAGAGCGCCATTTCGATAGTTTCGATAATGCGCTCGCGCGGAATGCCCTTTTCGTCGGCAATCTGCTGGATTGCCTGCGTAAATGATTTAAGATCCACGTTGGAAAATCAAAATGTAAAAATCAAAATGTAAAATTATGGTGTTCCGCCCGCCGTGACGGGCAAGTGGTGCTTATTTATATAAACCACCGCGAAGGGCGATACCTTAATTTTGATCTTTTAATTTTTAATTTTGAATTTATTTAAGAATAAAGGCCCGTTTCCACGGACCGTACATTAACCAGTATAGAAGGAAACATGGCAATTTGTCAATAAATCAAAAATACCGTAATCTTAATTGAAGAAACAGATCTTTCACATTACGGAGATCCGTATGAAAAAGAGACAAAGAGGGAAATTTCCATTCTCGGGCAAAAAAAGAATTGACAATATGTTCCGAAAAATAATATGCGCCATTGAACAATTAGAGGCAATTTATAGAAAAGATGATCTTATTGTCGCTCCGGATAATCCGAATCAACTGCTCCATGGTATAATGACGCATGGCCATAAATCAGTGTATTTAACACACGACCCCCCCGATACACCCGCCGCAAAAGTATTACTTCATGAGGCACTTCACAAGCTTTCAAAACGCCGTATCAATTGTGAAACAAATGATCAGATTTTTCGCAGAGAAGAATATTATTGGCATAACTTTACAAAAAAACAGCAACGCTACCTTGGTAGATATATTCCAAGACACACTGTTAAACGTGAGCCGCGAAAACAGGATCAAAAAGACGGAACTTTTATCATTATTTGATATTACACTAATAAGACGAATATATTCGTCTTATTTTTTATGATTATTCAGAATTGCATAGAATCCTATCAAAAATACATCATGAGACGGGTTATAATCACCACAAACATCATTAGACCTACTGCGCAAATATACTTCTACTGCAATTTCTTAATTTAGGCCAAAATCGCTTCAAAATTTCTTGACTTATCTAAGCCGATAGGCCTCGA
>JACOYX010000024.1 GCA_016181585.1 Candidatus Sungiibacteriota bacterium | reverse complement strand
AAGTGTTTGGGATTTCGTACTCCTAAAGAGGTTTTTGAAGAACAGTTTTTATCAACTAACACTTATCCACAGTGTTGCACTTGAAGGTATATTGTAGGCAAGAAACGAACTATTCTTATAATACAATTATAAATAGCTTTGTCAATAAGCAAAGTCTGAGTAACAAAAAACAGCAACAATGCTGTTTAATGGAACACATTGGCACAGATTGTAATAGATTGTAACGAAATGGACCTAGAGGTAATCGAAACCTCGCCTCATCCATGCCATGGATGCGTTCTACCACTGAACTATAGGCCCTTTATTGAAAATAAGTCGTCTTCTTCCCGATTTTCATTAGGATAAACTAGCTCGAAGAATATTATATTTGCCCAGTTGTTCCAAATCCGCCGCGGGAAGGGGCGCTTAAACTATCGACTTCGTCCCATTCGGCGCGGGCGATTTCCTTGAAAACTCCCTGTACTATCCGCTCGCCGCGCTCGATGATGACGGGATTTTCGGTAAAATTATAGAGCGCGGCGCGATATTCGTCGTTGTCACCGGAAAAATCTTCATCGCCGATGCCGACACCGTTTGCCATCATAACTCCTTTTTTGTGGAGCGAACTGCGCGCGGCCATAAGGAGCATGTGGTTTTTTGGATGGCCGATTGCCACATTGAGGGGGACATAGCCGATGCTTTTAGCGGGGATCACAGTGGCCACTCGTGCAGTGAAATCAAATCCCGCCGCGCCTGATGTTTTATATTCCGGCAAGGGAAGTGTCTTGTCAATGCGCTTGATACGAATTTTCATAGTTTGTTGCACTTGAATACCTATTAGACCCACTGATATCTACTGCAATTTCATAATTTCGGCCAAAATCGTCTCAAAATTTATTGGCTTACCTTACAGGTAGGCCGCAAAATTTATTCAACGATTTTGGCGCGAATTGAAATTTCGTAACGAAAATCTTTAATCAGTAGGTCTATTGTCTCTTATCATAAATATGATCGGATGAGGTTCTGAAATGCGGCGGAATATCTTTCTCGTAAACCCCGGAAAATAATTCTTGTTGTATAATTTTTCTTATTTTAGGATAATTGACAATCTTGTCCGCTTCGTTCAAACAAACCGCTCTCGCTTTTTCTATATCTCCCGCTTGCAAATAAAAAACTAATGTTTTAACACAAGAAACGCCGCGTCCGTTATTCTCTTGTTGTTGCAAAGTATCAAGTCTATCTGCAAGATTTTGCAAGGGGTTTTGTTCTTTGCGGAATTCTTTTTCCATAAGTTATGAATTGTTTGTCTTTGCAGTCTGACTTGAACTCATTTTATCCGAAACTCCTAAACGAAACCAGACTAGGGAAGCCAGCCCGCCATTCGTTGCCACTCGCCACCCGGCTAAAAAGTTTTTCTTTGGCGGCAAGCTCAAGATGTTATATTACGAATAATATTTGAAAGCATAGCCGACATATGAATACGATTTAAAATATTCCTTTCTGATTAAAAATACAAGAATAGGTTCAAGCTTAAGCAACGAATGATTGGCTCGCACCCCTCGGCGAAAAAACAGTCCGCACCGCCGAAGGCGGCGCTCCGAATTCGTTTGGAAAAATGGGGGGGGGAACCAGTGGGACACTCTTCGCGCGTCCCGTATTTCAGCTTCTCAAAAACCGAAAAGTTTTGTCTTGGTACCCTCGGTAGGAATCGAACCTACATCAACGCCTTAGGACGGCGCTGCTCTGATCCATTGAGCTACGAGGGCAATTTATTGCCGTTATCCTGGCATTCTACCACGATTTGCTTCATTTTTGAAGTTCGCGCTAGTATGTTAATATCATATATACAGGTAATAGAGGATTAATAAATTAAGGATTAAATTTTCTAGTGACTAGTTATTAGTCGCTGGTTGGATATATTTATGAATCACGAGCAACAAACAATCGATGTCGTAAAAAAAGTGCTTCCTGCGGTGGTAAGCATTGTGGTAGGGAAGGATTATGAAGATCTTTTGCGCGAACGGCCATATGAGCTTATGGTGCCGCACGGAGACCATATTGATCCTCCGCCACCTGAAGACGAATTGCCGCATACTTCTGGCGGAAAAGTTAAAATCGGCGGCGGTTCCGGTTTTATTATCGATCCCTCCGGTCTCGTTTTGACGAATAAACACGTCGTGCATGATGAAAATGCGGAGTATTTGGTTACCACCTCGGAGGAAGACACCTATCCCGCGAAAGTGCTGGCGCGAGATCCCATGAACGACGTAGCTATTTTGAAAATAGAAGCGAAAGACTTGCCAACGATTTCGCTGGGCAATTCCGACGGTATTGAGCTTGGGCAGTCGGTCGTAGCGGTTGGCACGGCACTTGGTGAATTTCAGAATACAGTTTCCGCTGGAATCGTTTCCGGTCTTTCGCGCTTTATTAACGCCATGACCGATATGCAAGGGCATTCCGAGCGATTGCGCGGGCTTATACAAACCGACGCGGCAATAAACCCGGGAAACTCAGGCGGACCTTTAGTAAATATGAACGGCGAAGTGATAGGCATCAATGCGGCGATAGTTTTCGGTGCGCAGAATATAGGGTTTACGATCCCGATCAATAAAGCAAAGCGCGATTTGGATGAATTGAAAAAATTCGGAAGAATTCGCCGTCCGTTTCTTGGCATCCGCTATGTGCTTTTAAATCCCATGTTGCAAAAAAAGTTCCGGCTCCCCGTGGGAGTGGGTGCTTTTGTTTTGCGCGAGGGGATACCCGGACACACTGCAGTATTGCCGGGCTCGGCGGCGTTTCAAGCGGGAATCCATGAAGCGGATGTTATCGTAGAGATCAATAATACCGCCATTACGGAAAAAACGGTGATTGAAGATATTTTGGAAAATATGCCTATTGGCTCAAAAGTGCCTATAAAAGTTCTCCGTGAGGGATCTGAAAAACTGCTGGAGCTTGTAATTCAAGAAAAAGAAAAAGAGGCAGAAATAAAAACTTCCACGCTTTAGTGTGGAAGTTTTTATTTAGCCGCATCGGTGAGCGCAAGTGCGTTTTTTGCTTTGACCACAATGTCGGCAAGCGAAAGATTTGCCTTGATGAGATATTCAAGAGCGCCCAGCCGTTTTGCTTCATCAATATTCGGTCCTTCGGCGATATTGGAAAGAATGATTACTTTCGCGTCGATGCCTCCGGGTTTCCTGCGTATCTGCCGCAGAGTTTCGAATCCGTCTTGATCGGGCAAAAGGATATCGAGGATCATAAGATCAGGCTTTGCTTCGTCATATTTTTCAACCCCCTCCTTGCCGGTTTTTGCAATGGTTACTTCAAATCCCGCGAGGGTAAGTTCGTTTGCGAGAAGGTCAATCATAAACACATCGTCTTCTACAAGGAGAATATGTTTTTTGTCTGCTGGTTCCATATATTGTTAAGTATATTTGATTTAAAATTTCGTGCAATGTTTTTTCTCCACAGCGTGAATATATATTTACAAAAATAATTATATATGCGACTCTATAAACAGGAGGAACATATGGGTGAGACGGTTTTTACTTTAGATTATTTAAAAAACAGAATACTTAGCGGATACCTATTTTTTACTGATGCGGAAGAAACAGGGGAAGAGCGAGACTGGGTGACAAGCGCTACCCGGGGAGGCGTTGATATGGCTTTGCTGTCGGCAGGATTTAACTTTATTCCCGATATGGCCGATCCCCGCCATAATCTTTACTGGATGAAGCGCGGAGATACGGAGAGTCTGCGGTACCATGTGCTAAAAAGTAAGGGCATTCCATTTTTCGAAGCCGCAAAAGAAAAGGGCATGAAAACCCGTATTGATTTTTTCTGCCGTGAAGCGGGAGATGCCGCATATGATGTGGCGCAAAAGCTTTTGGAATTTGGATATAAGGTTTTTTTGCATCCCCCGGATGGAAATGCGAACATATACCTCATGGAGCTTGATGAAAATTGGAGTGTGACTATCAGCGAAATAAAAATAGAGAATTAAGCGGTCTAACACCCGCTTTTTATTTTTAAACTATTTAAGTACGTATGAGTTTAAAGAGGGCGGCTAGCGAGGATCGAACTCGCGCTAAGGGTTCCACAAACCCCTGTGACTGCCACTACACCATAGCCGCCATTTTATTGTAGAGGGACAAGTCTGCTTAAATATACCCTTATATAAGCGGTTTGTAAAGTAAGAGAATTTATGGTATTTTTAAAGTAAGACCTACTGATTAAAAAATTTCGTTACAAAATTGCAGTAGAAGGGTTTTTTACCAGCAGGTCTATATTATGACTGATATAAGCAAGAAAAAACTGATAAAAGCCGAATTGCCGGGAGGGTTTCGGGACTACGGTCCGAAAGAAGCGATTTGGAAAAATGATGCAATGACAAAAATCCGAACAACCTTCGAGCGTTTTGGGTTTGACCCGATTGAGACTCCGGCGGTAGAACGCACGGAAGTTTTGACTGGCGGAGAAGAAGATTCGGGAAAAATTATTTTCAACATTAAAGGCTCGCGTGATGAAAGCCAGGATGCAACCATGTCGCTTCGCTTTGACCTGACTATCCCGCTTGCGCGGTTTCTTGCGGAAAATACGGATATTCCAAAGCCCTTTAAACGCTATCAAATTGGCGAAGTGTTTCGCGGTGAATCGCCGCAGGCGGGGCGGTACCGCGAATTTACACAGGTAGATGCGGATATTGTGGGAAGTTCCGCACGGGAAGCGGAGGCCGAGCTTTTTTTGCTTTTGCAAAATATTTTCTCAAAGCTTGGTGTTTCGAATTACAAAATTAAAATCAATTCAAGAAAGCTTTTGAATAATCTTCCCAAAATTGCCGGTTTTACCGAAGAAAAACTTTGGCCAGTGCTTCGGATTATTGATAAAAAAGATAAAATCGGCACTGATGGAATTATAAAAGAACTGGAGAATGAACTTAGCGGTGAAACCGCTAAGAAGGTAAAAGATTTTCTGGCGAGCGATGTTCAAAAAATGCCTGGCGGCGAAGAGTTGCAAGAATTGCCCGCGTTGTTTGAGACACTTGGTGTAAAAAATTGGGAAATTAATCTCTCGCTTGTACGAGGCTTGAGTTATTACACTGGCATTATATTTGAAGTAATTTTGACCGAAGCGCCGGAAATCGGGAGCATCGCGTCGGGCGGGAGATACGATAATCTTCTTGCGAATTTTACCGGCCAGCCAATTCCGGCTGTGGGTATATCGATTGGTATTGACCGTCTGTACGCAGGGCTTGAAAAATTGGGTAGATCAGAGAAAAGAACGACCAATACGCAAGTGTTGGTGTTTCTGCTCGAACAATCGCTTACGCGCGAATATTTTGGCATTGCGGAAAGTTTGCGGAATGCGGGCATAAATACCGCGCTTTACTTGGGCGAAGACCGCGCGTTTCAGGCACAACTTGCCTATGCGATAAAAAAAGATATTCCGTATGTGGTGATTATGGGTGAAAGCGAAAAAGCAAAAGGAGCGGTGGCAATAAAAAACCTCGCTACCCGCGAACAAAAAGAGGTTTCGATAGGTGAGATAGCAGAATACTTTAAAGAGTAAGTCTATTATTCCTCCCGTAGTTCAACGGACAGAACGCCGGACTTCTAAGCCGGATATCGAGGTTCGATTCCTCGCGGGAGGAAAACATATTTTAGTTTAGAAACTATCTAAAAAACTTCTTTTATGCCCCTTCCAAAACACACACAAAAAAATCTGGAGATGCAAGGATTTCGGTGCGATGTAGCGCAATTCGCCGATGTTGAACCATGGTTGCGTTTTAGTCCCACCATTTGTTTTTTTGCGGTGCTCTGGGGACTATGGCAGGGCTCCGCCGGTGTTTTTTATATTGTCGCCGCTGTCGCCGCGGTCGGTGTTTTTACGCCACACACCTTTGGCGACTGGATATATAACCACGGCATTCGTTTTTTCACCGGTGGCCCGGTTTTACCGCCTACTCCTCCGCCACGGCGATTTGCCTGCTTGGTGGGGATGGTGTGGGGAATTGCGGTGGGACTTTTGTTTTCCTACGGTTACACGAGTATCGCATATATTTTGGGGACTATTTTTCTCCTTGTCGTTATTCCCATGGTTATTACTCACTTCTGCATCGCTTCGTTTATATATCGCAAACTTTTCGGTTGAGGCTTTAAGGGACTGTTGCCGAATTGCACTTTGTCGCGAAATTTCAGAAATTCGAGGTTCGAGGCCTACCTGCAAGGTAAGCCAAGAAATTTTTTGGAAAATTTGACCGAATTTATGGAATTGCAGCCAAAGTATAATTCGGCAACAGTCCCTTTAAATAAAAATCGCCCTGTCTGCGGGGCGATTTTTATTTTTCTCCGAGGATTTTCAGAAATTCGTTTTGCCGATTGTCGAGCGTTTGCAGAAGTTGCTCTGCTTCGCGGTCTGGAAAGATTATTTTCCGGTGCGGCGCTCCAAATTCCCGAGGGCGCATGACAGTATCGTAAAACATATATCCATCCACAGCCAAAACAGCGAAAAATGCTGCAATAACAGCCAGTGCGGCGCCGACGGCTACGGCATCGCGGCTAAAAGTCATTGCGGACAGTTTTCTAAGATAAATTTTGGAGAGTGTCTCTTTAATATGCATAAGATTTACAGCTTGCTTCTTACGCGGATGGTAATTAACATGCGAGTATCTGCGGTCTGTTCGCCGCTATTTTGTGCCAATGACTGCCAATTAATATGCTCAACGGTAATGGCATAGGGCATGAGCTCAAGAAGTTTTAAATATTTGGCGGTAGAGGAGGCCGAACCTTCGATAGTAAGACGAAATACCAAACTTTCCTGATTTGATTCCTGCTCAGAATAGTCGAGAGTGATTTTATTGCCCGTAGTTTTGCCAAGTTCGGTAAGCGATTCAAGAAAAGCAATTGGCCGGTTGTGGTCGACGAGAATAGTATGAAATCGCGTTACAAGCGGTTTTTTTTCTTCCAAACTATCTTCAATTTGGCGGATGTTATTTCGTTCATATTCGAGTATGGCGAGTTTGGACTCTATCGCCTCAAGATCAGCGGTAATGGAAGTGATGTGCAGAGTGAGCCAGCTGAAAAGAATGCCTGCCGCGCCTGCGCTTAAAACCAAACCCGATATTATAAGAACAAGTTTGTTGCGGGAGGATAGTTTCATGGACGGATAGGTGTTTTTTCCGGCTTTAGTTTACCTTGCAGAATAAAGGAAATATTAGTTTCGCGGACGATTTGCGAAAGAGGAAGCGAAAGCTCCTGCAAAAGTTCCGATTCTCGCAGGGATTTTTCAAATAAAAGGAGATCTTGGCGCGTGTTGGCACGCCCCTGCAAAGAAATTTTTGCGGTTTTATCTATAATCAGGGACTGAATGGTGATATTTTGAGAACGGCGAAACAATTCTTCAAGGAGCGCTGAAGCTCCGGCCCGCGGTTCAAAAAAAGACTGCAGTGAACTGATTACACGGCGAGTTTCCTCAATTTCCGTGCGCAATTGCCGTACCTTGAGCTGATTTGCCGCTTCTTCTTCCACAGCCAGCGTATGTGTGCGTTCTTTGAGAGAAAGAAAGAGCGGCAAATAGGATGGAAGAAGCAGAATGCCTCCCAAAAAGAATACGGCAATAAAGCAAAGGGTAAAAAAAATCGACAATCGCTCGAACGCGCGATGCATTGTGACCTCTTTTTCTTCTTTGGGAAGCAAATTTGCGGTAAGCATTTTGGAAAGATATTAGATTACTGCACAAATAACCAATCTACTGCAATATTAGAATTTCGCTAAGAAAGTTATTGTGCGATAGGTCTTTTTTTAAATATGTCCTCTTTAAAATTAAGAGGCGTCGCGCAAAGCGAGTCCAATGGCGGTAGTGAATGCAAGCGCCAATTGCGGGGGGAGCGGGGGAGTAGTGGTGGCCATGAAACGGTGCGCGGTCGCAAAAGGGTTTACGGTATTCACCGGTATTTGCAGGGAAGACCCTAGATAGGTGGCAAGCCCCAAAAGATTGGCATCGCCGCCGGAAAGGAAGAGCGAGGATATAAACGGTTCGGCACCATGCGTATGGGTAGCGTGATCCTGATAAAAGAAAACAGCACGGTGCAATTCGTCGGCAAAGGCAGACATCGCAGGCACAAGCGCGGCAAACACTTTTCCTTCAAGCGCTTTTTTATCGAGACCGACAGTCTTTTTTATTTCAAGCGCCTCCTCTTGTTTTACGCCAAGCGCTTTCATGATATTTTCTTCCAATGTTTTGCCGCCAAGGGGAATGGTGGTAGTGAAGCGTATAGCACCTCCGGAAAAGATGATGAAACTCGTGCGGTTTCTGCCCATGTCGATCACAATGCAGGCATGCCGCGTGCGCAATTCGGGGATACAGGCGCGGATAATTGCCTGTGATTCGAGTTCAAGTGCCGCTACAGTAAAACCAGCTATTTTCAATACGCGCACATACGGCTCGATGATGGATTTGGGAAATGCGGTAATGGCAACATCAACATGATTTATATGGTTTTCAAGAGGTTCAATAACTTCATAATCGTAAATCAACTGGTCTTGCGGAATCGGGACATTGGCTTCGAGTTCCCAGCGGACTGCCTGCGCGACTTTATCTTTTTCGATTTGGGGAAGCTGTATGACACGGACAAAACTTTTCTCTTCGGGCAAGGAGACAGTTATTTCCGCCGATTGCAGATGTCGCGGCAGGACCAAGCGCCACGCGCGAAAAATTGCCGCAAGTTCCTCCTCCTTTTTTATTTCCGCTTGCTCAATAATCCCCTCGGGGATTTCAATTTCGCCTGATATATCTACCGCAAAAGGTTTCTTCCGCGTGAACGCAAGGTATTTCGCACTGTGTTCGGAAATATCAAGGCCAATATTCACTCGACGGAGAAAAGGATCAATCGTGCGGAGAATAAGATCTTTCATGGGAGTAGTATACCATAAACCAGCCACTGGTCGTTAGCCCCTGGCGGCTAGTAGAAATCACCCTGCAAACAAATTAAGTTATAAACTAGTTATTCCACCTCCTTCCATGACTGGATGGAATATCCTCCGCCGGAACCGGAGCTGAAGTTGAGGTTGGTGAGCCCCGATTCATAGAAGATTTCTGCGTTGTTGTCGAGAGTAATGCCGTATCCCGTCGCTTCTTTGGCGATTGAGCCATTGGAGAATTTAATGCGCCCTTGTGAGGCATAAAGAATAACGCTATCGGAGTTATTGTCTACTGTGATTACTTCGCTTGAAAGCGCATTTTTATCACTTAAAAGCATAATATAGCTATTCTCGTTTCCTGATCCTTGAAATATGCAATTATTAGATATAGAAATGGTGCCGTTCGTTATAATAGTACCGGAGAGTGATCCGTATCCCGAATCAAGACGTATCGTGCAGTTATTGGAAAGGACAATATTGCCTTCTACGAAAATAGTGCCTAGTACGGTAAGGATTGCGTTGTTGTCTAGTTCGAGATTGCCGGTAATCCGTTTCGGGCCAAGACTTCCCGAAGCCCCTCCGGTGAGCTTGTAGTTTCCTGAACTGTCGCATTGTGGCGGTACGCATATTCCTCCCTCACTCCCCGCATCTTTCCATTCTTGGATTGTTTCGGCCGGTATCGGCAAATTTATTTGCGGCGGATTTTCTACGATGCAATATGCATTGGGGCAGAAGGAACCATGGATAGTGGTATTTACAAAAGAACTCGCGCGGCCGCTTCCTAAAGTGCTGTTGCCGATCGTTACCCCTTCGATGCGATTACCTGCGCCCGCGGCAACCGCATCGCCGGTAATAATGACGCCGTTACCGCCGATTATGTTGCCGTTTGAATACACATTGCCGTTTATCACAGCATTGTTGCCCATTGTGAGTCCTCCACTACCCACTTGTATGCCATAAAAAAAACTTACCCCCTCTGCATCTACCGTCAGTTTTGTCTCAAGATTTTTTTGATATGCGCCTTGTTTGCCCTCGGAGCGGATAGTTTTTTCGGAGCCTGCGGAGGTAATAGTAATGGTCGTTGTGGCTTTGCCGAGGCCGAGTGTTTCCTGTGCGCTTGTTTGTTTGCCGGAGACCACGCGAAACACCATATCCTCAATGCCCGACTCGGCGGCGTTTTCAGCCTCGACAGATTTAATAAAATTGCGGTTTATGGTAACTTCCTGCAGGGCAAAAAAACTTAAACCGCCTAGTATAATGAGCGAAATACCAACGGTAAAAAGCGTCGTTGTAAGTGCGGCGTAACCGCGATTACCGCAGAACGACAAACAAAAGGATTGCTCTATGCCGTGATGTGTAGCGAAAAAGAAAAAATCACGATGCAAAATGTGTTTATTTTTTAATTTTTCATTGTCACTTTTCATTTTGATTTTAAATTTTTAATTTTCAGTAATTGCCCCGCAATGCCGCCGTGGTATTGAGCGTGATTGAGGCTGGGTGTTTGCTTCCTGCAGCATCAATTTGCAGAGTTATCACCACTGTTTCGCGGTTGAACCCTTGCATGATTCGTTCCAGACGGAATTTCGTCACACGTACTGTAGTTGCTGAAAGAGGAAGTGCGAGTTGTCCCTCTTTTTTGATCCACATTCTTCCGTTGTCGACATAAAAATCTGCATATGCGGTTGTGTGTTCCGCAGGAGGATTTGCGGGGGTAATCAGCGAAAGTTGTCCTGCGTCGGCGAGGAAAACGCTGGTCGGGCCGTATACTCCCTCCGCTTCGCCTGTGGCTTCATCGACGGTCTCGAGAATCAAGCGTGCATTTGCCGATACCGCACGCTCGGCGCGTGCGCGGCTGTAGGTATCGGAAATCTGTATCAGCGCATTTGAGATAAAAACGGCGATCACCCCCAAAAGCCCGACATAGACTACAATTTCAATTAATGTAATCCCTTTGTTTTTTTGCATAAATTTGAAGTCTATTGAAGTCGAACTTCAATATGTTCACTGCAATGTATAAACTCTAAATCCAAAATCGTAATCATTTTGTTGAGTGCCGGAATCAAGGGGATTGGAAAGTTGTCCAATGCCGGTATACGCTTCTCCCCCCGCAAAAGGTCCTCCGGAACTTTGCCGGTAACTCCAATTGATTATTCCGGCAGAGCCGCTTCCAGCATCGGTTGATGCCGGCCTTGAGCGGAGACGGATATAATATTTTGTTGCGGCGGCAAGAGAAACCGGCGTTTCAAAGCGAAATTCGACCCATGCGGGAGAGGTGCTCGCGATACCGGAGCCGTTGAGCATGTTTGTCATTGCCAAAACGGTTCCGGTGGCCGAGGTACGGAGTTCGGCATATGCGTGAGAGGGAGCTGGCGTTGTCCGCCGGAGGAGAAGCTCAATTTTTGTTACGTCGATTGATCCTGCGGTGGTGAATGACTGCGAGGGATCTCCGGATCCGGTATTGGGCGAGGGAAAGGCGGCAAAATTGGTATCCGTCGGAGCATCTTCAAAAAAAAGTGTTTTGGATTCTGTGGAGAGAGAAAGATGGGATTGGAAATCGGTGAAATAAGAAAATATTTGATAGGTTTTTCCGTTCCAAAGAATGCGCACGGTTGCTCTGCGAGTTCCAGGGTCTTCCGTTCCGGCGGAAGAGATTTGATCGGAACTGTTGCGATATACTCGGTCAAAAACAATGGTACGAGTAAAAAGTCCGTTCAGAACACCCGGATCGGTTGAAGAAAGTTTCCATTTTCCGCTTTCGATAAGGGGATAATAAGTTGCGCCAATCGTGCTTCCTGCAATAGTCGTCCACGATTCGTCGCGTATGGCACGTACCGCATTGAGCCCTTCTTTGGCGAGTATGGATGCCATCAAATTTTCTTTTTCTGCCCGCAGGAGACGAATCGCGGTCGCGCCGGCATGCAAAAAAGCGCTCAGCGCAAGAGTTACAATGGCGGTAGCAACGATAATTTCGATAAGGCCAAAACCTGCACTAGCAGTACAAACATTTTTTTTATCAAATTGTTGAGTCATGTGTGAGCAAATTACCATAAGCGGCTGGGAACTAGCCGCTCCTATAATTCTCCCATCGTTCCTCCAAACGCCTCAACGGTAATAGTCTGACAGTCGGCTTCATACGTTGCGATATCTTTGGTATCTATAGTGATTTTCAGTTTTTTCGAGTTTTTCCGGCAATCACGGTCCACAGAAAGAGACGTGCCATCATCGGTGAGCGCGGTGGTATGAATCCGGAGCTCTTGCGGTCGTCCGCCGATTGTAGAGGTTCCAGACCATTCAAATTTAGTTTTTCCCGCGTCAAAATACGAGCTCATCGTGATGTTTTGCACTGTGTCGGGGTTGGGAGGGTCGCTAAAGCGCAACGTGAGCGTGGTTGCGGTTTTGATACTCCAACCCAAGGTAAACAAGCGATGGCGCATATCGAGTATTCGTGTGCCGGCGGGTACAGGAGCGGTGCCGGTTTGATACACTTTGCCGGAGGCATCCACAGTGATGGAAAATACTGTTAGTGGGGACGCCGCCGCGCTAAGTTCAAATGTACCTGATTGCAAGGCCTCACCGGTGATTTTTTTAAACACGACATCGCTTGAGCTTCCGCTGATACTGATATTAGCAATCTCGATGCCGGATGGGAGAGAATATACGGTTGTGGTTGTGGCACCGGCAAAACTTGAGCCCTTGAAAAGTACGATTTGCGCGGTGTCGAGGTGCACGCCCCATGTTGTATTGTCTTCGCCGGCAAGCGATTTTGACTGTGCAAGCTGTAGTATGGAGAGTATTTGTTGTCCGGCATTGACTAGGTTTCGCGTATTGCGCGATCCGGTAAATGAAACGAGCGATACAACAGCAATAAGGAGAATTATTGCGATAACGACCGTAAGTTCAATAAGTGTAAATCCTTTAGAAGTTATTGGAAAACACATAGACATTTACAAACTTCCGAGTGAAGAATAAATCGGCTGAAGCATGGAAATTACGAAAAAACCCACCGCCATGCCGATAACGATCATTAAAATTGGTTCAATAAGAGTCGAAAGGTTTTTGGTGGCATTGTTCACATCTTCTTCAAAAAAAATCGCGATGCGAAGCAACATGGAACCCAAGGTGCCTGTTTCTTCGCCGACACCGATCATTTGTATAACCAGCGGATTGAAAAGCGTGGGCGATTGGGCAAGTAGAGCGTGCAGGGGAGCGCCCTTTTGAATTTCTTCGGATGCTGAATGTACCGCCTTACGATAATGCGCATTACCCAAAACAGAGGAAGTGATCTCAAGCGCCCGCACGATGGGAACGCCTGAGGTAATGAGGTAGGAGAGGGTGCGAGAGAAGCGGGCGATATTGAATTGACGGATAAGTTTTCCAAAAATCGGTAGATGCAGAGCAATGCGGTCAAACACCTCTTTGCCGGCAACGGTGCGAAACATGTGCACGAAGAGATACACAATAGCCATAAGCCCCGCGAGAATATAGAGGCCGTAATGGGTAATACTTTCGCTCAACCAGATGATAAAGAGGGTTGTGGGAGGAATTTGCGCTCCGAGTTCGCGGATGGTACCCACGAGGGTAGGAACAACATAGATCATCATGAGAGAACCAATCACCATAACCGCCATGACGATAATCGCGGGATACATCATGGCGCCATGCACACGGCTTTTGAGCTCGTGGTCTTTTTTCATCTGCCGCGCCAGAAGTTTTAAAATAAGGGTAAGTTTCCCCGAATTTTCGCCAACCTCGATCATGTTGATAAAAAGCTCGCCAAATATTGCTTGATGCACACGTAGAGCGTCGGCAAACGATTTCCCTCCGGCGATTGCCGAATTTACCTCACTTAAACAAGCGCGGAATTTAGGATTTGGAGCTTCGCGGCTCAAAGCATCGAGCGCTTTGGTGAGGGAGAGCCCGGCGCCGATCATTACCGAAAGATTGCGGGAAAAAAACATTTTATCGAGCGTAGAAACCGGCCGCAGGCGCAAAAAAAGCTCTACTATGTTTGCGCGAGCGATAAGCGACTGCATACCGAGCGCTTGCTTGATAGTCGCCTCGAGTAAAAAAATAGAATCGCTTTTTAAAGCTTCGGCTAGCTTTTTTTCGCTTTCCGCCTCCTGTTCTCCTTTCACGATTTCGCCGTTTTGGTTTGCCGCGGAGTAAGTATAAAGTGGCATTGATTTAGGATTTCTTGCCGAATACCACTTATACTGCAGTTTCAGAATTTTGGCTATAAACTGTTCGTGGCTCGCGGGCTTACTTTAGCAAGTAGGCCGCTTCGCCCCTCACAGCTTTCGCTCAAAATTCTGAAATTTCGCAATGAAGGCGTATCCGGCAAGAGACCCTGTTATTATACCGTATCGTTTGAACAAATGCGATAATAATGGTATCGTGCGAATAATTAGACATGGAGAGGTCGCATAGTGGCCTAGTGCGCTGGTTTGCTAAACCGGTAAGGGCGTTAAAACCCTTCGAGGGTTCGAATCCCTCCCTCTCCGCTAGATTGGCAACTTTGAACCAAAGTAAAATAAAGGTTCTTGGGCTAAAATAAAGATATGTCAAAATTACTTGCAAAAAAAGAAAAAGTCGAATTTCTTGGTCCTAACGACAAGACTTTTGATAACGATTTTAGAAATAAAATTCTTTGCGGTAATGCAGTTGATGTTATGAAAAAGATTCCCGACGGATCAGTCCATTTGGTTGTGACTTCGCCTCCCTATAATCTAAAAAATTCCACTGGTAATGGCATGAAAGATGGTCGTGGTGGTAAATGGGCAAATGCCGCACTTCAGAAAGGCTATTCCAACCATGATGACTGTATGCCTCATGATGAGTATGTGAAGTGGCAACGGGAGTGCTTAACAGAGATGATGAGGACTATTCCTGAAGACGGCGCGATTTTTTACAATCACAAATGGCGAGTACAAGGAGGTCTTTTGCAAGATCGACAGGATATTGTCAGTGGTTTTCCTGTACGTCAGGTCATAATTTGGAGACGAAAGGGTGGATTCAATTTTAATCCCGGTTACTTCGTACCTACATACGAAGTAATCTATCTGATAGCAAAACCTAAATTTAAATTATCACCTAAGGCAAGCGGTCACGGTGATGTGTGGGAATTTACACAGGAGATGAATAATGAGCATCCAGCAGCTTTTCCAGTTGATCTGATTGACCGCATCGTATCTTCTACTGACGCAAAAATTATCCTAGATCCATTTATGGGTTCGGGTACCACCGCCCTCTCGGCCATAAATTTCAAACGAGATTATATAGGGATTGATATTTCGCCGGAGTATTGTGAAATGGCACGAAAGAGAATAAAACAACATCAAGCCCAAGTTAAACTTTGGTAATAAATATATGGCTAAAAAACCTGTTATCTACACAAAACCAGCCCTTATCGCAAAACTGAAAGAAATTTCTGCGATAGGTTTCGTTCCGAACGCACGGAAAGGAAACGCCGGAGGCATTGGCAACACACTTGAAGATCTGCTCGGCATCAAAGAAAACAATTTGCCGATACCAAACGCCGCGGAGTGGGAATTGAAAGCGCAACGCCTCAATTCAACCTCACTTACAACGCTTTTCCATATTGAACCCTCGCCGCGCGCCATTCGCTTTGTCCCGCAAGTGCTTTTGCCAAAATATGGGTGGGCACATCAAGAGGATGGTAAGAAATATCCAAAAGGAGAAATGAGCTACCGACAAACAATCCACGGAAATTCACGAAGTGACCGAGGTTTCAAGGTTGTGATTGATCGCAAGGAAAAGAAAATTCTGATTTCGTTTGAAGCTGGAAACGTCGATATCAGACACAAGAAATGGCTTGAGTCCGTTAAAAAGCGTGTTGGTCTTGGTGAACTCAACCCGCAACCATATTGGGGTTTTGACGATTTAGAACATAAGGCCGGAACAAAACTACTCAACTCGTTTTATGTTCAGGCAGAAGTAAAAATTGTACGAAAGAAAGAATTTTACCACTACACAAAAGTGATGATGTTGCAGAAATTCAGTTTTGAAGGATTTTTGAAGGCATTAGACGAGGGGAAAATCCTCGTAGATTTTGACGCTCGCACCGGACATAATCACGGCACAAAATTCCGAATGAGGCAGGACGCCTTGCCGATGTTGTATGAAAAGAAAACTATAATTTTATGATGAACTTATGGCAAAAAATAAAAAGCATAACTTGGAAATTCGTATCTGGGGCATATCGTTGGGTTCACGATAATGTCTGGAACATTATACTTGCACTAATCGGGATAGCTACTTTGGTTGTGGCTTTCACGGGGGTTGATTTACAAAAAGAGTCACTTGAACGAGAACAGGTCCCATTTTTCAAATACTCTTACGACAAAAATGAAAAAGTCTTTAAAGTGTCGGGTGGTGATGGAGTGGACGTAGTAAAAGCAGAATGGCTTTTAGTTGGTAAGTGGGTTTTTGAGGGCGACAATTATTCTCTCCGTAAAATCAATAATTTGGATAAGGAATTGGGCTATTACGAGATTAGAGATGCCTATGGTGAGAAGCTTGTAAATACTTTACAAGATTGGGGTAAGGATGTTATCGAATGTGAATTTTTCAGATTAACGCAAGATGCGATGCCTGCTATGGTAATTACAACTTATGACACAAAAGAAAAGCTTGGGATAGAGAATAAGGATCTTCTTCTCATAACTCGGATGGACACTGAAAAGCCCAATCCGCAAGTTAAGCTACGAAATATAGATGATGATAAGACTATTGAGAATTTTTTCAACGATAACTTATATCAAATAAAATTTGCGACAGAACACATTGAAGAAGATTATGAGTATAGTAATGAGAATTATAGCGGGAATCTGCGGACATATACAGGCAAGTGTGGCATATTAATGAATCAGCCGATTGAGGGTTATTGATCGCTACCAAAATTTTTTACTCACCCAAGTAATAGCGTGAGAATTTATTTGATTGAATAATCAACTACGTTTTCCCCTTTATCTGTCTTTGGTTTAGGCACCTCGAACCACTCAGGGTGAACTTTGTAGATAGCCCTTAGTTTCTGTATACTTTTATCAAGATCCTCGAATCTGAGCCGTGTTTTTGGTTCAAAGTTCCGGAAATCGCCACCGCCAGTTGGGAAAATGCAAATTTGAAGAGGCAAGCTCGCGGCGCGAAACGCGCCGCTCGCATAGGATTTGAAAGGGCTTTTTTGGCGAAAAGGAAAGGGATTTATCAATCAAAATATGGTTCGAGCCGATTTGTTTTAGAAATGTTGTCATTTCCGTTTTATCCCCACTCTCAAGCAGTTTCTCTGCTTGATTCAAGGATTTAACCCAGGCATGAGCCGGTTCGAGCCAAGACACGCCTTTGTTCTCAATTTCGCTGATTTTCTCTTTCAGCTCTACTCTCTGGTCGAGCATTTTTTGTTTTTGCGCGGCATATTCTTCCGATGTGATGACTTCATCGAGATATGCAGAAAGCAATTTGTCTAACCTTGCTTCAACGTCAGCTAACTCATTTTTGAGATTTTCCACGAACACTTTGCTTTCCTCTCTTGCTTTCTGTTCGTCTTTGTCTAATTCGCGCAAAACTTTTTCGGTGTCTTGGCTCGACAAAGAAACTTTTTGAAGAAAACTTTTGATTTGTTCGGTCAGCACTTCTTCGCGGACATATTTTTGCGAACACACTTCGCGTTTCTTGGTACATCGATAATAGTTGTGTCCTTTCTGTGTTTCGGCAGTAATCATACATTTACATTCGCCGCAAGTGAGTAATCCGCGAAATGGAAAAAAGTTTTCTGATTTTCTTGTCATAATATGTCCGCGATCCTTCATCACTTCTTGGCATTTATCAAAAAGTTTCTTTGAGATTAACGGCTCGTGCGAGCCCTGATACGTCTCGCTATTGAATTCAAAAATTCCATAGTAGAAAGTGCTTTTCAAAATTCGCTGGACACAGGAAACTGCCAGAACATTGCCTTTGTAGCTCCGGAGTTCGAGGTCTTTCCAAATTTTACCAATCTGTTTGAGTGTATATTTCCCAGTTGCATATAGTTCAAATCCTTTTCGGACTAGCGGAGCTTTTTCTAAATCAAGATCAACGTCCCCCCAGTCTTGTGGTTATTCACATAACCAAGTGGGGCAAAGCTAGGCCATATTCCTTTGCGAAGTTTTGCTCTATGTAAAGTGGACTGCTTTGTCTAGACAGTATATTGTAGATAATAAACATTCTTTGCGAAAGTCAGACGATCCGACGAGGCATAGTACAAACCAAACAATTGAGGTGAAGAATGGGTAGTTATGATAATTGGACAGGTCTTTGTGGAGAATGTAAGGGAGTAATACATACCATGGCGGCAAAAATATGCCCTGAATGCAAACAACGGGAGACAAATTCTCAATTTGAGAGGTGCGCAACATGCGCTAAGAAGAAAAATAAGTGTTCTTTCTGCGGTAAAAAATTGGATAATTAATGGGAATAAGACGGCGCATTACCGTCTTTTCTTTTTTATTGATTTTAACGGCGTCCGGTGCTAATTTAGGAATAGATGGTTTAGGTTTTCAAGGAGGGGTGCGTGAGCGGTTGAAACGGACAGTCTTGAAAACTGTTAGGGGTGAAAGCTCCTCGTGGGTTCGAATCCCACCCCCTCCGCCAGATGTCCAAGTTTGAACCCAAGCAAAATAAGGGTATTTGGACTAAAATAAAGTTATGACAAAAAGCTGGGAAGAAAAAGTAAAAGAGTATTGTGAGAAATACAACATTCCTGTTTTGTATTTGGCCGAAACTTTATACGAACCAAAGGTTGTGCCAATGATTAGAGGTAAAGCCTTTGAATTTTCGGTAATGATGGCCCTACAAGAGATTTTACCGAAAGATAAGTGGCTAGTTGATAAGCCCATGATGAACGCACAAATTGGCCTTCACGACATTGATGTGCGTGTTCTTCATAAACCAACAGGAAAAGTTATTAGCGTAGAATGCAAACTCGCTAAAAAGGGCGGGTACAGGCTATTTAATGACGGACATAGCGAGATAAGAGTCAAGTGCATGCGGAGTCGTACGCTCGGCCCAGCAAAAGTAAAAGAATTGGCTCCCAAGTTCGGTATCTCGGAAAAAGTTCTAGCAATTCACAACGATCAATATTTATCGGCCGATTTCGATATAGTTATATCATCAATCGGCAATGCCTTTTATACAACCGATAAAAAGACTGGCTACTTTGAGTGGAATCCGCCACGAGAAGGTGAGGATTTTTTGCGCAAAATAGGGGCTTCCGGTAAAAATAGTTTTCAGGATTTCGCTTTTAAAACCCTGTATGTCGCAAAAACTTCAGATCT
>JACOYX010000023.1 GCA_016181585.1 Candidatus Sungiibacteriota bacterium | reverse complement strand
AAAATTCCTGAACCCGTCCGCTCGGGCGGCGCGGGGTGGGGTGGGGGGAGGAATGCCCGCGCCACCCTCGCTTCAAAACATTTTCCGAAATGCGCGCACGAAAATTTTGATTACTGAAAAGACCTCGGAGCTGTTCCGAGTTTTTTGTTTCTTTGGTATAGTGAAGTTGGTTGTTTGTCATAAACTTGGACCTTGAAAACGGAGGAAAATAAACATGAAGCAAAATGTTCTAATCATCGGCAGTGGCGGGAGAGAACACGCACTTGCGTGGAAACTCGCGCAGTCGCCTCGTATCGGTAAGCTGTTTGTTGCGCCCGGAAACGGCGGCACGTGTCAAGTTGCGGAAAACATTCCAATTGAAGCAACCGACATTGACGGACTGGTGCAGTTTGCTGAAAAGAATGAAATCGGCCTGACTGTCGTCGGGCCCGATGACCCGCTTGCACTTGGCATTGTAGACGCTTTTCGGGCACGAGGACTGCGTATTTTCGGACCGACACGTGCCGCCGCAGAAATCGAATCGTCTAAAGCCTTCGCTAAAGAGCTGATGAGCGAGGCAGAAGTTCCAACTGCTTCATTCCGCATTTTCCTAAAGCATGACGAGGCGCTTGCCTACATTCATGAACACGGCGCTCCGATTGTCGTTAAGGCGAGCGGACTAGCCCTTGGTAAAGGCGTATACGTTTGCAAAACTCTTGCTCAAGCGGAAACCGCGCTCTCAGAAATCATGCTCGATCACGTTCACAAGAACGCTGGCGATGAAGTGGTTGTAGAGGAATTTCTTGACGGTCAAGAAATCTCAATTCATGCGTTCTGCGACGGCAAAACTTTCGTTTTGTTGCCGCCCGCGCAAGACCACAAGCCGATACGCGACGGCGACGAGGGCAAGAATACCGGTGGCATGGGAACAATCGCTCCTGTGTCATGGGTAAGCGCGGATATGTTGCAAACTTTCGGCCAGCAAATCGTTCGTCCAACGCTTGAGATGCTTGCGAAGCGCGGGCGGCGATTCACGGGACTTCTCTACCCCGGACTCAAGATGACGAGTAGTGGACCGAAGGTGCTTGAGTTCAACGCGAGATTCGGCGACCCCGAAACGCAGAGCTACTTGCGCCTTCTCAAAACCGACTTACTCGACATTTTGGAAACGTGCGTTGACGGAACGCTCGCCGAACTCGTCATTGAGTGGCACTCCGGTTTCGCTGCGTGTGTCGTCATTGCTTCCGGCGGCTATCCCGACGAATACAAGAAGGGCGTGCCGCTTCGCGGCGTAGCCGAGGCGGAGCGTGTGTCTAGTGTCGTCGTATTTCACGCTGGAACAAGTTTTGAAGATGAACTCAAAACTTCCGGTGGACGAGTGCTTGGCGTATCTGCAACAAGCGACACGCTCCGCAATGCACTTGACCGCGCATACGAAGCGGCACAACTCATTCAGTTTGAGGGAATGCAGTACCGACACGATATCGGTGCGAAAGCTCTCACAACGGCGTTCTGATCTCTTCGGAGATTAGAACGCCTTTCTTTTTCAGCCATTTGCTCTAACGAGCAAACTTCGCTATTATTTTTTCAAGGTGCGCGCGCGCGGGCATTCCTCCCCCCACCCCACCCCGCGCCGCCCGAGCGGACGGGTTCAGGAATTTTTCTCAAAATGGGTTCGCGCTAAATTCAGAATACGCGAATGAATGAAGTTAAAAATGGATGATGGAAATTGAGGAGCATTCCAAAACGCGGTAGGACAGAAGGGCTCATAGTAAAGTGGTATTACGCGGCATTCGCATTGCCGAGGCCCGGGTTCGATTCCCGGTGAGTCCATTTTTTCATGAATTCTATCATTGAAGTAAAAAATCTCTCCAAGCTTTTCGGCGGTTTTACTGCGGTAGACAATATTTCCTTTGTTTTGAAAGAGGGAGAGATTTTAGGTTTGCTTGGACCGAATGGCGCGGGGAAAACGACGACAATCCAAATGTTGCTCGGGGTTTTGACGCCGACTAAAGGAGAAATCACCATGTTTGGAAAAGAATTTTTCAAGTACCGCGAAGAAGCGCTTGAGATGATAAACTTTTCCTCGACCTATACCACTCTGCCGTGGGATTTAACGGTGCGGGAAAACTTGACCTATATTTCCTATCTCTATGCTCTCTTCGACCGCAAAAAGCGTTTACAAGAAATTACCGCCCTCTTTAAGCTCGAAGACTTGCTTGAGCAAAAAATCTCACAACTTTCCGCGGGACAGCAGACGCGGGTAAACCTTGCCAAAGCATTTATCAATTTTCCGAAAATTCTCTTGCTTGATGAGCCTACGGCCTCGCTCGATCCTGATGTAGCGGCCTATATCCGCGAATTTCTTCTGCAGGAGCAGAAGAAGTTTGGTGTTTCGATTATTTTGACGTCGCACAATATGGCGGAAGTCGAAGAACTTTGTGATCGCATTGTGTTTATAAATAAAGGAGCAATTGTGGCCGACGATACGCCGGAAAACTTGGCGCGGTCTATAAAAATTTGTCATATTGAAATCGCCCCGCCAGCGGAGGAGTTTCAAAAACTTAGACAGCACCTCGAGGCGCGCCGATTCAGTTTTTCAGTGGAAAAAAGAAGCGCGGTTATAAATCTTGAAGAGCAAAAAGTGGCCGCTTTTCTGCAAGAGCTTTCCGCCGAAGGAATTCAGTATGAAGAAATAAGCATTGAAAAACCATCGCTTCAAGACTACTTTTTGCAGATGACTAAAACCGAAAACCATGAAGCTCCATAGAATATATGCTCTAATGTTGCGGTATTTTTATCTCACGCGGCACAGTTTTGACCGCGCTACCGATATGCTCTATTGGCCGATTTTGGATCTGCTTCTATGGGGCCTTACGAGCGCGTATTTCCAGTCATATATATCCGAAACGGATACGGTAATATTTACGATCATTGCCGGCATTATCTTCTGGTTCGTGGTGGTGCGGGGGCAGTACGAAATGTCGGTGAATATCCTGGAGGAATTGTGGAATCGAAACATGGTGAATCTTTTTGTGTCCCCGCTCAAGTTTTCTGAAATGATCGCCGCTTCCGCGATTATAAGTGTTGCCAAAGCGGCGATAGGGTTTTCATTCGCGGCTTTTTTGGCCAAGCTTTTATTTGATGTGAATTTAATTTATTTTGGTATTTATCTTTTCCCTTTGACGCTGGTGCTTCTGATGACAGGGTGGGTTATCGGGCTTTTTGTGGCGGGAACTATTTTGCGGTTCGGCACCAAACTGCAAGCGCTTGCTTGGACATTGGTTTGGGTTATTTCTCCCTTTTCCGCCATCTATTATCCCCTCTCCATTTTGCCCGGCTGGGGGCAGACAATCGCAAAGTTTATCCCCGTAAGCTATGTGTTTGAAAATTCCCGAATGTTCATTATGTCGGGCCGTGTCGACATATATGAACTCTCAATGACTATCCTTTTGAGCGTCATATATCTTATTTGTGCGTTATGGTATGCACACCGCAGTTTTGCCAAAAGCTTGGAGAAAGGGCTGGTAAAGTTGTATTAGGATGCATCAGAATACGCGGGATTACTTTAATTTTAAAGGTATATTCCCGACCCTAGCTCGTTCCGGACGGGTTTAGGATACACTCGAATAGTAATCATTAAAATAAGGGGTTACCCACCAGACTCAAATACGGTTTGAACTCTCCCATAGGAAGATTGACATTATATTTAATATCTGTTATATTGAGCGTTCTTAAGGTCTTTTTATTTTGAGGAGGTCGGCATGGAAAAGCCGTATATTGGTATTACTGGTTTTACATCCAGGGAAGAAGTGGAAACACTTCAAAACATTATTCCCGCAGAGAGCGGGCATCAATTTATGGTAGGCGTGCTTTTAAGTTTGAATATGCTTCGAGGCCAGGCGATTTTTAGTAATAGGGATCCACTGCCCGGGCGCATTGCGGAAATATTCGGCAATGATCCGAATACGCTGAATCTTATTCACTACCACTCCAAAGAACACAAAACCCTCGCACAACAGTTATTTGAAGCGACTATGCTGGGCGGTGAAAATATGCACGGTTTCCAGCTGAATATGGCATGGCCGTCTCCGTGGGAAATAGATCATTACCGTATGAGATTTCCGGAAAAAGTGATCGTATTGCAAATTGGGCGGCGCGCGTTTGCAATGTGTGATAACGATCCGGAAGCTGTTGCCGGCAAGATATGTGAAGAATATGGCGGACTAACGGATTATGTTTTGCTCGATCGAAGCGGCGGGCATAATCAACTGCTCGATACTGCAGACGTGCGGCGATATCTTTTGGCCTTTATGTGTAGGGGTATTGCTATGCGGTATGTGGTTGCGGGCGGGTTGACACCTCATACGCTCGACACTATTCGATTGCTCATTCAGGAATTTCCTTATTTGAGCATCGATGCGGAAGGTGGCCTTCGTGACGCGAATAATATGCTTGATTTATTTTTTGCCAGAGAGTATCTGCGGCAAGCATCAATGGTTTTCAACATAGTTTCTGCATAACCATTATTTTTTCCGAGCCTCACCGGCTCGTTTTATTTTAGCCATCCGTAAATTATGCTATAATTCAATTATGGGAAAGCTGATCGGTGCAATTCTTGCGTGCATATTTCTGCTTACTTTGGGGTGGCGGTATTTTCCCGCGCCGTTGAAAGAGCGGCTAGCCGGAGAATTTGCATGGATTGCCGGAAAAGGCGGAAATAAAGCGGTGGAAGTAGTAAAGAACAGGTTTCTGCCGAAAAATCCACGTGAAGTGCGCGAGGAAATGATTCTCGAGCTTAAAGAGAATGTTGAAATCATTAAAGAGCGCGCGTTTTCTCCGGACCCTCTCGCGCACGGTCCGGAAGAAAAAACACTGCCGGAACTTGTCGTGGTGGCGGAGAATATGATTCAAAAGCTTGAAAAGGCAAATGTTGATGTATCGTTCAAAGAAAAAATAGCCGAGAAAGTGCTGACTATGATTGCTCAAGAAAAAGAAGTGTGTAAAGAATAATTATTACACTAACAAAAATAATCCCGATGAATCGGGATTATTTTGTGATTACAAACTGCTTCTAGCGGCTATTCTACACTACTTTCACTTTTACCTTCTGCACCACGCCATGGCGTTTTTTGGGGAGTTTGATGGTGAGGAGACCGTGTTTGAGCACCGCTTCCGCCGCATCCTCTTCAATTTCTTCGGGAAGCAGTACGGAGCGGGAGAATCCCCCCCAAAATACTTCTTTGTAATAATAATCTTTTTCGTCTATTTTTTCCGGACAATGGCGCTTGCCGCGTACGGTTACGGTGTCGTTGGTGATGGCGACATCCAGATCTTCCGGTTTCACTCCCGCTACTGTGGAATGAATGACGATCGTATCTCCCTTATCATAAATATCCACAGTGAGTTCTCCTTCGTCCGGGGGTGTTTCCTCTGTTCCTTCTTCCGGTTCGGAAGCTAATTGTATGTGGCGTCGTTCTTCTGCATGCTGGGGTGCCGGAGCGCGGCGCGGCGTGCGCTCTTTTTCCGGTTTCATTGGACTTAAATCAACAGGATTGTGTCCGCGATCCTCTCCTCCATCCGTGAGTTTATGGAAAAAATTTACCATAACGATATTTTAGAAAAATTATTTTAATAAATATAATATTTTTTGTAAAATTTTCAAAATGTTGCTTGTTTTTCTTTGAGCCGTTCAAAATCCACAAGTACCATGACCGCCATCAGCAGAAGAAGAAAAACAACATAAAAAACTCCCTGCGCTACGTCGTCTTTTATAAGTATAAGATAGTTGAAACTTGCATGCAACATGGTGGCAACAAGAATGCCTGCGAATATAAGGTGGCGGCGGTACGGGGAGAACCATGCGCGGGCAAGGAAAAAGCCGACAATACCTGAAGAGAGGGCATGAAGCAGGTTTGCGCCGAGGAAGCGGTTGGCGGTGACTTCAAAACCAGCAAGAACACTTTCGTGGAGCAGGGGCAGAATAAAGAGAGTATTTTCTATTGCCGCAAAACCGAGTGCGGCGGTGATCATGTATATCATGCCGTCGATCGGCTCATCAAAATCGCGCTGGCGTATAATGGCAAATTTCACGGCCAGATATTTTACATATTCTTCTATGAATGCGATGACTAAGAAAAAAAGCATCGGCGTGGTTTCAATGCGTATAGCCGGGAAAAAGATGCCTTCGGGTCCGATGAGAAAGATCTCTATGATTACGGCGAATACCGCTGATGCTATGCCGCTTACAAAAGCGATAAGGATGAGTCGTTTTGGCTCCGGATGGCAGTCCTCGCGCAAATAAAATACAAGCCATACCAGAGGCGGAAGAAAGGTAAGAATCAAATAGCTCAAGTTGGTGCCTATGATTGCGGCAGACATTTCGAGGCCTATCGGGCTTAGATAAGCCAAGAAATTTTGAAGCGATTTTGGCCTAAATTAAGAAATTGCAGTAGAAGTATCTTTGCGCAGTAGGTCTAGTATTTTAATTTTACATTATCTGCCCTATTTCGGCCACTCTTCCACCATAAGCGGAAGGTTGGTTTTTTTCGGCAAGTGCCGCCAGATTTCTTCGGTTACGAACGGCATGAAAGGATGCAGTAGTTTAAGAGAGTCCGCAAGCGTGTGGATCAAAATTTGTTGTGTTCTTTCCGCAAGGTCAGGGTTTGCAAATTGCTGTTTGCTCGCCTCAAGATATTGATCGCAAAATTCGTGCCAGAAAAATTCATAAAACAAATGAATTGCCTGCCCGAATTCATACTTCTCAATATGCTTTTCGAGTTGTTTTTTTGTCTTTGCGAGCGCTGATAAGAGTTTTTTGTCCGCTGCTGTTTTTGGTTTAGGAGCATGTGCGAGCGGAAGGGATAAATCCCCGATTTTACCTAAAATAAAACGGCTCGCATTCCAGAGTTTATTGGCAAACTTTTTTCCCGCAATCACGTGCTCTTCAGACCAATGCATGTCCTGGTTTCCCATAGCCTGCCAAATAAGCCCGAATCGCGTAGCATCCGCGCCGAAGCGTTCGATTAAATCCAAAGGATCAATGCCGGTGCCAAGCGATTTAGACATGCGCTTGCCGTCTTTGGTGAGGATGGTCGCGTGGATTATGACATCTTTAAACGGCGTTTTTTTTGCAAGTTCAATGCCGGAGAATACCATTCGTCCCACCCAGAGATTTATGATATCTCGCGCGGTGGAGAGCACTTGCGTCGGATAAAATGTTTTAAAGTCCTTGGTTTTTTTCGGCCAGCCAAGAGTGACCATCGGCCAAAGTGCTGAAGAAAACCATGTGTCGAGCACGTTTTCATCCTTTTCTATGAAATCACTGCCGCATTTGCATGCTTGCGGAGCAATGCCGAAATGCATGATTTGAGCGTTGTGCATCGGCGGCAAGATTTTCGCTTGCGGAATATCAAGGCGGCGCAAAACGCGAAACAGCGTGCGAAGTGTTGCTCCATGGGAAACTACCACAATGTTTTTGTGCGCATGTTGTTTTTTGTGGCGATGGAGCGTTTCGTTGACCCGTGCTTCAAGCTCTTCCAATGTTTCTCCGTCTGGAGGAGTAAAGCCGCTTCCTGTGATAGATTCTCCGCGGAATGTCACTATTCCTTTTGCTTCTGCTTCCGCCAAAGTAAATCCTTCGAGCACGCCATAGTGTCGTTCTCGCAATTCTTCGTCGATGATAATTTCTACTCCGCCGAGCTCGCGCGCGATAATTTCCGCAGTCTCTTTGGCGCGTTTTTGCGGTGAGGAAATAATCAGATCAATATGCCGCTCTTTAAGTGTAGATCCGGCACCCTTTGCTTGCAGGCGGCCGGTTTCGTTGAGTGGTATATCCGAGCTTCCTTGTGTGCGGCGCACGATGTTCCAGTCGGTTTCGCCGTGGCGCACAAAATACCAATTTCCTTTTGTCTTAGGCTCGAGTTTTATTGTGCCACACGCTACGCAATACCCCACCGGTATTTGATGCCCCCACCAAATCTGACGCGATATGCACCAGTCGCGGGTATTTTTAAGCCAGTCCAAATATATTTTTTCCCAGCGTTTGGGGTGAAAGCGCACATTACCGCTTCCGACAGCGCGGATAGCTTGCTGTGATAGCTTTTCCATCTTCATGAACCACTGGGTCGAAAATATCGGTTCCAAAACAGAGCTACAACGATAGCAGACAGAGGTATTATGCGTATATTCTTCCACTTTTTCGATAAGGCCGAGTGAGGCAAGATCCTCGGCTATTTTTTCCCGTGCCTCCTTGGTTTTAAGTCCCGCATACCGTACGCCTGCCTCATGGGTCATTCTGCCGTTTTCACCGATCACTTGCATGACCGGAATTTCGGGATGCCGCTGATATATTTCAAAATCCGCCAAGTCATGTGCGGGAGTTACTTTTACTACGCCGGTGCCGAACGCAGGGTCAACCGAAGTATCGGCAATAATTTTGAGAGAAATTTCTTTAAGCTTTGGCTGATCGCCTGCCGGTATGGCGGGGTCAACCGATTGGATTTTAATTGCTTCGCCGATATACTTTTGGTAGCGCATGTCCGAAGGATGGACTGCGAGCGCTGTATCGCCGAGTTTCGTTTCCGGGCGGGTTGTGGCAACCGAAAACATATCATATTTGATGTAATACAGCTTGGTTTTCTCTTCTTTATATTCTATTTCAAGATCGGAAAGGCTGGTTGCACAGCGAGGGCACCAATTGATTGTGCGTTTCCCGCGGTAAATCCATCCTTTTTTGTAGTAGTAAACAAATACTTTTTTGACAGCCTCCTGATATTCAGAATCCATGGTAAATCGCGTGCGGGACCAATCGAGCGACGAGCCGATTTTCTTGAATTGATCAAGAATGATGTTTCCATATTTTTCACGCCATTCCCAAACACGGCTGATGAATCTTTCACGGCCAAGATCGTGACGCGTTTTTCCCTCTTTTTTAAGGTCTTTTTCCACCACGTTTTGCGTGGCAATGCCGGCATGATCCGTCCCCGGAAGCCAGAGCGTTTTGTATCCCTCCATGCGTTTTTTGCGCACTAAAATATCCTGAATGGTGGCGTTTAGCGCATGTCCCATGTGCAGGGAGCCAGTGATGTTTGGCGGTGGAACGACGACGGAAAAGCTTTTAGATTTTAGCTTATAGCTTTTAGATTTGGGACGTTTATCCGGATTGAAAAAACCTGATTCCATCCACCTGCGGTATATTCGATTCTCCACGTCTTTTGGATTGTATTGCGAGGATAGTTCGGTTGACTTTGATTCCATATTTAGGTATTGTTGCACAAAATAAGCTCTTTGGGAAGATCTGTAGAAAGTGAGAATTTATGGCTGGAATAGAAAGAGAAAAGGAAAGCGATGGATTTAATCATACAATTGGCGTGTTTCGGAGAATATGCAGGCATTGCGGCAAAAAAACCAGAGAACGAGTGAGTCATAGAATTTCCCGGTTAAGTATTTATGGTGATATAGTTGGTTGGTGGTATGATCCAGAGCCTATGCATTTTCGTTGTCATTTTATGCTTTGTTTTCATGAACATTGTCAGAAGCATGGCAGGCAATGGTTAGAAAAAATGGGACAGGAAAATATTTCTCAAGATACGGCAGGAGACCCTTAAGATAGTCTCAAATTTGCTTCAGCCCGGACATTGTTCATGGCTTTTTTCTTGCCTGCAATATACGCGGCAAGTGCTATCATAAGCGCGTTGTCGCCAGTTATATTGGAGTCCGGAAGCCGGAGACTATACGCCGGGGCGTGTTTAAGAACTTCTTCGGAAATTCGTTTTCTTAGTTCTTGATTAGCGGCAACACCCCCGCCGAGAAGTATTGTTTTCACGTTATATTCTTTCGCCGCGCGGATGGTTTTTGAAACAAGTATATCAACGACCGCTTTTTGAAATTCTTCGGCGATTACCGGACGAATATTACTAATCCTACGAGACCCGGTCTCGTAAATATCGCGGAGCAGATATTTAACCGCGGTTTTTAGTCCGGAAAAAGAAAAATTGAAATCTTTGGAATGAAGCATCGGCCGCGGCAAGATCACTTTAAACTTTAAACTTTTAAACTTTTTTCCCGCTAATGCGGAAATCGCCGGCCCCCCGGGGTATCCGAGTCCGAGCATCCTCGCCACTTTATCGAATGCCTCCCCCGCCGCATCATCAAGCGTTTCGCCGATAATTTGATACTGTCCAAATTTTTTTATAAGGACGAGTTCAGTGTGTCCGCCGCTCACCAGTAGTGAGAGGGCGGGAAACTCAAGTACGCGCAGATTAGCTTTGTGTGGTTCTAACAAGGGTGAATAAAGATGTCCTTCCATATGGTTCACCGGGATGATCGGTTTTTTCCAGAGAATCGCAAGCGCGCGCGCAAAATTAACTCCCACCCAAAGCGCGGGCGCAAGACCTGGACCGTGGGTTACAGCGATAACGTCTATCGGCGGTATTGGCAACGGCATAATTTCTTTTTCAAATTGTTTTAAGAGTGCTGGTTCTCGATTAAGAATTGAATCACGAATCTTGCATAATGAATTATGCAAGAATTTATTTTTTATTTTCCTTGATTCACGACTCATAATTCTTGATTCATTAAGCGCTTGCAATAATAATGGCGTCAAATTCTTCTCATGCTCTCGTTTCGCTAGATTCGGCACTACTCCTCCGAATTTGGCGTGGAGTTTTGCTTGTGATGACACTAAATTCGACAATACCAAAATCTCCGGTCTCTTTTTTGAGCCGGAGCATTCGATGATTGCGATTGCTGTTTCGTCACAGCTTGTTTCGATGGCTAGAATGCGCATAAAAATTAAAATGTAAATGCCTGTCCCATACTACGATACGGGATCAAAATAAAAAGTTACAATGCAAAATGTTAAAATTGACACGAGAGTGTCATCCCGCCCGCCGTGGCGGGCGTGATCCGGTTCACTGGATCTCGGCCGGAGCCCTGTTTTCACCGGGTCACAAGTTTATCCCGATGGAAATAGGGACGGGATGACGCCCACGAGGAAGGGCTATTAGTATAATAACCAGACGAGTTCCGAATAATTTGTAGCCAAAATTATGAAATTGCAGTAGATTAGTTATTATGCAGTAGGTCTATTATATAAGTCTCTTCAAAAGTTCCTCGGGTGTCATAACAATCTCGTGAATCAGTTTCCGCGGTGAAGGCTCTTCGTACAAATCATGGGGAAAATGTCCCATGAGTGTCTTGTCGTGTAAAGCATAAATAGTTTTTCCTAAAGCCGCGGCTGCAAAAAGCTCTCCTGCGGTATTGGCGCCGAGGTATCCGTCTTTATTGAAAATAAAGCAAATGTCTGCCACGCGGACCTTGCGAAACAAATGGTCATATACTTTGCCCGCAACGGTGGCGCGGTAGAGTTCGTTTTGCAAGCGGTCTTTTTCGTGGCTGTTTAAAAAATCGTGCGGCCGGTCTTCAAATGCGGGATCGAATATGACAATATGCGTATTTCGCTCTTTTGCAAGGCGCTTGAGCTCCCCGATAAAGCGCTCCATCTCGTGCTTAAAGCGCTGGCTTGAACAAAATACAACGGATTTCATGGGGATTGCGGTTAGTGTTAAGGCGCCTTACTATACCATGTTTTTCATAAAAATAAAATCATCCCGTTCGCCGCGGCGGATGGGATGATTAAGTTACTCTCTTACAAGAGGGATGCCTCTTTCGGTTCTTGCAAATACATACGCGGGTATGGTGTCCGCCCGCGAGACATCTTTCCACCAAGGATATACTCGTTGCAATTCCTTGTATATTTGCAGAAACATTTGTCGTACTTCGTGGTTTACTGAAAATTTTGATCGTTGCCAGATACAAAACTCAAGTTGTGCAAGATTTCCCGCAAATTCAAAACCGACGAGATTTCCCATCGCAAGCGGATACTGCATGATTTCAGGCGGGACGTTTTTACTGCGCATTGCAAGGTAGAGTTCATAGTTTTGTTTCCAAACGTTCTGGCATGCGGTGAAAAATTCTCCGGGCGCCGGCTTGTCATACAGATAAAACCCAATCGGTTTTACATGAGTACGGTAGTGTGTAGAAAGCTGCTGGCGCTGCAAGTCGCGCCACGAACGAAAGCTCATAATTCCGCTAAACACTCCGGATATTTTTTCAAAATGGTTCGGCAGTTTATCAAATTCGCCGCGAGGAAGAACTTTTAGCTTTTTAATGACGGCATTAAAGTCGTGCATATTAGCAAAGAATGGCTGGCCGCGAAATCCTTCATAGAGCGCTCGTTTCGCGTATTCGTTGGGAGGCAAAAAAGCGTTTTTAATCTCCGAAGGGTAAAGCGGAGTAAAAGGAGGAAACAAGCGAAACCGCGAGGAATCAAGATATTCCCACGAGATTTTCTTCCATTCGCTCGGTTCAAAATGACGGCTAAACTGATCCCCGCCGATTTTTTTTGCTTCTTCTAGAATAAGTTCAACTAGCGCCAAATTTTCCGGTGTGTTGTCGAGCATCAAATGTTTCAGAAGATCAGGAAACGATTCGCCCGACATGGCAACGCCAAGTGAAGTGAGTGTGGCGCAGGGAAGAAAATTGCCAAGCACATCGCAAGTTTCCCCCACGACCCCGTTTTCAAATTTATTTACATTACGGAAATTCTTATAGTGTTCGCGCAGAAATTCCGGAAATATGCCGGAAAATTTTTCTCCTTGCTGGGCGCGGTAATAATCAAAGGAGGATTCCATGGCAGAGCGGACAAGACCTGCATCAACTCCATACCATGCTAGCTCATTTTCAATCGGGTACATTTCTTTTCCCGACATATCCACATAACGCGTGGAGAGCTCAATATATCCCGTGCCCATTCTTCCCCACTCAATTGATTTAGCCGCAAGTATTGAGATATTTTCAAAACAAATATGGAGACCAGCTACACGTCCGATTGAGTTGTGTCCATATCCGTCTTTGTGCGTGGCTAAAAATACTTTAACCTTAGGGGCCGCCGAAAATTCTTCGATGTAATTCGGGTCAACATCAATGGCTTTCAGAAATCGGTTTGCCGCTTGGCGCGCTTCTTCAGAATGAGTCAGAAATTTTTCGAGTGAATTGATTTCGTAAAAGTGCAGAAATTTTTCCGTGCTTCCCCCAAAAGCTGTTTCCACTTCTTGAAGCGTTGAGGCAAAAAAAAGCGGAAGAAAAGAGTCCACCCATACGCCGCGAAGTCCGCGCAGATTTTTAATGCGGGAAAACATTGAAAATAAAACACATAGTACTGATTCGGGTAGCGAGTGAGTAAAATAAACACGGCCGTCTACAGAGGTAAAAAATGGGCAGATATATTTTTTTTCCGTTTCGGTGAACATCGGGCGAAATTCTTTCGATGTCAAAAATTCTCGAGCATGCTGGAGTAAAAATTCTTGATGCAGAAACATGAGTCACCTCTTTCTCTTTTTTGAAAGTTCTTTCTATAGGGTAGCATAAACAAAAAGAAAAAACTCTTGTTTTAAAGAGTTTTTTGTGGTGTTGCTAATCTTTATTGCCGTACTGCAATATGTTTTTTACGGCTTTCATAATAAAATGGTGAATGGTATCCGGAGACATCGATCCATCGATCGACACAACCGTGCTTAGCGAATAGAGTTGCGGGTTGAAGATGATTTCACGGTATGCGTGATATATTGCCGCAAGCTGATCATCGAACCGCTCTTTGTTTTTACGGCTTTCGGCCATTCGTTTCGCTGCGATTTCGATGGGAGTGTCGAGAAATATGATGAGATCCGGCAGTATGGCATACACACCTAAAATATATTTTTGCATGTCAAGCAGTGTCTGGAACGGAATGCCTTCGCTCATGCCGTATGCAAGAGTAGAGAAAAAATCACGGTCGGATATGACATGAGTTCCTTCATTGAGGGCGGGTACCTCGATATACGCCCTATGGTCCATGCGGTCAAATGTCATGCAAAGCTGAATGAAGTGCGGCAGTTCTCCGTAGTTGCCGAGCGATAAATCATGTGCGATTTTCTCAAACAGATCAAGATATTTTTTCTGCGATTTTTCGGTGTGGCGTCTGAAGACATAATACCCTTCATCCGCGAAAAACTGTACAAGCGATGTTGGCAATTCGGTCGGAAGATTCGCGCTGGTATAAATCGAGCGGACAAGTTTTCCGAAGCGTAAGTCCTTAGTCGGCTCAAAGGTGTGCAATATGGGATAGTCTTCTTTTTGAAGCGCTTCGGCGAGCAGTAGGGTTTGAGTGGTTTTTCCCGAACCATCCCCGCCTTCCAGTGCGATAAAACATCCGCTGAATGGATTGGTGGTGAGCTTAGGCATATATTCTCCTTATCCGTCGATACCGATCGATTTCAAATCGCGAAATAGTTCAGGGCGAAAATCGAAATAGCGGTCACTTTGCTCTCTGGGCTTGTCGTCGACAACGGAGATATCATCCCATGGCCGTGCTTCGCAGGGAAAAGTAACATTTACCTTTTCCACCACGATGCTCTCGATGGGTCCCGACTGATAGGCGACAAAATTGCGGTTGATGCCGTCCATAATAATGCGCCGCGAATCATGCGCTTCCACGATCGGCGGGAGGTAGTGCGCCAGGCACGGGTTTTCCTGAAGATCTTTCCCCAAAATAATCATGGGAGTAAGCTGTGCGATGCCGCGTTTTACGGAAAAATCCTTGAACATGTGGCGGAAGTTTTCCATGATCGCGGTATATTTTTTGCGGTACACAAAACGCTGGCCGATCTGAAGCTGGGACGCTTCGATTTGCTCTAGGTGCACGGGACAGCGCGCGTACACTTTTATTTCCGGCGCGCCTACGAGGCCTATTTTTGAAATAAGCGATACGCAATAGTGCCACGGCATGATCATCATGGCATCTATTGATGCCATATCGCGGAGCGACACCACATGGGATATTTTGTTTGCCTGCAAAAACGGCATGTCTCGCTCGGTAAAATTTGTTCTGAAGAGAAATTCTTCGAAAACAATCGGCTCCATCATACTCTTTCCTTTTTTGCAAAAGTGCTTACTCCACAATAGCAGATGCCGTTTTGAATTTACATATTGCGTTTCGTTCCGGAAAGTTGTGTAATCTCTTCATCAAGTAAAAGAGAAGCACGATCTATTGCTTGAAGAAGTATAGCGGCGCTTTTTTTGAATATTTTGAATTTAGTTTTGGAAATTGCGTTTCTCATTGGCGATACGATGGGGAGAAAATACAACTGCGTCCATTCTACGCCGAGCGCTTTGAGGTTGTAGACTACGCTTGTATAGTTATCGCAGAGATCCGCGAGTTTGATCAGACGCACCGCTTCTTTGCTTGAGCAAACCTGCTTTATATATTTTGGTTTTTCCTTATCGCCCCACCAATTTGTCATTCCTTGAATCAGCGCAAGACCGCGCTTGCCGAATATTTTCTCGACTTCTTTTTCTGTGGCTTTGGTATCTTCAAAAATATCGTGGCCGAGAGCAGAGAGCGGGATGATCATGTTCTCCTGTCCCTTGCTCCCCTCTTTGGTTTTTGCAAGCGTATGGGAAAGAATGCGTGAGACGCGCAGGAGGTGGTGCCTGCGTAAAGATACTTCTACTGCAATTTCTTAATTTAGGCCAAAATCGCTTCAAAATTTCTTGACTTATCTAAGCCGATAGGCCTCGAAATTTATTCAATGATTTTGTCTCTAAATTAAGAAATTTCGTTACGAAAATCTTTACGCAGTAGGTCTATTGTTTTTACCATAAACGAAAAAAGCAGATGTGTCATCTGCTTTGAACTAGGAAGCTAATCTTTCAAGTGATATAGTTTATTGAAATTCATGGTTGAGGCATGAAAGGAAGTAAAGAGTATGCAAGGAAAGGTTTTCCATGGCGGCGTGGTGCTTTTCCCGCGACCCAAAAAGAGGAAGCGAGGCGTCCGGCTGAAGGAGCGAGAGCCACATGACCATTGCGGTGGCATTGCGCCCGCACCCGTCGCGCCAAGGATGGATTGCTTTATCGATCACGAAGTCGGCATATGCCAAAAGCTCTGATTGATGGAAGAGTCCGTTTTTGTACAGGTTTATTTTTCCTGCGAGATTTGCATAAAAACTATCCATGATGGTATCAAGTTCCACCGGCGGCGCCCGTAACGTCGCATAGCGCACATCCCATACGCGAAAGAGTTTGTTGATCGTGTGTTTTACTCCGGTTCTTTTTTCTACCTGTTCGGATTCGCGCTCAAGCTCTTCATACTCTGAGGCATATGCATATTCCGCTATCAAGTCGCGGTTTATGATGATATTCCACTGCGTGTCGATAAATTTTATATGGCGCGGTATTGTCGGATTTAGCATGCGATGCTCCCATACGGACTCAATTAGCCGTTCGGTATTTTTTTTGACCTGTATTTTAAGATCTTCACCTGTTTTCAAAAGTGCTTGCTTTGTCTTGCTGGTGGCGGTATTGGAAACTCCGCTTGCGGTGCGGGATCTGCGGTCGATATTTTCTTCAAAAAACGCCTTGAAGTCGGTAAAAGAAATTTTTTCCACTGTTAGAATTCCTTTTTCTTAAGAACTGATCCAATTCATACCATGATATTTTTTGCGGCACAAGTGTTCAAGAAAAAAATTGTTTGTTAAGGTGTGGGTAGTTCACTGATAAAAAAGGAATATCTATGAATAAGGTGGCCAACATAACGCACAACGAGGGGTTTACTGAATTTGAGCGTAGAGGACGGTTGGTTGCTCCGTATTTTAACCATCGTCTGCGGTATGATAAAGATATTATTCCCCCGCCAGTGGTGCATGAGTTTTTGGGTCATCCCAATTCTGGAAAATCCACGATTGCCGATGCGCTTGATAAGTTTTGGAAGCGGCTGCAATTTAGAACTTATGCGCCGCAGGAAGGCGCGGATGCAATTCGCTACCTTCCCCGCGATACGTATTTCTACAATATTTCAACGGGACTTTACGCTTTTGACATTCTTATGCGTGTGACCGAAGGGCATCAATATGATTTTACTTTTTTTGACCGCTGCGTTTTTGATACCTATACATGGATGAAGTATTGGCACAAAAAAGGTCAAATTACCAAAGACATGATGCAAAAACTTCAGGATTCTTTTCTGGTGGGCGCCTCGCGTGTGGATTTTGCCTGTATCGTCTATTGTGAACCAAATATTGCGATGGAGCGGGATCGAAAGCACGGAACTACCAGTCGTGAGGGTAAAACAGCAAATGTGGACACAATTAAATTTCTGATTGATTGCAATCTTGAAAGTTTCGAAGAGCTTAATAAACATTTTCCACAACTGACTGTGTTTGATACGAGCGAGCTTGGTGAGGCGGAGATGGTGCAGCATATTACCGATCTTTCTATTGCTGCGGTGGAAAGGCGTGTGCTCGCGCGAGAAAGGATTTAAGGCGCTATGCGTAAAAAAAGAATAGTTATCGGACTTACGGGATTTATTGCCGCAGGTAAAGGCACGGTGGTAGAACTATTAAAAAATGAATTTGGGTTTACCGGTTATAGTACTTCTGATCGGGTTCGTGAGGCGGCGCGCGCGGCTGGTTCTAAAAATCCAACGCGGGAGCTAATGCAGGCCATAGGAAATGAAATGCAGGAACGTTTTGGCGGGGATATTTTTGCTAAAATCATTGCGGGAATGATCTGGGCAGAGCAGAATGACCATGTGGTGGTAGACAGCATTCGGCATCCGGAAGAATACGTGTTTTTTGCACAGTACCCTTATTTTGTAATGCTTGCGGTTACAGCGCCTTTTGAGGAACGTTTCAGGCGGGTGCAGTCACGCAGTCGCGCGGGTGATCCAAAAACCATTCAGGAGTTTTATGCGATTGATCAGCGTGATCAGGGCGTTGGGCAGGATTTATCGGGTCAGCAAGTGAAGCGATGTGTTGAACTTGCTGACTATACGCTGGAAAACAAAGACACGCGCGAGGAATTTGAACAACAAGTGCGGGATTTTCTCGCATTGCTCTAGTGAGTACGAACAAAAACCCCATTCCGAATTATCGGAATGGGGTTTTTCACAAGGCCCTATTTTATAACTTCAATTCCCATCGATCGTGCTGTGCCTTCGATAATTTTCATTGCCATTTCTACGGATTCTGCGTTGAGGTCTTCCATTTTGCGTTCGGCAATTTTACGGACGTCTTCTTTTGTTACTTTCCCTGCTTTCTTTTTATTGGGCTCTCCCGATCCTTTTTCTATCGAGGCGAAACGGCGCAGAAGGTCGGAAGCCGGCGGGGTCTTAAGTTTAAATTCGTATGTACGGTCTTCAAACACAATAATTTCAACCGGCACGATCTCTCCAGCCATTTCGCGGGTAGCTTCGTTGTATTTTTTCACAAACTCTCCGATATTCAAACCGTGCGGACCAAGAGCGGTGCCGACTGGAGGCGCGGCCGTCGCTTTGCCTGCGGGGATTTGAAGTTTGATGATTGTTTTAATTGGTTTTGCCACTTTCGAAAAACGCGTATCGTGTAGCACGTAACGCAAGAAAAATTTCTTCTTGTGTTATGAGTTACAAGCTATGCGTTACAAGATTATAGTTTCTTTATCTGCAATGAGTCAAGCTCAACCGGCGTGTCGCGGCCGAAGACGTTGACAAGGACTTTGATCTTTCCGCGTTCCTGATCAACTTCCGCCACTTTACCGTCGAAGTCTTTGAATGGCCCATCATTGATTTTGACCGGATCTCCCACTGCCACTTCGATCTTAAATTTCGGTTCTTCCTGCCCCATGCGTTTCAAAAGATCGTCTATCTCCTCTTGCGAGAGCGGGGTTGGCGTAGTGCCTGCTCCTACGAAACCGGTAACGCGCGGCGTGTTGCGCACCACATACCACGAATCGTCGGTAACGATCATCTCGACCAGCACATAGCCTGGATATATTTTTTCTTCAATCACGCGGCGCTTGCCGTTTTTTATTTTTATCTTTTTTTCTATCGGTACGAGAACATTGAAAATTTTATCATCCATGCCCATGGATTCAATACGCTGTTTTAAATTGCGCATAACGGCATCTTCATATCCTGAATAGGTATGAATCGCGTACCAGTTTTTTCCGAACTCGGAGGTTTGTTTGGGCACTTTTGCGAAACGTGAATCGTATAGCGTGCAACGCAAGGATTTTCTGCTTGTGTTACAAGTTACAAGTTACGCGTTATAAGACAAATGTATTCAATATATATTGAAATATATAATCAAGACCGCCAAGAAATATCGCTACAGCGCCACTGACCACCACTACCATAGTGGTATAGCGGATAGTCTCTTCTTGGGTGGGCCATGTAACTTTTTTGAGCTCGGTTTTGACTTCTTGAAAGAATTGACTTGTGCTTTCCATATAAGGTAAGACTAACGTATTTTATGCATTTTTAAAAGGCCCGCAGGCCCTTTACTTTTTTGTGAGTCCAGTATACTACTTATGCTAGTTCTCTGTCAATAGGGGTATTCATGGAAGAAAGTGTCTACTATATCTGTTTAACGGTTATTATGGTAGTTTTCTTTTGGGCTATGACAAGATAGGAGAAAACAACGATACGGGCTTGACCCTTAAACCAAAATCTCGGAAGTTTTTCCGAGATTTTTAAATGTCCAAATTTTTAACTGCCTTCGCGTGGGTTTGAATAAATTTCTTGCGGGGCAATACTTCATCACCCATCAAGATATCAAAAATACGGTCCGCGGCCTCGGCGTCTGCCGACTCCACGCGGCGCAAAATGCGGACAGTTGGATCCATGGTCGTTTCCCAGAGTTGCCCAGGGTTCATTTCTCCCAAGCCTTTGTAGCGCTGGATTTCAATGCCTTTTAATTCTCCGCCTTCTTCCTCGGATACGGTTTCTCCTTTTGCGGCGGCCTTTTGTTTTTTTGTTTCGAGTTTTTGCTTTTTAATATCGATAACCGTGCGATCTTTTTCATCATCGGAATACACATATTTTACTTGTTTTCCCGACTGAATACGATACAAAGGCGGCATGGCGATATACAAATAGCCGCGTTCAACTATGACGGGAAAATAGCGATAGAAAAGCGTCAAAAGCAATGTGCGGATATGCGCGCCGTCGACATCGGCATCGGTCATGATCACAATGCGGTGATAGCGGAGTTTCGCTTCGTTGAATTCGTCCCCTATTGCGGCGCCCAAAGCAATGATTAGAGATTTCACTTCTTTGGAGGCGAGCATCTTGTCGAGCCGCGCCTTCTCTACGTTTAAAATTTTGCCGCGCAACGGCAGGATTGCCTGGAATCTCCGGTCTCTACCCTGCTTTGCCGAGCCGCCTGCAGAATCTCCCTCAACTAAAAAGAGCTCCGATTCTTCGGGTTTTTTTGATTGGCAGTCTGCCAACTTTCCTGGTAGCATAAGCCCTTCAAGCGCGCCCTTGCGAAGCACGGTTTCGCGTGCGGCTTTGGCGGCTTTGCGTGCTTTTTGTGCAAGAAGCGCTTTGCCGATGATCTCCTGCGCATCGCGCGGATATTTTTCAAGCCATTCCTTTATAGCTTCTCCCACAGCTAGTTCTACCGCCGATCGCGCTTCAGGGTTGCCGAGCTTTGCCTTGGTTTGCCCTTCGAATTGCAGAGTCGAATTTTGGATTTTTACGGAAATAACCGCAGTGATCCCCTCACGCACGTCGTCTCCGGTGAGCGTTTCATCATCTTTTTTAAAGTATTCATTTTTCTTGGCGTGATCATTCAGCGCGCGGGTGAGAGCTGTGCGAAAGCCGGTGAGGTGCGTGCCTCCCTCGACCGTATGGATGTTGTTTGCAAAAGAAACTTCTTTTGGCTGGATATCTTCGGTGTATTGAAATGCTGTTTCCACTAAAACTTTTTTATCGTCGCCGACTTCCACTTCTTTGCCGACATAGAAAATAGTTTCGTGCTTCGGTTTTTCAACACGGTTGAGATATTTTACATACGACACAATGCCGCCTTCGAAATAAAATGCATAGCTTTTGCGGATGAGCGATCCGTCTTTTGCTTTTTCTTTTATGCGTTCGTCGAAGACGGAAATATGAATGCCGCGCGTAAGATATGCCTGCTGGCGGATGTGGTCGATGATAGTGCTCCAATTGAAGGCGATTTTTTCAAAAATACCCGGGTCCGGCTCAAAGGTTACGGAAGTTCCAGATCCTTCGCATTTCCCCACTCTCTTTACCGCGTATTTGGGAATGCCTTTACTGTATTCTTGGGTGTAGAGTCCGCCGTCGCGGCATACATCTACTTTAAGCCATGTGGAAAGTGCGTTCACAACCGAAACGCCGACGCCGTGTAAACCGCCGGATACTTTATATGCATCACTGCCGAATTTCCCTCCGGCGTGAAGCGTGGTCAAAACCGTTTCGAGTGCCGATTTTTTGGTTTGCTTGTGTACATCAACAGGAATACCGCGGCCATCATCCGTTACCCGTATCTGATTGTCGGCAAGAAGAGTTATGGCGATATTTTTGGCATGTCCCGCCATCGCTTCGTCCATTGAATTGTCAAAAACCTCCCAAATTAAATGATGGAGACCTTCAATTCCTGTTGAACCTATATACATGCCCGGGCGTTTGCGCACCGGCTCAAGCCCCTCAAGGACATAGATATCTTTTGCGGTATACGAGCCTTGAGTGATGTCTTTTTTAGCTTTTTCCGTATCTTTTGCCATGAGAATGTACACTTATAATAGCACAGTTTAAAGAAAAATAAAATGCCGCGTGCTCACGGCATTTTATGGCTTAAAACCTTTACTAGACCTATTCCCTCACCTCCCACCCCCTTTCCTCGATTGCCTTTGCGATACTCCGCAAAAGTTCTTCCACCTCTTCATCTTTGAGTGTGCGTTCGGCTGACTGGAATATGAGATGGAATGCCAAGCTTTTTTCTTCGCTGTCGCGCATTGCTTCATCTTGAAAATAATCAAAGAGATCGGTGTCCTCCAATAACGCTCCGCCTGCGGTTTCAATGATATTGAGCACTTCTTCGGTTTTAGCAGTTTCCGGAACATTGACGGCGATATCGCGGACAATTGCGGGGAATTTGCTTGGAGGAATAAATTCATGTTCCGCTCGTGCAAGGCGCACGAGCGCCTCAAAATCGAATTCCGCCGCGGCAATACGCGTTTTTGCTTTAATATTTTTTAGCACTTCAGGGTGCAGTTCCCCTATTGTGCCTATTTTTTTATTGCCAATTTTTATTTCCGCCATGCGATACGGGTGGTATAGAGCAAGGTGCTTTCGGGATTCGAGAGGGATCGCGTCGTCATACCAATGTTCGGAAATTCCCAGTGAGTCGAGCATGCTGTCAACAACGCCTTTTAATGCATAAAAACACTCCGCGTCTTCCCTGTTTTTTTCCGCGTAACAAAATACTAGATCCTTTTTCTCGATATGGTTCGGCTCTTTTGTTGTTCTTTGTTCAGGAATAAAGAACCTTTTTGCTATACCAAAAAGCCGCACGGAATTGAAGTGGTGCAGGTTTTCTGCGGTAGTGGCTGCATATTTTATGAGTGCGCGTGGGAGAAGAAATCGTGTATCGGGGTTCGCCGGATTTTCAAGCTCGAGTGTATGCGACGAATCAAGGAAAAAACGGCCAAGCTCACGTTCTCCGGTAAATTCGTAAACAACTGTTTCGTGAAAGCCAGCCGCGCGCGCAAACTGCAAGATTTTTTTCTCCCACAAAATTTCATCCTCTTCAACAGGTGATAGCGCGGTAACTTCGGGGAACACCGGAGGAATCGCGTCGAGGCCGATAAGCCGCGCCGCTTCCTCAATCAAATCTTCCTCGATTTGAAGATCACGCCGGATAGTCGGCGGTTCGACAATAAATTCATCTTTGCGCTTGGCGCGCACCACGCATCCGAGCGATAAAAATGCATTGTGATAAAATATTGGTTCGATATCTGCGCCAATCATGCTATTGGCGTAAGCGGCGCGAAAGAGTATTTCCTTTGTTTTTTCGCGATGAGAATATGCGTCGATAATCCCGTGGAGGGTTACCCCTCCTGCAATTTCCTCGATAAGTTCCGCAAGACGGTCGAGTGCGACGACAGTTTGGTTCGGATCCAATCCGTTTTCAAAACGGACTGAAGCATCGGTGCGGAGTTTGAGTTTTTGTGATGTTTTGCGGATTATAGCGGGACTGAAATTTGCCGATTCTAAAATAATCGCTGAAGTTTCTTTACTCACTCCCGTGTCTTCTCCCCCCTTTATACCTGCAATCGCAATAGGTTTTTCTTCGTCGGCAATCACCAGTGTTCCTTCCGGTAATGAATAGGTTTTTCCGTCGAGTGCCGGCATGACTTCTCCTTGCCGCGCAATGCGAACAACGATATTTTTTTTATTTTTTGAACGTCCCTGAAGTTTTTCAAAATCAAAAACATGCATGGGTTGCCCTGTCTCAAGCATAACGTAATTTGCGGCGTCTACAATATTATTGATGCTCTGTACACCGCATACTTCAAGGCGTTCGCGAAGCCATTTTGGTGATTCCTTTACCGTAATTTCCCCCATAATGCGGGCGCTGTAGCGTAGGCACATCTCACGATCCTCAAGGCGCACGGAAAGATAATCGCCCGCTTTTTCTTTTTTATCCTCCTTTAATTTTGCAACGTGATTGAGTGTTTTGATGCGGAGGCGCTTGAGCGATGCGATTTCTTTTGCAATGCCTATGTGTCCCGAAGCGTCGGCGATGCGATTTGAAGGCAATTTAATGTCTACAGTAAAATCCGCACCAATTTTTTCAATGGATTCCACTTCAAAAACCCGAGCGGTCAAAAACTCCGCCAGTTTTTCCGGTGATTCTTTAAAAGGGGCCAGTTCTTTGAGCCAATTATATGAAAATTTCATTGCTAAAATTGCTTAAGAAACCGCAAATCTCCGGAATGGAATAATCGAATATCCGGAATTTTATACTTCATCATCGCAATTCGGTTTACGCCCATGCCGAATGCGAACCCCTGCACTTCTTTCGGATTGTAGCCTGCCGCTTTAAATACATTGGGGTGCACCATACCGGCTCCGGCAAGTTCCAGCCAGCCGGATTGTTTGCAGACCGAGCATCCTTTCTGTCCGCATATAATGCAGGAAATATCGACTTCAAAGCTTGGCTCGGTGAATGGGAAAAAACTCGGACGCAAGCGGATTGTGATTTCTTTTTCAAAAAGTCGCGAGAAAAAAAGCCGGATAATCGCTTTAAAGTTTGCAATGGAAATATTTTTATCCACCATCAATCCTTCCAGTTGATAGAATTGGATATCGTGCGAAGCGTCGGTGGCTTCATAGCGATACACGCGTCCTGGGACGATAATCCGAATTGGCGGATTATGGGATTCCATATAACGGATCTGCATCGGAGAGGTATGCGTGCGGAGAAGTAGGCGGTCTTCAGAATTGTCTAATTTTTTTAACCAAAACGTATCCCACATATCTCGTGCAGGGTGGTTTTCCGGAATATTCAACGCATCGAAATTGTAATACTCGGTTTCCACTTCCGGTCCTTCGATAGTGGCGAATCCCATAGACGCGAAAATTGATTCCGCTTCGCGTAGCAGTTGAGTAATAGGATGGAGTGTTCCTTTTTTTATCTGCTTTCCCGGCCGGGTAACATCAATCCATTCTTTTTTGAGTATCGATTCCCGCGAAGTGCGTTCAAGCTCTATTTTTTTCTCCCGCAAACGGGATTCTATTTTCTGCCGTATTTTGTTTGCTTCCTCTCCTATTGTTTTTCTCTCTTCGGCCGTCAAATCTTTAAGCGCCCGCAAAATAGCGGTAAGTGCGCCTTTTCTTCCAAGGCACTCGATGCGGATTTCTTCTATTTTTTCCGGAGTTTCGGCTTTGGTGATTGCATCCGCCGTGTTTGCATAAATTTTGGCGAGTTCGTTTTTCATCAGGGTTAGTATAAAGAAAAAAATCCGCAAATACAAGCGGATTTATGCTGAAACTATCATTCTTAATATAAAATTATAGTCAAGGCGCCGATTCAACCCATCCTATGATAAGATACAAGGAATACCCCGTATTCTTGACGCGAGAGTCGCCTATTGCCGGTTCTATTTTCTCGTGTTTCTCTTTTACTGCAAACCCTTCCTCCAGTAATTTCTTTTTTAGGAGGGGTGTTAGGAATTGCGCCCATAAGGGGTAGTTTTCTTGTGAATCGCTAAAAATCTTGTAACGTGCTTGGTTTTTCCCCTTAGCGGCCTCCGCAAGGATTTCCGCTTTACATTGCGTAAAGAGCTCTTCGGCCCGTTTTTCCATTCTTTGCCTTAATTCTTCCTCTTCCTGTTTTTTCCTCTCGCGTATTTTTTGATCTACTTCTGCCGAATGCTTTTTTGCAAGTGCGGTTTTTTCTCGCGCAAGTTCGATAAGCGATTTTTCTTCTTCCATAAAAAATCCTTTAAAAAACTACTCGTAGTTGTTGCATATTTTATCGCGCAAGTCAATACGGCTTAAAAATCCTTATCCGAACTCGGATAAGGATTTTTGGTTTCTAAAATATTATTTCTGTACCGATAACGTACTTTTTACAAGAATACCATTTGCCCAGTAAAATCCGGTTTCTCCGGAAGGCAGAATGTCGTACGTATATTTTTTTTGGTAAGAGATTCGTTGTAATCTTACGATTGAGCTATTATCAAGCTGTTCCCCTTTCCGTAATTCGCCCATGGTTCTTCCGTCGCTTGTGGGATGCCCCGGCGAAACAAACAGTTCGCGTCCGTCCTCAAGCATTATGCGTACCACTTCATGTGTTGCAGGAACTGGCGTGCGGCTGGTTTGAAGAATGTGTTCCGCAACGCGCTTGCCCAAAATATCGACGGTCCACACCTCCATGCCTTTTTGTAAATTCTGCACTGCCATTGCACCCGCGGGCGTGTCGATCAGGGTATTTTCAGCAAGACAAATAGGGCAGATTTTCAGGTAGCCTTCCAATTGGCAGGAGTAGCCGGGAGAAGACGTGTCGTCCTCTCGAACCACCGGTGGTCCGCATTTTTGTATACAGCGATAATCCGCAGGACAGCTTTTGTCCTTCGGTCCCGCGCAGTCGCGGCCGATCGGATTGGTGCATATTCCCGAATGGCACAATAAACCTCCAGCGCAATGCGCATCTTCAGTGCATGCGCCGCCTTCTTTTGATTTGCAAATTCCTTTTGTAATAGCAAATGCTTGCGATGTGTCGTCTACCGGTGAGATAATCCCCTCTTCTTGTGTGGCTTCACAGATATATTGCGCGGAAGGACATTGAAAATCCGCAATGCAGTCAATCGGATGCGAAGCGGGTGTTAGGTTTGGGAATGGTACAGGTAAAAGTATTCTCCACGTCATTAAAAAGTAGCCTGCAATTCCTACCAAAACTATTACGCCGGCGATGGATATGATATTTGTAAATCCTTTTTGGCGCATGCAGTTATGATTTTGAGATAAATAGTAAAACCTGTTTATGTATATTTTACAACATAATCGTCATGTATGCTATTGCAACTGGACGGTAGTTTGCCGGGGGCAGAATATACCGCCAAAAAGCACAAGCTCATTCTCGCCAAAAAGGATTTAGAGGAAAAAATTCACCTTTTTGGGCGAAAGAGCAATAATCGGTTCGAACTTATGATTGCCTTTCTAAAAGAAGCCAACCAAGCCGAAAAATACGCTCAACAAGAAAATCTCGAAAGGATCCGGGATTTTCTCAAAAAGATCGGTTCGAACTTCCGCATTGCCGAGCGGACGCTTTCGTTCCCCCTCAAAAATGCTTGGGTTATAGCGGAAAAATACCATGCCGAGGCGCGAAGCGCCGAGGCAACTTCTTTCAATTTCGCTGAATGTAAAACTTGGCGGTGAGTGTATCACCTTTGCTCGAACCTACTTCGCACGCGCGGAGCGCGTGGTGGCTTGAAACTGAAGCGTACGCCCCGATTGGGAACGCGCCTCGACCGCGCTCGCGGACTCGCGCGGGCAAACCAAAAAATTTCCTTGCATTTTTTTCGCGCCTCCTCCCCCCACCCCTCCGCCGCGAAACGGAAAAAGTGGAAAGGAAATTTTTGGTTTGCGTCGCCGTTTCAGTCTCCGAAAAGAGTAATCTTATTTTAACATTTTTGTTTGCTCTTTTCTCTGCCCTCACGGCGACCGAGGCGCTCTCGTATCCGCGTTTAGTGGTAGCTTTAAACTCTTTGCCTTCTACAAAGGAATGGCGAGGCGCAAATCCTATATGTGTTTGCCCCTCCCTCCCGTTCGCGCACAACCCAGCCCCGCCGTTTTGAAGAAATATTATAAAACGGCGGGGATGGCTCCCGTGTCGAAAAATTATCCAAAAACTTTTAGCGAATCAGGAAACAGTTTTTTCTCTCGTCTGTCTTGCCCTCGCTTTTTTCAAAGACTCTAAATGTAAAACTCCACTTTGTCTATCAGTGTCCATATTCCCAAGAAGTCGGAAACTACCTTCGCCAAAAGTTTTTTCAACTAGCCGTGCAAGTGGTAAAAGTCTTCCGGTAAAATGCGCGTTCAAAAATGTTTTGTAAACATCATCCACACTTTGATATTCATCTGGAAACTGTTTTTGTATCTCGTCGCAAACATAATTCAACACATCTCTTTGTCGAAGGTACGAAACAGTTTCCCAATCATTCTCGCCTTTCTTACCAACCCAAATGATATCGTCTTCCGGAATTTCTTTTTTCTCGGCAAGTTTTTTTCTCATTTCTTTCGCCTCGTCAGAAGCCAACCATTCTTTTTCTTTTGCGAGTTCGGGACGGTCAAGAAGTTTCCCTAAAAGTCTTTTTTCTGTCTCTGCAACAATACCTTCATGTAGACCAGCGAAATGCTGATGGTATTTTCCATGATGACCGTAGCTCTGTAACGCCCTTACTGTTACCCCTTCGCGGTAAGGAGTTTTACTGACTTTGTCGCCTTCTTCTTGAACCTCCATAGAAAAATGTGCTTTGAGGTGCAACGATTCGTGAAGAGCGACAGCACCAAAATTTACTGGATTATCTCGAAAATTTTGTGCGTCAAAAATTATTCCCTGTTTTGTGTTAAAAGTTGTAGCAGTCCCACTATCACCCGCCGCTTTTTTATATAACTCTGGCGGAATAATATGATAATTTTCCACAGGCACATCGTATGGCTCTATTCCAGCTTCTTGCATCAACCGTGATGTTTCCTCATTTGCAAAACCGATAAGAGCAAGCTCTTTTTCAGATTTCGGATATTCAAATTTCTCAAACGATTCTCGTTCTTGTGGAGATAGCGATTCAAAATGGCTGAAAAGAGCTTGCTCAACTTCTTTCCTTGTTTGTTCTTTTTTCTCGGCAGAAGCTCCGCCAACTATTCTAATTTCTGGTCCTTTTTCCATAATAAAGTCATTTTATCAGATTTTTTACTTTTTTAGAAGATCACTCGGATTTACACCGAGCGCTTTTGCCAACCTCTCTAACTGCGAGATTGTAATATTTTTCTTGCCGTTCTCAATGGTACTCATATAGCCTCTATCCATTTTAAGTGCTCGACAAATGTCGCCTTGCGACATTTTCTTACGGGTTCTTATCTTTTTGATGTTATTCCCAAGTCTTTTACTTATCAACATAATCATAGCATAATAGATATTGCATTTCCAAACAATGTTGTTCTATAATTCAAGTGTGGAAACGGCGAAGCAAAACCAAAAATTTCCTTTCCACTTTTTCCGTTTCGCGGCGGGGACGATGTCCCGAAGTTTGAACCGAAAACATGGCTCAAATTCAAGGATATTGATAAAAGTATACGAGAATTAAGGGCTATCTACAAAGTCCATCCTGAATGGTTTGATGTGCCAAAGCCAAAGTCGGATAAAGGCAAGAATGTCATCGACTATTCTGTTAAGTAAATCAGCTACTCGCACAG
>JACOYX010000015.1 GCA_016181585.1 Candidatus Sungiibacteriota bacterium | reverse complement strand
AGGCGGATGTTTTGGAGCCGACGATTCGTCGTGTTGTCGAGTGCGAAATTATGCCGGTCATAAGCAGAAAAAGGAGTTTTGTAATGGTCTCATGGTCACAAAATAAAAACGAAACAAAATACGGCAATATGAGAAAATTACTTGGAGGTTGAACCTCCGTGTTTGGGTTTATGGGTTAAGCGAGTATTCTGTATCACATCCAAGTGTTTTCTATACCGAAATGTAGCCTGCGTGCGATATGCAGGCCTTCCGGGACGATTGCCAAGTTTTGAGTGTATCTTAGCCATAGGGAATCCATCAACAAAAATTGAAAAGAGAACTTATGCCGGCAGAAAATCCGGGCGGCATAAAATTTTTGCCGCGCGGAATATCGGCATTCGGATCAAGAAGATATTGGAGAAGCCATGAAAAGAAAAATGCAAACACGATCAAAAGCAGTGCAATGCCCACAATGGCGATTGCAATAAGAATCTTCAGCGTTTTTCGCATTTTCACTTGTTCTTCTTCAGAAAGCGGGACGCCGGATTTTGTTTTCTGCAAAACCCTATAGAGAATGGACAAATAGATTACTGAAAAAGGCAAAACAAATATATAGGTAAGTATGGTAGATGCGATGTCAGCAAAGCGGCTCGTTTTCTCAAGGGAACGCGTTAATTCTTGCTGTAGCGCCGCGTTTTCACCTATTTTCTCCCATCCCTGAATCTGCAATAAAGCGCCTCCGCCGAAACCTAAACCCATAACTGAAAAAAAAATAAGGCTGATAATCCACATAATTATTCCTAAGAAAAAAATTCGCCAGAAAACACTCCACCACCTTCCCCGCACATAATGCCAACTGGTTATCAACGCATCCATGCCTTTTTTATTTTCAAAAATATAGGCATACACCGCTTGGCCAAGCAAAATAGAGAAAATAACACCGGGAATAATAAAAAGAAAAGCGCCGCCAACCACGGCAAGGTTCTGCAAAAGCAAAATGATCGCATACGGCGCAAACATTTTTCTGCCGCGAAGATATGCGCCTTTGGTGCCGCCTTCCGGATTGCCATCCGCGCGAACTAAATCAAAAAACGCAAGCCACGCAAAAATTCCCGCTACAAACGAAAGTAATCCCAAGATTAATGAAGCTGGCGCTGAAATAATACCGGCTATTGTGCCAAGCACACCCAATGCAATAGGCACAAGACCAATAGCGGCAATAATTGCAAAATGCGCTTTGTAAAACGCAAACGCATCGGCAAAAAACTTTAGCGCCGGAGGCAAAGTTCCCTGCGTCTCCGGTAAATTAACCACAGGTACCGATGATAACGAAGATGTTGATTCCATAAAATTAATCTATACACCACACTGCTTACTGAATAATTGCCATTATCATACCAGAATTTCAAGGTTTGTACGAATTAAATTTTCATTGTCGCCTACCCCAATTTTTCCACTCTTACTCCCACCAAACGTATCAACTTTTTCTTCGGATTTTCGCGGCTGTCCAAAAACGGCATAAGCAATTTAAGCGCTTCAAAATATAAAACTTCTGCGGTTTCAGCAGATTTTGCGAGCGTATGCGCACGCGTAACTGTTTTAAAATTTGCGAAACGCACAGTGATAGTTACGGTACTGAATACCAAAAAGCCTTCCTGCCGAAATCGAGAAAGCACCGTGCGCGATAAATCCTGAAGCCGTTCGAGAATAAATACCGAATCGAGTGTGTCGCGGCTGAATGTTTCCTGCTCCCCTACCGATTTAGCTATGTTCGGTTTTTCTTGAATAACCGCGCTTCCCCGGCCTCTGATCTTCTCATATAATACAAGCCCCCCTTTGCCGAGCATTGTTTGAAGTTTATCTTTCGAATAGTGTTTTAAATCCGCGATATATTTCACTCCTTGTGCATTCAAAAGAAGCTCGGTTTTGGGACCAATGCCAGGAATTACGCGAATCGAAAGAGGCGCCAAAAATTCCTCTGCCTCGCTTTCCTCTACCACAGTAAGACCGTCGGGCTTTTGCCGGTCGGAAGCGATTTTAGCAATTAATTTATTGGGGCCGACACCGATTGACGCGGTTAATTTTTCTTTCTCCCGAATTTCATTTTTTATATTCAGGCAAATTATTTCCGCTTGTTCATATGATCCTGCAAAACTGATATCGAAATACGCCTCATCCACGCTCGCCTCTTCTATGTGCGGCGCATACGCGCGCAAAATGGAAAATACTTTCGCGGATGATTCTCGATACCGTAAAAAGTATGGCACAAGAAACATTGTTTTTTCTTCACCGCGTTTTCGTGCATCTTCCGCAAGCCGCCACGCTTTACTGATCGGCATGGCGGAATGGATGCCGAATTTGCGCGCTTTATAATTTGCCGTCGAAACCACCCCCCTTCCTCTCCCTTCATCTGGGTCGGCGCCGACAACAATGGGAAAGCCGCGGAGAAATTCATGATCCCGTTCCTCTACTGAAGCGAAAAATGCGTCCATATCAAGATGTCCGATAATTTTCATGATTATGGGTCTCCTGCCAAATACCAAAACCTTGAGGTCTATCTGGAAGATAAGCCAAAAAGTTTTGAAGCTATTTTGGCAGAAATTCATCATTTGCAGGAGAAATGGTATTTGGCAGGAGATCCATTATGCGCACGCGTTGACAAATATTAAAAAATAGTATATTTATATAGTACCTGAACATTAATAATATTAAAAAAGAAAGAGAGGCTACATATGAACTCCAGTAAAGCGCTTGATACGGCGAATATACAAGTTCGTGCATTGCTTGAAACGCATTATGCATCACCGGAATTCGGTTTTTTAGCTGAAAATCCAGTACTTACATTGTCTCCAATGGAGAATTTCAACAATCTATATACCGAATACTTTGAAGCGTTGCAAACCGCAACAGACAATCTGCCGAATCTTATTCGGGAAAAACGCATTACAGAAACGCTGGCGCATCTTCCACCCATCTCGAACTATTACTTTTTTAGGTATATTAGCACGCGCCAGCAATATTGGCTTATGCACATGCTGGGAATCCTGACTCATTCATATTTCAATGAAACACTGGAATATGAAACGGCGGGCGAAGTGCAAAAAGATTCCTCAATAAAAATACTACCTGCAAAACTTGCAAAGCCGTTATGGTTGGTTGCGCAAGAGATAAAAACCGTTCCATCATTTTCCTATATGCTGTATTCTCTTTATAACTACGACATTCCCGACAAAACAAAAAAGATTTCGCTTAAAAACATCAAGCTCGTACACTCGTTCACGGGCACCAGAGACGAGGAGTGGTTTGTAAATATTCACCAGGTGATCGAGAAAACCGTGGCGCCAGCCTTAACCGACTTGCTTATTGCCGCGCACTTCATTGAACTGATTGATCATAAAAAAGAGGCGACAGATGTTGTTATCGTGAAAATGCAGGATGCGGTGATTGCGCTTGAAACAACTCTTGCGATATTCAAACGCATGCGCGAGCAGTGTGACTATCGCACATACTTCGATAGTGTCCGTAAATTCTATATTTTTCCAAAAAATGTAGTGTTTGAGGGAGTAAGTGAGACGCCTAAGAGTTTTTATGGGGAAACCGGAGGACAGACACCATTCATGCACACCATCCTTTCCCTTTTGGGAATGTATCCTGCGCATATTCCATATTTTCCGGAAATGAGGCTGTATATGTCCGGCCATCACCGCGCGCTGGTAGAGAGCACGCTTGCACACTGGAATATCCGCTCGTTTGTTGATCTCTACGGTAAAAAAAATCCCCGGCTAGTCCGGAGTTACAACGCGCTTGCGCAGTTCGTAGTGGATTGGCGTGCGGAGCATTTCTCTCTTGCCAGCGACTATATTAAAGAATTTGGCGACACCCACGGCACGGGAGGAACACCGCTTGCATGGCTCGAGCGTTTGCACGAGCACGCAAAATCTTTTTTAATCCATCCGCCGCCGCGCAGAGTGATAAAAAAATAAGGTAGACCCATTGCACAATGCGAAAATTAAATTCGCGCCAAAATCGCTGAAACACATTATTTGCAGTAGATCTGATATAACAAATACCCCGATAGTGGGGTATTTTAATTTTCCGGGCACGCTAAAAAGAAAATTTGTGTGCACCGTTGTGCCCAATAAAGAAGCAATCAATATGCATATTGGGAAATTTTTGTAAAATACTTTCCCGCGCTTTTCGATGCAATTCTTCTTTATGAAATTCAAACTCTTTTTCGTAGTCGTTATCGAACGCCGCAAACCCTCCGCATGCGCCGCAGTCATGATGGGAAAAAAGTATAACCCGCTTAGTATGATGCAGTTTCTCCGATTTTGCGATTTCACCTGAAAAAAAATCGGCAATATGCTCATGTTCCGGTTTTGCAAGAACTTTTGCGCCTCCGGCAAGCGACACCGGACCGTCGTAGTGCTCCAAATCGAGCGTATGCATAACATCGTCAAAACCTTTTCGAAACTGCTCGCGGTCATCGAAACACCGCACCACATACGCTCCGGCAGTGTAGTGCTCCATGGAATATTTGAACTTGAGAAATGGTTCAGGGAGCATAAGATTTTATTTCTCTCCTTCCGCCAAAATGACTACACGGCTTTCTCCGCCAGTCTCTTGATGGCGTACCTCAATAAAACCGGATGATAGTTTAATTGTATGCTCTTTTTTATTTTTGTCAATAATTTTTGCTGACGGGCCGATGACTTTAGAAACTATCGGCAAGTGGTTTTCAAGTACCGCAATCTCCCCCATCGGCGTTTTGATGATGAGTTTTTCCGCATCCCCTTCATAGAGGGTATTTTGAATGGAGTAGATGGAAACTTTCATAGAAATTAAAAATTTAAAAATCAAAATGAAAAAAATTTGGTATTCGTTTCGCTCATAAATTTTTATATAAATTCTCCGCGAAGCGACACGCTTCCTTTACATTTTAATTTTTAAATTTTGCATTTTAGACAACTTCCCCAATCCCTCCTTTCATATAAAAAGACTCTTCCGGTTTTGTATCATGCTTGCCTTCCAAAATTTCCCAAAAACCCCGCACCGTGTCTTCGCGCTTCACAAATTTACCGGAAACGCCGGTAAATGTTTCAGCCACGAAGAATGGTTGGGAAAGAAATCGTTGGATTTTTCGCGCGCGAGACACCGTGAGCTTATCATCATCGGAAAGCTCTTCCATGCCTAAAATATTTATAATGTCCTGTAGTTCGGAATATCGCTGAAGCGTGCGCTGAACTTCCCGTGCCGCGGCATAATGCTCCTCGCCCACCACATTCGGATCGAGCGCCGACGATGCAGAAGCCAAAGGATCTACCGCGGGATAAATACCAAGCTCGGTCAATGCGCGGGAAAGCACGATGGTAGAATCGAGATGGCTAAAGGTGGTTGCGGGAGCCGGATCTGTAATGTCGTCGGCGGGAACATAAATCGCCTGCACAGAAGTAATGGATCCTTTTTTGGTTGATGTAATCCGCTCCTGAAGCTCGCCCATTTCTGTGGCAAGCGTCGGCTGGTATCCCACAGCTGATGGCATACGCCCAAGGAGCGCGGAAACTTCAGAGCCTGCCTGTGAAAAACGGAAAATATTGTCGATAAAAAGCAAAACATCTTTTGATTCTTCATCGCGAAAATATTCCGCCATGGTAAGTGCCGTAAGCGGCGTACGCAGGCGCGCTCCCGGCACTTCGTTCATTTGTCCGAAGACAAGCGCAGTTTTATTGATAACCCCCGATTCCTGCATTTCGCGGTAAAGATCGTTTCCTTCGCGCGTGCGTTCGCCAACTCCGGCAAACACAGACGCTCCGCCGGTTTCCTCGGCAACGTTTCGAATGAGCTCCTGCAAAAGCACGGTTTTTCCTACACCGGCTCCGCCAAAAAGCCCCACTTTACCTCCTTTGATAAAAGGCGCCAAGAGGTCTATAACCTTGATGCCGGTTTCAAAAATTTCAGTTTTTGTAGACTGCTCGATAAGCGGCGGCGCATGGCGGTGAATAGACCATTTTTTTGAAAATTTATTTTCTCCACTATCAGTGGTCTCCCCAAGCACATTAAAAAGCCTCCCCAGCACTTCTTTGCCTACCGGTACAGAAATCGGCTTGCCGGTGTCTCCAACGCCAGTACCGCGCGAAAGGCCGTCGGTGGAAGCAAGCGACACCGCCCGCACGCGGTTTGAACCCAAGTGCCGCGCCACTTCAAACGTGATTTTTTTACCTTCGGGATTTACGGCTTCAAGCGCATCGTAAATCGCCGGAAGCTTGCCATCTGCAAACTCCACATCCACCACCGGCCCGATTATTTGCGTTATTATTCCTCTTGACATCTTATTATTTTTAATAGTATATTTAATGTAATCTAGTTTGCGTGAAAAAAGGAGAAAAGTCAATTATGATGTCATTACTTTTGGTAGGGCTTGTTGTTCTTTGTGGAGTTGTGATATATAAATTGCTTAACCTATAAGAAATTAAGGAGAAGTGAAAATGGACGGAGAGACTATTCGATACGTCGTCGGTGCTTTGGCTACAGTTGCCATTATTTATATACTTATAAGGGGGTAACCATGTTCGGACCATTAGCTGTAATTGTAGCATTTGCCGTTTGGGTCGCTTGGAACACCTGCCGCAATAATCAAGTTCCTTAAAAAATCGTCTAAAAGCACTCATATGTCGGAATCTCTCCGGCATATTTTATTAGGATCGGTCTATTTCCCCAGTGCCTATCTTCGCTCCCTCGGCGAAGCCCTGGGCGATTTTTAACGACTCGCGGGGACGCCAAAATCTCCCGTCAACGTCAAGCAGTTGACGTTGATCCTGCCGTAATCTCCGTGAGCTCCCGCGTAATCCCCGCTTGGCGCGTTTTGTTGTATACCAGCGAAAGATCGGTGATAAGCTCTCCGGCGCTCTCCGAAGCATTTTTCATTGCCACCATTCGCGCCGAATGTTCCGACGCGTTCGATTCAAGAATAATATGATGCAGGTGCATGCGAAGAATCTGCGGAATAAGCGATTCAAGAATTTCAGCAGATGAAGGTTCAAAGGCATACTCGAAGTTGTAGCCCGCCGCAAATTTTGACTCCCCCGATACGCCCTCGGCAAACCGTCCGCGCTCCGGCAAAATTCCACGTACCGCATCTTCAAGCCCCTCCCGCGTTGCAGGGAGGATTTTTTTTACTACCGTTTCCTGCCGCAATGTCGAGCGGAAATTGGTATACACCGCATAGAGCTCGTCCCACGCCACGCTTGAAAATCCGTTCAGAAGATAATCGGCAACCGGCAGGGTATCCTGAATTTTAGTGTAGTCGCCAAATCCCCAAAAACTTCTATCAATGGAGATATTGCGAAGAAAGAAATGATCGCGTGCTTTTTTCCCAACCGTTACAAGAGTGTAAGGGATATTTATTCCAGCGATATGCGCTTCGGCTTTCCGCAAAACATTGGCATTAAATGCCCCCGCAAGTCCCTTGTCGGAAGTTACGACAAGCACTGCAGTTTTTTTCACCGGACGGGGAATAAGAAACGGCGGAAGTGTCTCGGTACGCAGAAGTAAATTATTTAAAAGTTCAAGCGAGGCGGTAGCGAACGGACGCGCGCGGATCGCAAACTCTTGTGATTTACGCATTTTTGTCGCAGAAACAACCTCCATCGCTTTGGTAATTTGCGAGATATTTTTCACTGACCGAATGCGTTTTTTTATGTCGCGGGTGGATTGCATGGTTTAAGAAAATGCTTGAAAAGACTATTCGTATTCTAATGCTCTATAGTATTAAATTCTTCGATCGCCGCACGCAATTTTTCCTCGATTTCTTTCGTCAATTCGCCCGATTCGCGGATCGCATCCAAAATAGCTTCGCGGTGCATTTTTTCGAGATACTCCGTCAAAAGAGCGGCTCGGCGCGAGACAAGAGAAATTTCTATCGCATCAAAATATCCTTGTGTTCCTGCAAAAATAACTGCAACTTGCTTTTCAAACGGCAGAGGCCCAAGTTCAGGTTGCTTTAAAAGCTCTGTCAAAACCTGCCCGCGGACAAGGCGCTTTCGCGTTGACTCGTCGAGTTCGGAAGCGAATTGCGCAAACGCCGCAAGTTCTCGGAACTGCGCAAGTTCAAGGCGCAGTTTTCCGGCTACTTTTTTCATGGCTTTCGTCTGCGCTGCAGAACCCACGCGCGATACCGAAAGTCCCGCATTCACCGCAGGGCGAGTCCCTTTGTAAAAAAGTTCGGGCTCAAGATAAATCTGCCCATCGGTAATGGAAATGACGTTGGTGGGAATATATGCCGACACATCGCCCAACTGCGTCTCGATGATCGGAAGCGCCGTAAGCGATCCTCCGCCAAGCTCTTTGTTCAACTTCGCCGCGCGCTCAAGAAGCCGCGAATGAAGATAAAAAATATCTCCTGGATACGCTTCACGGCCCGGCGGGCGGCGCAGGAGCAGAGAAAGTTCGCGATACGCCCATGCATGCTTGGACAAATCGTCATAAATTACCAGCGCATCCTGCCCTTTTTGCATAAAATACTCTCCAATGGCGCAAGCGGTATAGGGAGCTAAATACCAAAGAGAGGCAGGCATTGAGGCGGGAGCTGAAACTACTATTGTATATTCGAGCGCTCCCTGCTCTTTAAGTGTCTGTACTATTTTTGCGACTTTTGACTCCTTTTGGCCGATCGCCGCGTAAATGCAGATAGGAGTGCGGTACCGTTTGTCGCGACCTTGGTTGATAATCGTATCAACCGCAATGGAAGTTTTGCCGATTTGCCGGTCGCCGATAATAAGCTCGCGCTGTCCGCGGCCGATGGGGATCATGCTGTCTATCGCTTTTATGCCGGTGTGCAATGGCGTATTAACCGATTCGCGGGCGGTAACCGAAGGCGCCATACGCTCCACAGGGAATAATTCCAGCACTTTTTTGCCGCTGAAAACCGGACCCTTGCCATCCTGCGGATTGCCCAAAGGATCCAGTACGCGGCCGATAAGCTCGTCACCCACCGGTACCGAAAGCACTTTTCCTGTTGGTTTTACCAAATCCCCTTCTTTGATGCGCGAATAATCGCCCACAATCACCGCTCCCACAAAATCCTCTTCAAGATTGAAGGCAATGCCGATCACTTCTCCGGCCGACGTTTCAAACGAAAGCATTTCCTGCGAAGCCGCACCGGCAAGCCCGTAAATTTTCGCGATACCGTCGCCAACCTCCAAAACACGGCCGATTTTTTCCGCTTTAATTTAATTATTTTTCTACTGCAATCTTCATATTTTGGCTGTGGCTTTGCAAAAATTTCTCAACATATACCGCTTATATATGCTTCAAAATTTTTGCAACACTCGCTCAAAATATGAAAATTTCGCGATGAAAATAATTAAGCAGCAGGTCTAATTAACTTATGCATATATTTTTTCGAGCTGTTTTTTGGCACTGGCGTCTATCAAGATTTCCCCATCAATCGTAATCCGTATGCCCGCACCAAGCGAAGAATTTTCCTGCTCCGTAAACATAATCTCTCCGCCTAAAATATTTTTAATTTCCCGCTTCACCCGTGCAGGCACCGCGGATGCCATTTCAATTTTCACCGCGCGAAGATTTTTTTGTTTCAAATATTCCTTATGAAACTCGCGGAGAATAAGCTCCATCCTCGGCGAATCGCCATTTTTTCTTACGACAGCAAAAAACCTGCGCCCTATTTCTGCCGCTTCCTTGGCTTTCTTTTTTTCCAGCGCGTTGTAGAGCGCTTCGGCATATTGCTTAATGGTATATTTCATCGCCTGACGTTAATAGTTTTAAGTTCTTTAAGCGCTTCTTCGATAAGCACTTCATCCCGTTCCGCCGCCGGAAGCTTTCCTAAAACCTTCACAATGCCGAGCCGAACAAGCTCGCGTCCTCCCCGCAACACATCATCGCCCATTTTTGATTTTTCCTCCTCTATGAGCCGTTTTGCGTCCGCAACAACTGTTTCCACTTTTTTATTTGCATGTACAATAATCTCTTCTCCGTGTTTTTTGGCGGTTTCTTCCGCGGTATTTACAATAGAAAGCGCCTCCACATGCGCCGTTTTCAAAATTTGCTCCTTTTCCTGCTCACTTTCCCGCAGTTTCTCTCCAGCCGCTTCTGCATCGCTGATTCCCTGCTCAATACGCTCCCGCCGCTGGCGCAGTATGGTTAATACCGGACCGTACGCGAATTTTTTTAAAATAATAAGGAGTACAAAAAAATTCACCGCCTGTGCCGCGAGCAGTTTCCAATCTATTCCAAAATTATGAATAAGTTCGGACATACCTTATCCCCTTCATCAACACCAATCCCAGCTGATAATTGATAAATATGAAATACTAAATCAAAGAAAAACTAAACAAACTTAATTATCAACGCCACTACCAAAGCATAAATAGCAATCGCCTCCGCAAACGCAATCGAAAGCACCATCGCCGTCTGAATCTTGGTCGAAGCCTCCGGATTTCTTCCCATTGCCTCAAGACCTTTAGCCGCCATATAGCCAATCGCAAGCGCCGGAGCAATTGCGCCTAATGCCATAACGCCTCCTGCCGCTAACATACGAATTGATTCTGTATCCATAAAGATAAATTAAAAATGAAATATAAAAATGGAAAATTGATGCGAAGTGTCATCCTGAGCTAGCGTAAGGATCTCATTGTATTAAAGAGTATCCCTAAGTCACTTCGCTCCTTCAGGATGACCAAAGAGCAGTCAATTTTTCATTTTACATTGTCATTTTTCATTTTGATTTTTTAATTTTAAGCAAATTAATGCTGGCTCACCGCAATACTCACAAACACCATAGTAAGCATTGCAAATACCAAAGCCTGAATAAACCCCACAAATACTTCAAGCCCCAAAAACGGCACCGGCACAAGGTATGGCGCCAAAAAACCGGTAATCGCAAGAAGCACCTCCCCCGCAAATACGTTGCCGAAGAGCCGAAACGAAAACGATACCATCTTAGCAAATTCTGAAATAAATTCAAGGATGCCGACAAAAAAGTCAATAGGGTTTTTAAGTGAAAAATACTTCGCCAAATGCTTCCCTATTCCAAGTTCTGACGCACCCAGAAAATTAACAAAAAGCACCGCGATCACACCAAGCGCCAGCGTAAAATTGAGATCGCTTGCCGCCGAGCGAAAAAGCGGCACAAAAAGACGTTCAGTTTCTCCATGCTCGCCCGCATGCTCCTCAAAAAACCCAATCGACCCCACGCCGGGCAAAATGCCAAGCCAGTTGGAAATCACTACAAAAAAGAAAATTGTAGCTATCAGGGGAAAATAGCGCTCCGCTTTTTCGCGCGAACCAAACATGCCTTCCATCAGCCCCAAAAAAGCTTCGGTCGCCGCCTCGAACACGTTTTGAATTCCTGCAGGCACCATGCGGATGTTGCGGTATAAAAAAAATACCAGTGCCGTAAGCACGGCAAACACCACCCAGCTCGTCAAAAGCGCATTGGTAATGGGAAAACCGAACACCTCCGTTATTTTTTCAGCGGCTATCTGGATGTGCAGCATAAATTAGAGTATACGAGTTTTTGCGGAAAAATCAAGTGCTGTAGCATTTTGCATTCTAAATTCTCCTACCCGCACTCGCTCAAGCTCGGCTAAATATCCGCCTACCTCCAGTGCGCGGCCAATATCGCGCGCAAGTGCGCGAATGTATACCCCAGGTCCGGTAACCGCACGGATTTCAAGGAATGGCCATGCATAGCGCATTACCACAATTTTTTTAACAAAAACATCGCGCGGCTTTAGCTCGGTTTTTTGTCCGGCTCGGGCGCGTTTGTATGCCGCCCTGCCGCCGATCTTTACGGCACTATACGCCGGAGGCACCTGTGTTATAGCTCCGACAAACTTCTTTAAAACCTGATTAATATGTTTCCTTTTGGGAATTTCTGTGACGGCGAATTCAGTTTTTTCTCCCTCTTCGTCATCAGTGACGCTTTCCACGCCGAACCGTATTTTTGCAATATATTCTTTTTCTTTTCCTACTATTTTCTGCAATTTCCGTGTCGCTTCGCGCCCCACGCCAATTACCAAAACCCCGCTCGCCAAGGGATCGAGGGTGCCCGCATGTCCCACCCTGCTCTCTCCGGTAATATGCCGCACCTCGTCCACAATGTCGTGCGATGTCGGCCCTTTCGGTTTATATACAGCAAAAATTCCGGCTGTTATTTTTTTCTGTTCAATCATCGGCTTAAATCTGATAATTTCCTAATCTTCAGCCACTGTCCCGTATACGACCGCTTCACTTTTGATATATCTTCCGGAGTTCCTTCGGCAACAAGCTCACCGCCCTTGGCGCCTCCTTCAGGCCCCAAATCAATAATCCAGTCCGCATTGCGAAGCATATCGAGATTATGCTCGATAACAAGAACCGTATTCCCCTTCTGCACCAACGCGTCCAGCACCAGAAGAAGTTTTTGCACATCTTCGAAATGAAGTCCCGTAGTCGGCTCATCAAGTATATATAATGTATCACCGGTGTCACGGCGCGAAAGCTCGGCGGCAAGTTTTACGCGTTGCGCCTCCCCGCCGGAAAGCGTGGGCGCCGGCTGTCCCAGCTTCACATACCCAAGACCCACCTTCTGCAAAGTTTCGAGCTTTGCATGGATGGAAGGGATTGCGTAAAAAAATGCGACCCCCTCTTCCACCGACAATTCAAGGACTTCCGCAATATTTTTTCCATTATATTCAATTTCCAGCGCCTCGCGATTGTAGCGCCGGCCGCGGCATTCTTCACATTCTACATACACATCCGGCAAAAAATACATCTCTATTTTTTTTGTTCCCTGTCCTTCGCAAACTTCGCACCGACCGCCTTTTACATTAAAGCTAAATCTTCCGGCTTCGTATCCTCGCACCCGCGCTTCGGGCGTTTGCGCAAAGAGAGAACGGATAAATTGGAACGCGCCCGTATAAGTAACCGGATTTGAACGCGGCGTTCTGCCGATGGGCGACTGATCCACCACTACCACTTTATCAAGATACTCCGTTCCTAGAATTTCTTTGTGAGCTCCTGGGAAGAGATGCGCTTTATAAAATTTCGCCAGCAAAGCTTTGGCGAGAATATCATTGATTAGCGTCGATTTCCCGGAGCCGGAAACCCCCGATATGCAAACCAATTTCCCAAGCGGAATTTTTATGTCGATATTTTTTAAGTTATGTTCCTTGGCGCCGATTATGACAAGATATTTTTTCTCCCCTTTTTCCCACTTGGAAGCTAAGCTTCCAAGTGGGCGTTTGATGTGTTTTTTTCCGGACAAATAATCGCCGGTAAGGGTCTTTGCCTTAAAAATCCGTTTCGGCGTTCCCGAGAATATCACTTTACCGCCATGTTTCCCCGCTCCGGGCCCCAAGTCGATAATCCAGTCCGCCTCGCTCATGGTTTCCGCATCGTGCTCTACCATCACCACGGAATTGCCGAGGTCGCGGAGATCTTTAATCGTCTTAATCAGCCGCGAGTGGTCGCGCGGGTGCAACCCGATCGAAGGCTCATCGAGAATATAAATAATGCCGGTGAGGCGCGAGCCTATCTGTGTTGCAAGCTGTATCCGCTGTGCCTCGCCGCCAGCAAGAGTTGTTGATTCGCGGTCAAGCGTCAAGTAATCGAGTCCTACATCATTTAAAAATTCAAGCCGTTTCTCGATTTCTTTTATGAGCGGAGCCACGACTTTCAATTCATTGGCGGAAAAAGTAGTCTGTCCGGCTCCCGTGATGCTTTTAAACAATGGAATAGCATCTCCCACAGGAAGCGCGGCAACATTGGCAATGGATTTCCCTGCAATTTTCACTGCCAGCGCCTCGCTTCGCAGGCGCTTGCCACCGCAAAGTTCGCATGCTTTGACGAGCATATATCTTTCTATCTCCGCTCGCGTAAATTCAGAGTCGGTTTCTTTCCAACGGCGTTTCAAATTCGATACAATGCCTTCGAAAATCTCCGATCGCTTGTCTCCTTCCTGTTTTTTTCCTTCTCCATAGAGCAAAAGATTGAGCACCTCAGGCGGAAGTTTTTCAAGCTGCGTATTAAGCGAAAAGCCATGCCGTTCCGCAAGATCGGATAAAATCCACCAATACCAACTTTGCCGTCCCACCCGGTGCGACGCCGCGGCCCACGGGCGAATCGCGCCTTCCGCAATACTCAATCGCTTATTGGGAAATACAAGCTCGGGATCAACTTCAAGCGTCGAACCCAACCCGGTACAAGCAGGACATGCGCCATAGGGACTATTAAAACTAAATGTCCGCGGTTCTATGGCAGGAAAATTGATGCCGCAGTCGGAACAAGCGAAGTGCTCGGAAAACACAATATCTCCTGCAAGTTCCTGCGCCATTTTGTCTTCATCATGCGGGCGGCTGTTTTTGCGGCTCGCCACAATCAAAATACCTTTGCCGATTTTTAAAGCGCTTTCCACCGAATCCAGAATACGGCTCCGCTCAAGATCTGCATCAAGAAAAAATCGATCAACCACCACTTCGATGGAATGCTGTTTCTTTTTATCGAGCACCGCCTGAAGCGCATCCTCGAGCGTGCGGATATCTCCGTCGATGCGCACGCGCAAAAATCCCGCACGCTGTACTTCTTCCAAAATGCCGTGGTGCTCCCCTTTTTTTCCGCGCACCATCGGTGCCAATATTAAAACTTCATTTTTTGTTTTTACTTTTTCAATTGCGCTTACCATCTGATCCGCAGTCTGCTTTCCCACCGCTTTTCCGCAATTCGGACAATACGGCTTCCCCACCCGTGCAAATAAAATCCGGAGATAATCATAAATCTCCGTAATGGTTCCCACGGTTGAACGCGGGTTTTTGGAAATAGATTTCTGGTCTATGGAAATCGCCGGCGAAAGTCCGTCAATCGAATCCACATCCGGCTTATCTTTCACCCCAAGAAACTGGCGCGCATAGGAAGACAGTGATTCCACAAACCGCCGCTCCGCCTCAGCATAAATCGTATCAAACGCCAATGAAGATTTTCCGGAACCGGAAAGCCCGGTGATCACCACAAGCTTATGCTTCGGAATATCAACACTGATATTTTTCAGATTATGCACCCGCGCACCCTTGATCGATATGTATTGCTGGGTTTTTGAAGCCTTCATAAGCGTAAACCACGTTAGGGATATGGAAAGAAAAAACCTTAGCGGTATAAATGCATAACGTCGGTTTTTTCTTAAACTGGTTTAGTACTATATAAATCTCTAACGGGGTAAAGTATACATCAAAATTAGAGATTTGTCATTAGGTGAGTATTGACATACTATTAATATATGCTGAAAAAACCAGAACAAATTCCCCATACTCCAGGCATATATTTTTTTAAAAAGGGTATAAACATGCTATATGTCGGGAAAGCACGCGATCTCCGGAGCCGCTTGTCGAGCTATTGGCGGAAAAATGCCGGAACAAAAGTCACATCGCTTCTTGCAGAAGCGGATCGTGTCGAATGGCGCGAATTGGAATCGGAAATAGACGCACTTATAAAGGAAGCTGAATACATCAAAAATCATATCCCAAAGTACAACATTGTCCTTCGGGACGACAAGAGCTATTTTTATGCCGCCATCACCCGCGAAGCATTTCCAAAAATTTTTATCACCCATAGCTCGTTTACGCAAAAACAAACCGCCAGGAGCTCAAAAACCATCGCTTACCACATCGGCCCTTTTACCAGCGGCGCCGCATTAAAATCCGTATTGCATTTTTTACGCAAAATTTTTCCTTATTGCACATGTTTCAAGCCGCATAAGCGTCCCTGCCTTAATACCGAGATCGGCCGATGCCTTGGATACTGCTGTATATTCATGAATAACGAATCACGAATCATGAATCATGAGTGGGAAATTAAAAAAGAGGAATATAAAAAGAATATCCAAGATATTATTGGAATACTCAATGGCAAGAAAAAACGAATCATTGTACAATTAAAAAAAGAAATGAAAGAAGCGGCAAAAAACCAACAGTTTGAAAAAGCGGCGCTCCGGCGCAATCAAATTGAAGGACTTAAAAATATCTTTTTGCATACGACCACTCTTGACCGGCAAAAAGTTCTTCGCACAAAACGAAACTGGGCTCATATCGAAAAAACACTTCAAACGGCGCTCGAAACCGCAAATACCCTGAAGCGTGTGGAGGGCTACGATATATCCAATATTTCCGGCACCGAAGCTACCGGTTCGATGGTGGTATTTGTAAACGGGTATCCAAAAAAATCAGAGTATCGAAAATTTAAAATTAAAACAGTCTTAGGTCCAAATGACTCTGCCATGATGCAGGAAGTGCTTCAACGCCGTCTCCAGCATCCTGAATGGCAGTATCCTGATGTAATATTGATAGACGGAGGAAAACCACAGCTCAGCGTGGCGCTTTCAGCACTAAACACCGCTCAAAAAGAGCTTGGCGTTGCCAAAGAAATTATGATTGTGGGACTCGCAAAACGCGAAGAAGAACTCTACACACCCTGTCGCGCCGAACCAATTTTGCTCCGCACCCTTCCACGTGATGCGGAATTTTTTCTCGAGCACGTCCGCAACGAATCCCACCGATTCGCTAAAAAATACCACCACAAGTTGCGGGAAATGAGCTATCGAGCAAAATAAAAACTTACGAGGCCGAACCTTAGACCCTGTTCAACATCTCTTCTCCCGACTCCATTTTGTGCTATTTTGGACCAAGTCATGAATTTGCTAATTCAGCTGCAAAACCTTCAGACATCCTCAGCGTAGCTATTCGCTACGCCTCGCCGGTCTTCAGGTTTTTCGCTCACTCCGTTAGAAATCATTATATTTCTAGCGTGGCTCAAAATATCACTAAAATGTCTCTGGAAGAAAGATGTTGAACAGGGTCTTATAAGTTTAGTGGGTAATTATGTCAAGACATGCTCAAAAAGAAATAAAATCCGAGCGACGTGGAAAGAAAAAGAAAAAACGCCTCTATCCGCAAAGCGGACGAAGCGTTTTTGTGCTTCAATCAATCCATCATCGAAAAAAAACTTGAGAGTTTGGGATTATATCTTTTGAAGACAATTTGGAAGCGCGGGCTTGAGCCAACTGCTTGGCTCGAGCGTGAAGTTTAGCGAAGCGCTTAAAACTTCCCGGGGGTTCGTCCGTCGAAAGACGAAACATTGGTTCCAGATATCCATTAAATAAATTTATAAAGGAAAATCGGGACGCCGCGCTTAAGTTCACGAGGACGCCGATGGAAGCGGCCGAACGTGTCTTCAAAAGATATATCCAATATATCCAAAACTATCCCTAAAACCCTTCTTTTTTCAGTTCCTCCACAGTCTCCTTGGTTTTTCTAGAAAGTTTTTTCGGGATCTCGACGTTGGTTTCAATCAGCAAATCCCCGCGGCCGTAACCGGATACAGCATAAGCTCCTTTGCCGCGCACTTTCAAAACATCTCCCGACTGCGTGCCTTCGGGAATTTTTATTTTTAATGTCCCATCAAGCGTATCAAGCGTCATCGTATCTCCAAGAATCGCCTGTGAAAGCTTTATCGGAAGGCGCATCACAATATCATCCCCCTGCCGGCGAAACACAGGATGCGGAAGCACGCGGATTTTTATAAACAAATCCCCCGGAACGCTCCCGGCAAAAGATACCTCGCCCTTTCCGGTAAGTTTTAAAACTTCCCCGTCGCGAATGCCTTTCGGGACATAAATTTCCAGGCGCTCGCGCATTTCTTTGATGCCGCGGCCGCGGCACTGCCGGCAGACTTCCTCCGGTTTTTTACCGCTCCCAAAACAATCAGGACAGGTGGCGACCTGCGTAAAAGCTCCCAAAAATGTGCGCTGTGTTTTTTGGATATTACCTTTCCCTTGGCAAGCGGGACATGTTTTCATTTTAGCACCCGGCTCACCTCCGGTTCCGCCGCAATGGACGCATTTGCCGATTTTTGAAAATTCTATTTCTTTTTTTGCCCCAAAAATGGACTCTTGAAATGAGATCTCAAGTTCCATTTGTATATCTTTGCCTTTTCGCTCCCGCGCGCGTCCTCCTCTGCCGCCAGCTCCGGCACCGCTGAAAAAATCTTCAAAAAGATCCGAGAGGTCAAAGTCGGCAAAATTCCTGCCGCCGGCGCCACCCTCGCCAAAATCAAACTTAATGCCGCCCGGCCATTCGAACCCGCCGGCACCCGCGTGCTGTTGTCCCGCCGCACCCTCAAAAACTTGTCCAAATTGATCGTATTGAGCGCGTTTTTTTTCGTCCGAAAGCACTTGGTACGCTTCGTTGATTTCTTTAAACTGAGCCTCATTGCCTCCTTTGTCCGGATGGAATTTATGCGCAAGCATGCGATAGGACTTTTTTATTTCCTCTTTGGTCGCATTGCGCGGCACACCGAGGACTTTGTAGTAGTCTTTTGCCATAGTTTATTTCTGTTTTTATGCAAGCATCACCCGCTCTACTTCTATTTTCTCTTTTTCTCGTTTCAAAATTTTACCATAAAAAGCCAATTTAATCAAAATATTGCTCAAAAGCAGAGTAACATAATACAGCGGAAGTGTTAAGGTTTTGAATGCCAGAAAAAAGGCGGCGGCGGAAGCGAACGGCAGATACTCCTGATATGGTCCCAAAAGCCGCGCCATATAGCTTTGCACCGCATGGTTCAAAACATCTCCTACTTTTTCATTTCCCCGCAATGAAATGCCGTACTGGCGCGACAGAACCGTCCGCTGTTCAAGGATAAGCCGCGATAGCTCTTGCTCCGGTATTTTATTCACACCACCGGCATCCTCCAATTCTTTCTGGAGAAAGTTTTTTAAAACCTCATCAATCGACATATCCGGATTAATTGCCGGAACATCGAGCGATTCAAAAAGCGACGGATTTTTGGTAAGCCATCGCAGGGTATAATCCAGCGCAGGGCGAGGAATCAAAGCCTCCGCGCCATTTTGTTGGTTCAATTGGTGCAAATAAAAAACCGAAATCACGAGTGAGGCAACCGTGAAATAAAGCGGCAGTCCTTCTCTTGCAATTTTTGATATGCTAAACCCGTTTGAAAGCGCATACTCACTGCGCATGCGCCGCGCCGAAAACAATATCAAAAAAATACTCAACACAAACGTGCCAAACACAACGCTACTCGCTGGAAGCAGAAGATATGGCGTACCCACTGACAGTCCTGCAGAAAGATACGCAATCCGCACATTGCGTACAAAAAGCATCGCAAAAGCAAAGAACGCGCCGCTCAAGCAAATCCCCGCAATGGGCAAAATGAGCGCCGAATAACCGCGGATATCAGTCCCCTGCACCACTGCCACCCGTCCGCTCCACAGCCAAAACACCGCAATACTCGCCGCAACGGCAATTGCCGCAAGAATTAATTCTTTCAGATATATATTTGACTTTTCCATTAATATAATTTATATTAATCTAGACAAAATTGCTGAACAAACTTTGAGGCCTATCTGGAAGATAAGCCAAAAAGTTTTGAAGCTATTTTGGCAGAAATTCATCATTTGCAGGAGAAAGCGTATTTGACAACAGACCCATTATACAAAAAAACTAAAAAAAGATAAACAGCATAAACCAAAAAGAGCAGATTCTCTGCTCTTTTTGGTTTTCTGTTTTTGTCATCACTTCCATGCCGCAACAGTGAAGAAAAAGATGCGCTTTGAGTAAATCATTTTTTCTCCTCACCATCTTTTTTCTCCTCAAACTCCGCCTCTTTCACATTCCCTTCATCCTCTTTCCCCTCCGCTTTTTTCTCCTCTCCGCCTTTGTACATTTCCGCACCTATTTTCTGAAGCGAAGCCGAGAGCTCCTGCGTGGCGCGCTTTGTCGCATCGAAATCAACGCCTTCCTTCACGCTTTTCAGTGCGCTGATTTTCGATTCCACTTCGGTTTTTATCGCTTCGGGAATCTTCGCGCCCGCGTCTCGAAGCGATTTTTCTGCGGTATATATCAAAGCATCCGCTACGTTTTTTGCTTCAATGCTTTCCCGCTTTTTTCGATCATCTTCCGCATGCATTTCCGCATCGCGCTTCATTTTTTCGATCTCTTCCTTTGTAAGCGAAGCGGAAGCTTCGATACGCACCGATTGCTCTTTGCTCGTAGCTTTATCACGCGCCTTCACCGACAAAACTCCATTGGCATCAATATCAAAAGTCACTTCCACCTGCGGAGTACCGCGAGGAGAAGGAGGAATACCGTCAAGCATAAATCGCGCAAGCACTTTGTTGTCTGCCGCCATTTCCCGCTCTCCTTGCAAGACTAAAATTTCTACTGAAGTTTGATTGTCAGCCGCCGTCGAAAATACTTGCGATTTTGCCGTTGGCACGGTGGTATTTTTTTCAATAACTTTTGTCATCACACCTCCCAGCGTTTCAATGCCAAGCGACAGCGGAGTTACATCAAGAAGCAGAACGTCTTTTACTTCTCCCTGTAAAATGCCTCCTTGTACCGCCGCACCTATCGCCACCACTTCATCCGGATTAATGGTACGATTCGGCTCTTTATTGAATAGTTTGCGAACGGCATCTATCATGGCGGGCATTCTCGTCTGTCCGCCCACTAAAATAACCTCATCAATATCGGCAAGTTGAAGGCCAGCTCCCTTGGAAGCTGGCGAAACAACGGCACGTTTGGTGATCTCAATCGATTTTTCAATCATGTCATGCACCAATTCCTCAAGCTTTGAACGACCGAACTTCATAACTAAATGCTTCGGGCCATCGGCGGTTGAAGTGATAAAAGGAAGATTGATTTCTGTTTCCGGAGTGGTCGAAAGCTCGTGCTTCGCTTTTTCCGCAGCCTCTTTCAAGCGCTGGAGCGCCAGCGTATCTTTGGAAAGATCGATCGCTTCGCTTTTCTTATATTCCTCCGCGATCCATTTGATAATCCGCTGGTCAAAATCATCGCCTCCCAAATGCGTATCGCCATCCACCGCTTTCACCTCCACCGTATCTTCGGTTACTTCAAGCACGGAAACATCGAATGTTCCTCCACCAAAGTCGTATACCACAATCTGCTCGTTTTTCTTTTTGTTAAATCCATATGCAAGGGCTGCTGCCGTCGGCTCGTTTAAAATGCGGCGTACTTTGAAGCCCGCAATTTCTCCGGCGGCTTGCGTGGCTTTGCGCTGGGCATCGTCAAAATACGCAGGAACGGTTATCACCGCCTCCGTAATTTTTTCACCAAGTTTTTCCTCCGCATCCTGTTTGAGCTTTTGCAGAATCATGGCCGATATTTCTTCCGGCCGATACCATTTTTCATTCATTTTAACCTCAACACCGCCATTTGCCGCCTCGCGAATTTCATAGGGAAGCCACTCACGGTCTTTTTTAATTTCGGCATCTGAAAATTTGCGCCCGATCAAGCGCTTCACCGAAAAAATGGTGTTTTTCGGATTGGTTACCGCTTGGCGCTTTGCCAAAAGTCCCACCAGACGATCGCTGGATTTGGAAATAGCGACAATCGAAGGAGTGGTGCGGTTCCCCTCTTTATTCTCAATAATTTTCGGCTCGCCGTGTTCAATCACCGCCATCGCGGAGTTAGTCGTCCCCAAATCTATTCCTAAAATTTTTGACATTGAAATTGAATTATGAATTACGAAGCATGAATCATGGAAAAAATTTCTTATACACAATTCATAATTCTTGATTCATAATTCAGGATTAATTGTTATTTTTAGATAATCTTACCCGCGCCGGACGCAAAACTTTGCCGCGCAATGTATATCCTTTTTGCAATACTTCCACTATTGCCCCCTCCGGAACATCTGACGCAATTTCTCCAATGCTTTCATGTTTTTCCGGATTAAACGGCTCTCCCTTCACAACCGAAATCTCTTCAAGTCCGCGTTTTTTCAGCACATCCTCGAACTGCGAACGGATCAACAGTACCCCGCGCTCCATTTCCTTCGGCATCTTGTATTGAAACGCAAGATCGAAACTATCCAGCACCGGCAATATATCCTGAATCAAGCCAGTGGTAATAAACCGCGCCATGTCTTCCAACCTTTTCCCCTCCTCACTTTTATAATTTATAAAATCAGCTTTTGCCCTCTGCCATCCCTCGAGATATTCTTTCGAGCGTAACTCGCATTGCTGTAACTCCTCCTTAAGACGGGCGGATTCATTGGTATTTTCTTTCGAAGTTCCCGCATCTTGCTCTGTTGGTGATGTGTGTTGATTCATAATGTTTAAAATATTCAGATTCGTTAAAATTCTTCAGTACCGCACCCCTTATTATCTTATTTTTTCCAAATACCTGACGATCGCCATGTGTTTTTCATAATGCGTTCGTTTGGGACCCACCATAGCCACAAATCCTTCAAACCCTTCGGGGTGGTGCCAGCGAGAAACCGTCATCGCATAATCCCGAGCCTCATGCAAAGGATTCTCACTTCCAATAAACATCGCTTCCTCTTCTATGTCATGTGCGCGGAAAAGCTCGGGTATGGTTTCGTCGAGTAAATCTACCAACCTGCTAAATGCGCGGATAGAACTTGCTTCTTTAAACTCCGGCTCATCGAGAATTTCCGCAAGGCCATTGTCATAAAAAACATCGTCGTCAAAAGCACCCACCGCCGCAAACACTCCGGAAATTTCCGCAACGCTCCGGCTTAAATATTTTATAAATTCATCAACTTCCTTCGCGTTAAAGACTTCGTCCATTTTCCGCTTCTCGCCTTTTTCTAGCATGGACTGCTCGATCACATTATCTACAAAAAATCGATATCCCTTGTCAGTAGGAACACGCCCTGCGGAAGTATGGGGCTGCTCCAAATATCCCTCTTCATCAAGAGTCTGCATTTCACTGCGGATAGTAGCGGGGCTCACCCCGAGACGCAGACACTCCATGATTTCTTGCGAAGCCACGGGGCGCGCCGTGCGGATATGCTCCAGTATCGCCGCCTCCAAGATAGATTTTTGCCGATCTTTCAGCATATTCATTATTATAACTACTGAAAAGTATAATCGGTTAGCACTCTCGCGTCAAGAGTGCCAATCTAAAACCGCCTAAGCAAGTTGCTTAGGCGGTACGTCTTATCACTCGTTTTGCTACTTCCCCAGAATTTTTTTCAATATATTGACTGGAGAAAGCATTTCTCCAGCGGCGGTTTTGACCCCATCTTTGATTGCTTCCGCAATCATATCCTCCATGAATCCTGGTTGGAGGAAACCCACAGTAAAGCCTCCCCACGCCGTATCAACTTGTACAAGCGGATCCGGAAAAATATCGAGCCGGTTTCTGCAGTGCGGACAGGGTATACCCCTGCCGTACCGCAACACCGCAAAACTTTTCCCGCAACAAATACACTCTATAATTTCTGGCGTAACCGGCATATCGTATACCACCTTTCTCTTTTCTAATTTTTTAACCTAGAGTTCTGTTTATATTAAACCATATTTTAAAATTTATTGCAAGTCAAATGAGAAACCTAGCGCCTAAACACGAAAAATTTATAGCCGATAAAATTCCAGATAAACGAAACAATCGTAGCCCCCGCTTTTGCGGTATTGAGCCATGCCTGATCCGAAAGCCCGAACGCAGGCTCAACGAACGTAGTAACAGCGACAATAATTCCGCTGTTGATAAGCAGACCGATAAAAGTGACTGCGAAAAACTGCGGAAAATCTTGCAAAAGCGCACTGTGCTGTCGTCCTCGAAACACCCAGAGCTTATTCCAAAAAAAACTATTAAACACTGCCACGCTGAAGCCGGGAATATTTACGCCGCCCACCACTACGCCCGCCGTTACACCGGTTGCCGCACTCAACAAATTCAATATCCCAAAATCCAATGCGGTATTCAAAAATCCGACTGCCGCAAATTTTGCGAGCTGTCCCATAAGCGGAACCCAGCGCGAGAGAAATTTGCCGAGCCAGACGCCAAATGCAAAAAGCAAAGCCGCCGCAAGCGGCAAAGCCATCAAAACGAAAGGCTCGCGCACGCCGAGGTTATAGAGCATCGGTATCAAAAAAATTCCGGTGAAAAACCCCGCAAATCCTCCGATAGCATAATCAAGTTTTGTGAGCATATATTGAGAAACTGTTTGAGAGAAATATTATCCGGTTATACTATCGCGAATTTAATTTCCCCGCAAACTTTTTTGCATATTTTATTTTTCTTTTAAGAATCTTAGTACTGTTTTCTGCCATTTATCAAGCGGCACCGCAATCAAAAATCCTATCGCTTGATCCACCGAAAGTCCGTAGTCCGTAAGATCATCAAACGCCGCAATGCCGCGGCCGATCATTTCCACGTATTCGTCGCGGAATACCTCATGACTTGCATCAAGCACAAAACGCACTTCTTGCGGCGTTGGCCGTCCGTCTGCATGTTTTTTTGCAAACATATCTGCTATTCTATCTTCGCAATCACGGGAAGTCCGCCATAAAAAATCATATGAACCACCTTCATCTTTGGTTGCAACGAGTCCGTTCAAAATTATCTGCGAAGACACTCTTTCTTTTTTATAGGCCAATATCTCATTTTTGGCATTTGTTTCCGCAAATAGCCGGAACGCCCGCAGATAGCCCTTCATAAATGTTTTCGTTTGCGGATTGATTCCGAATTCCGGTGAATTTTTAAAATATTCAAATCTCTTCCAACCCTCGCGGAGCGTGATTTTATTGATATGCTTAAAAAACAAGTCATGAATTGCATGCTGTTCCTCGTGGTCAAAAACTCTCTTTTCTTCTTCCAGAAAATTAGGCAGGCTCGCATTCTCTATAACGAGCGTATTCGCAAGCTCCGGAATTTTTGGCGATCCGACGAAATGCAACGCATGGGTAGTTCTTATTGAAGCCAGCGCTTGCCGTTCTTTCGGTTTTGTCACGCTCTCTACAGCACGCACATAATCCTCGATATCGTAACATCGGAAAAAAATTATCATTGGCCCTTTGACAATTTCAATTTTTCCTTCAGATTCTTGTCCGAATACCTCCCTGAAAAGATCTATTTGGCTTGGAAATTGTTTCAACACCCGCTCAATCGCATCGTGTTTTTCCTTATATTCCTGCAGGATATTTTTAGCAATTTCGATATAAGGTTCTCCCAACTTTTCCCGCGCCGCAAAAATACGAACAAAATTCATGTAGACGTCAACCGCCAAATCGGGATTTTTGCGAATTTCCTGCACGACGCCATCCTGCAATAGCGCCATTTTTTCCCAAAGATCTGCCAATTTTTCTTTATATCGTTCTAAGGACTTCCTCTTATCAGCAGGTGAAAGATCGCGAATTTTTTTTAGATCTTTTTCTGGATTAAAAATTTTCTCTTTGCGGGGAAATTGCACGATAAAAAAAGATTTTATCTCCTTCACGAGAATATCTACTTCCAAAAAAAGCCTGTCAATACGCTGGAGGACACCGGACCTACTTCTGGCTTCTCGCACGCCTTCAGGCGGCAAGCCGGATTTATCCTCAAGACCAACAAGCTCATTTCGGCTCTTTTCCTTAAAATTTTGCACACGTTCCGTGATTATTTCAGATGCACGCATTATGTTGGGAGAAATCGAAACTTTCTCCACAAACGCCTCGGGAGAACTTTCAACACTTTGCTTGGAGCGGATATTTTCGCGCAACGGCAATTTATTTTTTTCTCCAAAAATTCCTTCACGCATATGGTTGCTGACTATAGACCTGTCCCCTAATGACTTTTTCTTCTCTTTATCGCCTCAAGATATTTTTTATATTGCGCCAAAATCCGCTCCTTTTCTTTTTCGAGCTCGGCAAATTTGCGAAGATACGCATCAAGTTCTTTTTGTATATTTTTATATTGCATCCCCATTACATCATCACCCAAAACTAAACCGCTTGCTTTTCATACCTTTCCATCACATCTTGCTCGACCTCTTCCCGCGGTTTTCCGTATTTAGTGCGGGAAATTTCTTTTATGATTTCAGCGGCTTCCCGATCTCCTTTTGCCGTAGGATAGGTCTTCATGCTAAACGCAGGAGCCGTCTGTCCGCCCACCAAAAGCTTTATATAGCAATTGTAGTTGTCTAGATTCAACAAATCCTGCTCGCTGAAAATCGGCTTGAATTGTTTGGAAATAAATTCAGCGTCATCCGCACCGATGCGAAACGAAGCCATGGAGCCGACATTGCCAAAAACCGCCTTTTTGATATTTTCCTGAAGCTGTCCCACAAATTGATGCGCAATCGTAAGATCGAGACGGAACTTCCGCGCTTCGGAGAGGATAGTCGCAATGGAATCGGTCGTAACATTTTGAAATTCATCGATATATAAATAGAAGTCCTGCCGTCTCTCCTGATCCGCGATATCCACACGGGAAAAAGCGGCCATCAAAATTTTCCCGATAATAATGAGCCCTATAAGCGAGGAATTAATATCCCCAAGACGCCCTTTTGAAAGATTGACCAGAAAAATCTTGCGGCTGTCCATGATGTCGCGGAAATTAAAAGCGGATTTTTCCTGCGCCACGATCGGCCGCATAATTTCGTTTGCCAAAAACACATCGAATTTTGATGTGATATACGGCACCATATTGCGAAGCTCACCTTCGCCGCCCGCTTTCTCCGCAACTTCAGTCCAAAAGTTTTTCACTACAATATTTTTAGCGCGCGAAAGTTTAAGGTCTCGAAAATCCTTGTCCGACATAACTCGTGAAATTTCAAGAAGGGTATTGCCCGACTGCGGATCGTCCATCACGAGCATGGTCGCATTGCGAAAATATTGTTCAAACATCGGCCCCAAAGATTCGGGCACCGCGCCGTAGAGCTTTTGAAAAATACTGAAAAGTTCGTTCACGATAAATGTTTTCTGCTCGGGAAAATTAGTATCGTATTCAAGAAAATTAAGCCCCATCGGCCGCTCGATATCCCCGGGATTAAAGTAAATCACATCCTGCGCGCGGTGGCGCGGAATCATGGCTAAAATATCTTCGATGTCCTGCCCATGCGGATCGATGTAGCAGACCCCGCGGCCTTCCATAATATCCTGCTGAATGAGCGTTTTCATAAAAGAAGTCTTTCCTGTGCCGGTTTGCCCGATTATATATAAGTGCCGCCGGCGATCATCGTCTGAAAGACGAATATCACGCTTCTCCCCTCGAAACGTATTATAGCCCAGGAGAAGTCCTTCACCCGGCACATTTACCGGAGCCGGCGCTTCCTTTGCTTTCATACTTTTAATATGGGGCGTCTCGATCGTCACATTCGGAAAATGGAAAATCGAGGTAAGTTCTTCGGTGCTTAAAACGGCGCGCGAGCGACCGTCGTATATGCGAAACGAAAAATTAAAAAGAAGATTTTTAAGAGATTTATTATGCAAGCGCTCCACTGAAAATCCATTGAGATTGGGGTCGGTAAATTGCGCAAAAGCAACTTCAAGAGACTGCAAAATAGCTTCTGCGCGCGGGATATCCGCCGCAGATGCGACAATGCGTATATTGGTTTCAAAAAGCGCCTTTCCCGCTTTACCCTCCATCGCACGCACTTTTTCCTCCTCAAGCGGCGTAATGCGCTGTTGCATATTCATCTGTTGCTGCTGGTTTTGCAAGGGCGCGCCGGTGCCGGTAACTACTTCCACGGCACGCACCGCCTTTCCCAGCGCATTGTAATTCGGTTTACCTTGAAAAATATTTTTTGCATGCTTTTTTAATTTGGCTTTCCACTTTGCCGGCGCCGGATATGCAATGATTTGCAAAGCGGCGCCTTCGCCTTCGCGCGCAAGTTTTGTGAAAACATTGGTAACCGCACGCATGGGATCGCCTTCAAGTTTTTGATAAGTGCGAATGGGATAGAAGCTATTTTCCTTCAGCCTAATTCGACTCCCCACCGCAACGCCATTTGGATTGAAAATATTGTAGTCCTTGGAAATTTCAAGATGGGCATCGGGGAAAATGCCTTGAATCACTTTTTCAGCCGTACGCGCAAAACGGCGCGGAACCGCGATATAAAAAGCCAACTCCTCGCTTGCCGCAGGAATGGTAAGCTCCAAACCAAACACAGGCTTGCCGTACATGACCGTACGCAAAAATGAATCCCGAATTTGGTGCAGATTCACGAAGCATTGCTCCATGAGCGCGATTTTTTCCCGTGCCTGCTGAAGATTGTCGTTTTGTTGGGAAGCGTTCTGTGCGGCTTCACGCGGAGCAAAGCGGACACTGATCAATTCGAGATTGAGCGAACGACTCACCACACCGCGGCGCACCACACGCAAACGAAAAAGCAATATCGCGATGGCACACACCACGATGGCGATAAAACCAAGATAGAGAAGAAAAAGAGTATAGGGATCCACTTAAATTAAAAGGTATTAATTTTACGCAGTTGTACTAACTTGTCATAATATTCATCCGCCAAATGATCGTGTAATTCGTCCAGAAGATACGGACTTTCTTTTTCCGCCAAACGTACTGCGTATTCGACAGATTTCGCCAGTGCGAGTTCCACCAATGCGCGAATTTCCTCGTCCTGCGCCGCTTTCGCTTTATCATCAGATTTCAATACTGGCTGCAATGGCACTGCAGAAGCAGGAAAAGACGGTGTGGAAGCAGACGGTGTTCGCACCGATTCAACGTGCTCCTTCAGTACCTCGCGAAATATTTCTTTTTCAGGCTTTTCCTTGTTCGCATCGCCCGCTTCTTGTTTTTTTTGTTCAAGTTTTTGCTCAAGCACGCGAATCTCTTCTTGAAGCGCATTATTCGCTTCTTGGCTTTTAGTTGTATCCATAGGAGTTCTGTATTATAAATATACTATAAAGACCTACTGCACAAAAAGACAGCTTCAATAACTTTCGTAGTGCGATAGGTCTTAAGTATATCACTCCTATGAAAAATAAAGAATTCACACTTCTTATAGCAGTACTCATTATCGGCGCGTTTTTGCGTTTTTGGTGGATTGGAGAATTCCCGCTTGGGCTCTATCCGGACGAAGCAATGAATGGCTCCAACGCTCTTGAAGCGCTCTCTACCGGGGAATTTAAGTGGTTTTATCCTGAAAACAATGGGCGTGAGGGATTTTTTATTAATATCCAGGCGCTTTCGGTCTGGCTTTTCGGCAATACCGCATGGGCATTGCGCACTGTGTCCGGCATATTCGGAACGTTAACGATTTTAGGAATATATCTTCTGGCAAAAGAACTTTTCAGAGACAGGAAATCAGGAACAGAGGATCAAAAACATGCATTCGGATTGGAGTATGGACAATTGGTCGCAATTCTCTCTGCCTTTTTTCTCGCAACAAATTATTGGCACGTCAATTTCTCCCGCATAGGGTTTCGCGCGATTTCCGTTCCCTTTTTTGCAACCTTTGCGCTTTATTTTCTTTTGAAAGGACTGCGCACAGGGAAAATTTCCGCTTTGGTTTTTGGCGGCATTTTCATGGGCCTTGGATTCCATACCTATATCGCTTTCCGCTTTATGCCGTTTGTGATTGCAGTGCCGATTATTTGGTACTTGTGGCAATGGCTCCGTGAGAGAAAACTTACCGCCAGCACCATAATAAAAAACTGCGCTCCTTGTACAGCGGCGCTGTTTCTTTTTATTACCTTTATCACCGCACTCCCTATCGGCATTTATTTTTTGCAAAATCCGCAAGATTTTGTGGGACGAAGCGAACAAGTTTCGATTTTTTCCGCCGGTTCCCCCATAAAAGAATTTATGCGCTCCAATTTGTCGATACTGGGCATGTATTTTTTCTCGGGCGATTGCAATTGGCGGCACAATTTCAATTGTGCGCCCCAGCTCCACCCGCTTGTGGCGGCTTCGTTTGCCCTCGGAATATTTTTTGCATTTCTTGCGCCTTTTAAAAAGGCCAAAACCCCAAACCCGCTTGGCAGTGGAACCGCTAAGTGGGAAATGGGAATTTTGCTGGTGTGGTTTATGATGATGACGCTTCCCGCAACGCTCACGCGCGAGGGACTTCCACACGCACTTCGCGCTATCGGCACCATTCCTCCGGTCATGATTCTCGCCGCATTCGGCACCACATCGCTCTATTATGGATTGTATAATTGGCTTTCACGAAAAAAGGAAGATTTTTCAGAACTGCGCCAGAAAATTTCCCGCATCCAGCGCGAACTTTCTTTTTTCCTTGCCGTCATCTTTTTGGTGATTCCTTTTCAAACATACTATATCTATTTTTTCAGTTGGGGGCCTAATCCGAATACTTACTCTGCATTTGCCACCGATCTCGCCCACATGGGAAATTATCTCAACTCTCTGCCGCCCGACATAAAAAAATATATCGTAGTCAATAACTCCGGTGTCGAAGTACGCGGTATTTCCATGCCTGCGCAAACCGTAATGTTTTTGTCCGGCTCTTTTACCGAAGAAAGCCGCCGCGCGAAAAATATTGAGTACCTGGCACCGGCTCAAGTGAGCGATACTCTCTTTTCAAGCATATCAGCCGACGAAAAAACCGCCATCTTTATCACCAATGGGGAAGATATGTCACTTGTCACACGCATCCAAAAACAAAATCCTCTGTTGAAAACATGGGTGCCGGAGGATTTTATGATGCTAAGGAATTTTGAATAAGTCTAATAATCATGCACATACTTAAATCACCACTTACCTATATTCTTATCCTAACAGCACTTCTCCTTTTCGGATCGGTCTGGAACGACTCGGCAACCATGGATGAGCTTGCCCATATTCCCGCGGGGTTCGGGTATGTCACCCAAATTGACGGACGGCTCAATCCGGAACATCCGCCGCTTTTGAAAATGGTTTCCGCGCTTTTTGCGGAACTTGCCGTGAATCCCTATTTCCCCACCGATACTCGCGCTTGGCAGAGCGATATAAACGGACAGTGGGATCATGGCCGCATATTTTTATATGAATCCGGAAATAACGCTGATGCCATAATTTTCTGGTCGCGCGTTCCTTTTATTCTCTTGACGCTTTTTTTCGCTATGCTTTTGTGGCGCTGGACCCGCGAACGCTTCGGTCCCCTTACCGCGCTTTTTACCCTTATATTTTTTGCATTTTCCCCCACCATTCTCGCGCATGGCCGCTTAGTTACCACCGACCTCGGCGCGGCGTTCGGCTTTTTTATCGGGTTCATTGCGTTTTTAAAGTTTCTTGAAAATCCGACATGGAAAAATACTTTTATTGCCGGATTACTTTTCGGCATGGCAGAGCTTTTAAAATATTCACTCGTACTCCTGATCCCGCTGTATGGAATCATGCTTTTGACGTGGACACTTACCCTACCGCAAATTCGCATGCACGCACGCATAAAACATTTTTTTGCGCTTGCCGGAAAAACAGCGGCAATCGGATGTATTGGCATTGCGATTATCTGGATTGCATATATTCCGCTGGTACTGCACTATCCGCAAGAAAAGCAACTACGCGACACGGAGGCTATTTTAGAATCTTATCCGAATAAAACGCTTGCTTCGCTGGATCTTTTTTTCATCCGGCATCCCGCCACCCGCCCGCTCGGGCAATATATGCTAGGATTTTTGATGGTAACCCAGCGTGCCAGCGGAGGAAACACGGCATATTTTTTGGGAGAAGTTTCTGCCGCAGGATCCCGTATATATTTTCCGGTAATGTATTTGTATAAAGAGCCTCTGCCGTTTCATCTTTTGACGATCCTTGCGCTTTGGATCGGCATACAAAATATCCGCCGCAAAAAAACAGGCTACGGATTGCCGGATATTGGAGAATGGATACACTCCCACTTTACCGAATTTTCCGCAATTTCGTTTATTACACTCTATTGGGCAAGTTCGGTCATATCTCCGCTGAATATCGGGGTGCGCCATGTGCTCCCTACGTTTCCTTTTATTTATTTTTTGGTAGGAAAAAAACTCGCCGAATGGGTGGAAATGCACATTACCGTAAATCCAAAAAATATGATGAGTGTTTTTCTTGAGCTCTCGCGGAGATTTATTGCGACAATACCGAAATACGGCTTGATTGCTTTACTAGTGTTGTGGCTTATCGCAGAAACCATCGCAACATATCCGTATTTCTTGAGTTTCTACAACGAACTCGCCGGAGGCACTAAAAACGGATACAAGATCGCGGTTGACTCCAACTACGATTGGGGGCAAGACTTATTGCGCCTTCGCAAATTCGTGGAAGAAAATAACATAGAAACTATTGCCGTGGATTATTTCGGCGGGAGCAATCCGAAATATTATTTGGGAGATAAGTTTGTGCCGTGGCAATCTTCGAAAGGTCCCGCATCCGGCTGGTTTGCAATTTCCGCTACATTCCAACAGGGCACTTTTGGAAACACCGCACCCGGATTTTTCCGCGGACCGGAAGATTCGTATATCTGGCTTCAGCCATACGAACCCGTCGCGCGCGCCGGAACTTCAATATTTATATATAAATTGCCGTAATATTTGTGAATACTTTTCGAGTTTGTCGAGAAGATACTAAAATGCCTTATCTAAGCCATTTTTTGCTATGATACCAAATTTCACTTGACTTATTTATAGGAATGCGCTATACTGGAGAGGTTCTAAGGCGAAAGGAATATCTCGTCTTAGCGATAAGCGGGAAAGGCGAGACTCAACGTCTCACACCCGGATGGTGGAAAATAACCTGAAACCGGGTTCCTTTTGCAGAGTCGGGCGATACGCTCATGCGCCGCCCGACTCGTGTCCTTTCATCTACTCCCCGGCCATATTTTTTGTACGCGCATGGCGGGAGTAGGTGGCTCCAGCCGATATCTCCTGGGATAATAATGCCCAAGAGTCTGATCGGCTGATCGCGGGCGAGGCCGCTGATAGCGCTTCCCACATAACAGCGCCTCGCCCATTTTTTGCTCTTTCTTGAAAGAAGAGGTAAAAACGTTTAAAGCCCTATCCACGGATAGGGCTGATTTTTTTCTTCCAATCATCACATCATCCACACACAACAGGAAAGAAAATGTAAAAATAGCGACCTCGGCATTGTCTTTCTGCGGTAATTGGATCGTCGGGTTTGCATGGTTCATGCGTACTCGCATGAAAACCCGACGATCCCTTAGCGAGTCCGCCGCTGGGCGGACAAGCGGACCGCAGAAAGACAATGCCGAGAAAGCCGCATACAAAATTTTATTTCCACTTAAAAAAAACTTTATTTCCAAACCTCAAATCCACATAATCCAGCGCCTTTCTTTTATCCTTCACCTCGCTTTCAAGCACCGTTTTTAAAATCTTGAGCATCTTTTCCGGATCGTCCTCTTCCCTCAAAAGAAGCGTGAAGCCGGTGCGCGTTTTCACCTTGAATTCGCCGCGAATTTCGGGGATAAATTCAAAACCCGCGACGCGCTCTTGGATGGTTTCCGGCAGATACGCGGCGATATATTCCATCTTCTTTACAAGCTCTCCGCCCATCACTTGCGACGGCACGGGAAGCTCCTTTTGAGACGCCGTAATGCGGGTGATCAGAGTGCCGGAAGAACGAGGCGCCGTATCGTACGCAAACCCGTTTTTGTCGATATAAACGCATTGGATCTCCCCTTCGCCGCTCTCTTTTGCATTCACTGCTGTTTCGGGGGACGAGGTGCCAATATTGGAAATTTCTTTTTTTGGCTCAACGCCTCCGTTGCAAAAAATAGCAAAAAGCTTCCGCTCGGTAATATGGACGGCCAGAGAATCGGGATATTGCTTTTTCACTTCCGCATGCTCAATAAGCGGAAAATCTTTTTTAAGCGCTGAGGCAATTTCTTCCTCCTGCAAAAACAAAACAAAACTTCGCGGGAGAATAAAAGCATAGTTTCCTTGGATCAAATCAGTAATGCTTCCGCGAATTATTTCTTCATTCACTGCTTGATTCCCTGAAATCGAAATGATGCCTATTTGAAAACGCGGGAGACGAATTGTATAAACAACCCCTGCCGTGAGCGCAAGCAGTATCGCGGCAGCCAAAAGAGCCTTCCAACGTATTTTAGAAGGCTGTTTATACTTCTTCCGCTCACGCGGATTATAGACAACGCGATTGCGCACGTTAAAAAATTAAAATATAAAAATGAAAGTGAAAGTTTGGTATCCAGCCCGCCGCGGGCGGGCGGAATGAATTTATATAATTTTAACATTTTGAACTGTCATTTTGCTTTTTGCATTATTAAAGTCCCCTCTTCCATCTTCTTATTCGCTCAACACAATAGGTTATCCAATACACTGGTTTCAATACAAGATCTTGTGCAGGAATATATTCTTCGCTTGAGCCGCCAAATCCCTTTTTAAAAAGCGAGAGTCCAGCCCAAGGGTGCCGCACTGCATTTTCAGGCGCCACTCCCCAGAAATTATACCACAAAAAGCCGCGTTTTTTAGCTTCGCGGATAATTTCCCACTGCAGGAGATGCGCCGCAGGCACTTTTGCAAATTGCGGATTCGAAGCGCCGTGATGGTAAAACCCCGAACCATTAGCAAATATCACAATGGCGCCGGATATCACCTCTCCGTTATATCTCCCCAGAAAAACCGCCGCTTGTCCGTCTTTTGCAAATAGAGAGAATTCTTTTTCAAGATATTCGCGGGAAAACGGCACAAAATCCTGCCGCGCCACCGTTGCCTTGTAGATTTTGTAAAATTCGCCAATATCGCGCGAATCGGTACTTTGGCTGACCGCAACTCCTGCCATAGCGGCATTTCGAATACAATGACGCGTCTGTTTGCGCATGCTTTTTAATAATTCGTCTTCAGACCGCGATAAATCAAGCATCCATGCGCGTTCCGGATGCATATGAATCGGCGATCGCCGAAATCCAAGGTTATAAAAAAGCGACCTATGATACGAAGAATCTGACAATAAAGAACTTATGCGGATAAAACCGACATTTTCTTTTTTGGCAAGTTCCTTTAAGCGAACAACCAATGCTTTGAACACAAACTCAACCGCTTGATTCCTTATTCCTGATTCTTGATCCAAAAAAATTGGCCCATGCGGACAAAATAAAAAAGATCCTCGCCGCGCATCAATGCGCAAAACAAGCATTAATGCGGTAAGCCTGTTGCCGTTGTAAACGCCAAACCGCCAAATGTTCACTTCAGACTCACGCTGAAATTCTCCCCAATTCCATGAGTGTAAAAAAGTATGAGGCTTGGCCTCGGCAAGAAAACTATCCCAAAGCTCTTTTGATTTTACTTCTGAAATCAAATACATGTGTACAATTTCTAATGGATCTAATTGTTCTAATCAATTACAAAATGCTAAAACATCTAATGTCTGTAATTTTTTGGTTTTTCATATTGGATCATCGGGATTTAATCAGCAGGTCTATTAGAACAATTAGACTAATTCGGTATTATTTCTCAAAAATTTTACAATTCTTTCAACCTCCTTTTCGCCAATATGTATATCCGTCGGCAAATTAATAACTTTTCGCGCCGCCTTTTCAGCTTCAGGGCATGAAGCGGGATCATATCCTATTGCGCGGTAATCCACTCCTGCTGGCGCCACTCCCTGCCCATACCAGTCTCCTAAAAATATATCGCGCTTTTTTGCTTTCAAAAAAATATTTTCTTTATTCGGCAGGCGAATAGCATAGCGAAGATAGATGGCATCCGGGTTTAGGGGTTGTGCCAAAATACCCGCCAGAAGTTCGCGGTAACGCAAAGCAATTTTTCTTCGATGGCTATTAAAACGCTCGAGTTTTTGCATTTGATAATAAGCAAACGCCGCAAGCGCATTTGGCATTTGGCGCAAAATCCACCGAGGCTGGCCACCCTTTCTTTCTTCGGGCATAACCGCTTTGGTGATAATCCGCAATCCCAGCAAAAACTTCAAAAAAATCTTGCCTATTTTCCCGGCACATTTGCAATGCGTTGAACGGATAAAAGCGGTAAGCGCCGGATGAATTATCTGTTTTGCCGCCCAAGAAAGATTTGCTTTTGGAAGCGTTTTTTGGAAAGATGCCAGTTTTCCCCCGAGCGCTTCGTCGCGTGTCACCGCAACTCCCCCAAACACCGAAGAGAGCACCTTATCGCGGCCAAAACTAAAAAAAGCGGCATCCCCGAACGTGCCCATCGGCCGGCCTTGATAAAAAACCCCCAGCGCATGCGCACAGTCCTCTATCACAAAAATATTATGCGCATGCGCGATTGCAATAATTTTTTGCATATCTGCGGGAAAACCAAACGTATGCTGGATAATCACCGCGCGGGTATGCGGCATAATTTTTTTTTCAAATTCGCCCAAAGATATGTTGAATGTCCGGGCGTCGATATCCGCATAAACAGGTTTCGCGCCGGCCCACAGCACGGCATTGGGAACCGCAACACAAGTAAACGCTTGCACGATAACTTCATCACCCGAACGAAGCCCGAGTTGATTTAAAATAGCACAGAGCGCACTGCGTCCGCTCTCAAATGAATAGGCAAATGGCACGCCGAGCCGAACACGAAATTCCTCTTCAATTTTTGCCGGATAACTCCCCGTTCGCCATTTCCACGGCATGCAAAAATAGATAAGTGATCGCAGTATATCATCGCCTTCAACATTGGGAGACAAAGATGTAAATATGGGTTTTTCCATTTACTGTTTTGATTAGACCTGCCCCCTAATAACTTTCGTTACGAAATTCCGGAATTGCAGTAGATTTGTTATTAGGGGACGGATCTATTGCGTAGAAAAATTAACGCGTAGCGAAAAATCTTTTTCCCTGCCATCCGCAAAAATAACGGGGTTTTGCAAAATATCAATTTGATGCTCAACGCCATCGACAATAATCCGTATATCACAGCCCACCGAAAGCGCTATGCGATCGCTTCCCGTAAAGCCAGCCCTTCCGGATTTTTTGGTTTTCTTTTCACCCGATAATTTTTCTATTGAAGGATCAAGCGGAAACCACCTTCCGTCCGGAAGCAAGGCTTCAGCCCATGCATGCATGGAGTTTCCAGGATATCCGGCAAAAAATCCGGAGACCACGCGTGCAGGAACCCCTGCCGCTATGAGAAGAGAGACCAGCAGAGTATCAAAACCGCCGCAATCCACTTTTTCTTTCTCCAGCGCATCCGAAAAGGAATAAAGTCCCTTGATAGGGTTTCCATAAAACAACCGAGAAATGGTGTATTTGTTTATGCTGGTGATTATTTTTGCGATATTTTTTTCGCTACCCGCAATCGCGCCTGCAATTTTTTTAATCCTTTCATCTTCGCCGCTAACAAATCGATTGCTGTGCATATGGCGCCCGACAAGAGTTTGATCAAACGCGGCATAATCCTCAAGTGTACCCCTCACCTCATCAAACGCGATACGGCGCGGACGCGCGAGCACTTCAAAATTTTCCCGGATCACTGCCGTATTTTTAGGCGCAAGGAGTATCTTCCAATAGGCATAGGTGTTATTGTGCACAGGATCGTGCGCACGAACATTTCCCTGCGGAAAAAAAAGCACATCCCCGCATTCCTGAAAAGCATCGGAAAATGGAATAGGAAACACAATGCGGCAAGAACGCTCTTCGGAATCATTGTTGCGGATTTCAGCGGAAAAACTTACCGTATATTTTTGCGCTGTTTCATAAAACCCCACACTCGGTTTGTGTGGGGACTTCAATGTATCTTTGATTTTTTGGATAATATTCATCTATCTCCGTATTTCTTTAATACCATGCATAAACGGCTGAAGCGCCTCCGGAATTTTTACCGAGCCGTCCGCTTGCTGATAATTTTCAAGAATGGCGATAATCGTCCGCCCAATGGCGAACGCAGTGCCGTTTATCGTGTGCAATAGATGAGTTTTCCCATCACTGTTTCGGAATTTTGCGTTAAGACGCCGAGCTTGAAAATCTGTAGAGTTTGAAGTGGAATGAGTTTCTCTATATTCTCCTTTGCCGCCATTTTGCCCGGGAAGCCATGTATTGATATCGTATTGTTTGGCATCAGTCCACACCATATCCCCCGCACAAATCAACATAACTTGAAAAGGAAGCCTGAGTTCGCGCATCAGTTTAACCTGAATTGCCAAAAAAAGGTCATGCTCAACTCGAGACAATTCGGGATGCACATAAGAAAACATTTCCAGTTTATCAAACTGATGGACACGCAAGATTCCCTTGGTATCTTTGCCATATGATCCGGCTTCCCGTCTAAACGATGTAGAAAACGCGATGTGCCGATGAGGAAGCTTTTCTTCGTCCAGTGTTTCATCCATATGAAGAGGTCCCACACTATGCTCAGCACTGCCCACTAAGTAAAGATTATCTTTGGGAATAAAATATCTCTCTTCTTCTTGACCAGGATCAAGTTTGCCCATTGCGCGAAACACTTCAGGCTTAATCATGACGGGAGGAACCAAAGGGATAAAAGTTTTGTCTTCCGGCAATATTCTGTGTGTTGCATCTTTATAATAAATACTCTGGTGATTTAATATTTTGGTATTATTTGCAAACTTGCACGCTTCCCGAACCCAGACACGGTCTGAGAGATTTTTCATGATATATTGGACAAGAGCAAATTCCAATAAGGGCGCTTCGTGCTTTAAATATCCGAATCGCGAACCAGATATTTTTGCTGCACGCTTGGTATCAATCAAATCAAGTTCTTCTCCCAGTGTGACATAATCTTTTGGCGTAAAAGAAAAAACTGGTTTTTCACCATCCTCCCACAAAACAATGTTTTCTGTCTCATCCTTCCCTGCAGGCACATCTTCAAAAGGAAGATTGGGCAATTTGTACATTTCGGCCGTAAATTCTTCTTCAAATTGACTTCGCTCGCGCTCCGCAGTTTGCAGTAAATTTTTTAGCTCTTTAGATTCATTGATTTTTATATTTCTCTCCTCTCTCTGAAGCCTGGCAATTTCCTCTGAAATAACATTTTGTTTCGCACGCAGATCGTCGACTTCTTTGATCTTCTCACGCCGCGCTTCATCTAGCTTCAACAAATTTTCAATGTCAATATCGACTCCTTTTTTTTTGAGCCCTTCTTTTACTTTTTCCGGATTTTCACGGATAAAGTTTATGTCCAACATAGAGATAACCGCGAGCGGCTCGCTTCTCGCCGCTCGGAAAATTAAACTATATACCACCTTCCTCCTTTCCCATCTCTTTATCAAGCTGATGAATTTCGGCTCGCCCGACAAACTCCTCAAAGCTTGTGTCCTCTTGCAGTTTTTTATTTTGCGGTATTTTCTCCTTCATGATATTTTTGAAAATATTTTTTAAACCCGAGATATGTTGCAAATACCGGAAAATCTTTCCGATGGAAACGAAATGATTCCGGACTCACCCACATAAACGATCGGTGTTCGGAGGAAAGTTTTATCTCGCCCGCTAAATAATCGGCTTCATATACTGTCTGGAAAATCCCTCCGTTTTTATGCGGAAAATGATATTGGAATGCCGTGGGTCCAAGTTTATATTTCACTTCCCCGCCAAGCTCCTCCCTAATCTCGCGCGCCAAAATTTTCTCAAGCGGCATGCGATATTCTATATTATCTATCCTCCCGCCAGGCAAATCAAATCTGCCGCTTTTTAAGCGCAAAATCAAAACCTTGCCGTCCGCACGATGCAGTAAAATCTTCTGCCCCACCTGATATACTCCAAATTCCTTCTTTTTAGAATTCATATTTTTATGCTATTTCGGCCTCATTGTCGGAAATAATATAACCTCCTTGATATTCTTCGTATCCGTCAAAAGCATAATTAAGCGATCGATGCCAATTGCGGAACCGGCCGCCGGCGGCATCCCATACTCCAGCGCCTCCACAAAATCTTCGTCGAAAGGATGCGTCTCTTCTTCACCACCCTCTTTCATTTTCGTCTGATCCTCAAGCCGGTTTTTTTGATCCAACGGATCATTCAGCTCCGCAAATGCATTAACGATCTCAAGTCCCCCCGCAATAAGTTGAAAACGCCGCACTTCATCCGATTTTTCCGATTTTTTTGCCAATGGAGAAATATCCAATGGATGGCGCGTGATAAACGTGGGTTGCACTAAATACGGCCGGCATACTTTTTTATAAATCTCATCCGCAATTTTTCCTTTAGATTCGTGCGCCTTTGCGTCAACGCCAAGCTGGCGCGCGCGGGTCGCGAGCGAATCCCGCGTTTCGCGATCATAGTCCGTAATCAGCGCATAGCGCTTGAGCACTTCCTTAAATTCAATCCGCGTAAACGGATTTTCAAAATTAATTTCTTTTCCATCAAACATAACCCCGCTCCCCAGCCCCACCTCTTTTAAAATACTGCGCATGCATTCTTCCACATTTTCCATCATTTTGTTTTCGTCCCAATACGCCGCATACCACTCAATTGAAGTAAATTCAGGATTATGCGAAGGATCAATCCCTTCGTTTCTAAAACTTTTTCCGAGCTCATATACCCGATCAAACCCTCCCACCAAAAGCCGCTTCAAATAAAGTTCCGGCGCCACGCGCAAGTATAAATCAATATCCAGCGCATTGTGGTGAGTCATAAAAGGCTTGGCGAGCGCCCCGCCGGCAATCGGATGCAGAAGCGGCGTTTCCACTTCCAAAAATCCTTCACTATCAAAAAAATTGCGAATTGCACGCACGGTAAGAGAACGGAGAGTAAATCTCCTGCGAACATCTTCGCTCATTACCAAATCCAGATACCGCTTGCGAAAACGCTCTTCCACATCCTGAAGACCATGCCACTTTTCCGGCAAAGGCCGCAACGATTTTGCAAGCATTTTCCACTGGCTCGCCTCTATTGTTTTTTCTCCCCGTTTGGTTTGAAACGGTTTTCCGGAAACTTCAACAAAATCGCCGATATCAAGCGTCTCTACGGCTAGTTTGTATTCAACGTTCAAAACGTCTTCTTTAAAAAACACTTGCAGAGCGCCCGTGCCATCTTGAATATCCAAAAACATTGAACCGCCATGCTCGCGCTTTGCCGTTATCCGCCCCGCAATAACCGCCGCTTTTTTTGAACGCGAAAGCGCCGAAAACTTTTTTATGGCTTCCGCAATTTCGTGCGTGCGCGCCACTGCCGAAGGATAGGGATCTATTCCCTGTTCGCGCAGAATTCCTAGTTTTTTTATCCGCTCATTGCGGATCTCTTCAAATGCCATAATGAATATACTATACAAAAAAATGTGGAAATTCGCAAACAAGATATTAAGAAAACCCGTTTTGAAAACGGGTTTGCGTTCTATGCAAGCGGCACTTCTACTTGATAAAACGTATCGCTGGATAAACCAAGATAAAAAAGTTTCGGGCCATTTCGATCGAGACATCGCGGATTATAAACCCTATCGAACAAAGGCCCTTCATCCTCATCAATCACAACACGCCATTTTTGTCCCTCTTGCACTTGCACTGCAAGCTGATCAAGAGATGTATAAAAATGATCGTACGCAAACATATATCCTTTTTGCCAGACATGACCATTATTTACCGGATACCACCGTTTGGTTAATTCCACCAAGATATGCCCTGGGCCAAAATACGGATTGAAAAGCAACGCGGCAGGCCATCCCCATAAATGATTCCACCACTTACTTTCATCCATATCGCGTAATGCTTTGTTTATAAATATGCCCACTTTCCTGGCAAGAGGCGAATATCTGATGCCAATACACGCAACCTTGCTTCCGTCATTATTGAACATAAAATGAACACCATGATTATACCCGATCGTATCAAACTGAAGTGTGCCTGCTTGATCGAATATAATCTCGATTTTATCTAAATCCTCATTACAGTATGTCCTGGGTGCCGCATTGTTTTTTCGATTAAACAGTGTGCTGTTCCACTCGTCAAAACTATGATCTTGAGGTACATTCGCTCCAGCCGGCACTTTTTCTGAAACACTGCCATCTGCCCGAATTACATATTGAATACCATCTTCTTCAACCGCAACCATGCGTGTCATCCTCTCATCCAAAAAGTGCTCCATGCGCAATGTTCCGGTAACATCTTTGCCGTCCAGGAAATAGCGCGTGCCTTTGGCATCATGGTTGGATTCATATTTATTCCATCCTTGCCACACAAGACGCTCGTTATCAAGCCATTCAATTGAATATACACTATCAGACAATACTTCATATTTCACTTCTCCGTTTATCGACACGACATATTTCTGTTCCGAATCCATATTACAAAGAGCGAGTTTTTTACCGTCAGGTGATAAAGCAATATTCTTATCGGACATATAGTGGACTTCCGCCATCACCTTATTTCCAAAAATCAGTTTAATCTTATCTCTTTGATCCGCCGCGGTTTGATATATACACCCGCCATGGTCACAATTTGAAATCACCATTAGCGGATCAATCATGCCCCATTCCTTTTGATGTACCGCAACAACATGCGGAATGTGCCGATATTTTTTCATATTCACTCCTTTCAAGATGCTTCAATTACAATAACATAAATCATAAAACCGCGTCGAGAGACGCGGTTTTAACCTGTGGTCAGTATATCTACTGTATCTCCGCTATTTCATAGAGGGTAAGCCCTCCCGGAGTTTTTACTTCAACTTTGTCTCCCGGTTTTCTGTTTAAGAAAGATTTGCCGAGGGGCGATTCATTGGAAATTTTCCCTCCCACCGGATCCGCTTCTTCCGAACCCACAATAGTAAATGTCTCATCACCATGCACCGAATTCACTCTGATCGTGGAACCCACTCTTACGCGATCAGTATCATTCGTTTTTTGAATGAGCACCGCATTGCGGATAGTCTCTTCAAGCTCCGCAATTTCCGACTCAAGAAGCGATTGCTCTTCTTTTGCCTCTTGGTACTCCGCGTTTTCCGACAAATCTCCCAGCGACTTTGCGTGCTCCAGGCGCACTGCGATATCTTTGCGCCGCGCCGTTTTTAATTCGTTCAGCTCCTGCTTAAGCTTGCTTAACCCTTCTTCGGATACATATTCCATAAAAAAATAATTAGAATTAAAAGGTGAGATTCATTAGACTTGCTCCCTAATAACATTCGTTACGATCCCGACGCGTCGGGACAGAATTTTAGGCGAGACTTGGTAAAAATTACGAGGCATATACAAGGTATCTGTCGAGAAATTTTTACCAAGTCTCAGCCAAAATTCTGGAATTGCAGTAGATTTGTTATTAGGGAGCAAGTCTATTATGCAGACTTAAAAAATAAAAGTCAAACAGTTGTTTATTGAATTTCATCCGTCGAGGTCGCAATAGGCAACTTCTGATCGCTCTTATGCGTAAAATACCACTCCAGTATATCATGCATAATCGGAACCGCAACGGTCGAACCCTCGCCGGCATGCTCCACCATAACTACTGCCACCACTTCCGGATTTTCAAGCGGAGCAAATACCGTCACCCACGCATGCGGTTTTCCCGCTCCCGCTTGCGCTGTACCGGTTTTGGCTCCTGCCGATACCGGCAAACTCGCGAGCCGCCTTGCCGTACCCACGGTTACCGTCTGGCGCATTCCTTCCACCACATGCCGCAGGCTTTCTTTGCTCACCAAATTATCGCGAACCATGGAAGCTCCGGCGCCTTTCACAATATTCCCTTCCGCGTCCAACGCTTTGTTTAAAATAAATGGTTTATAAAGCACGCCTCCATTTGCGATCGCCGCCGTAAGCGATGCCATCTGTAGAGGAGTTACTTTCACTCCGCCCTGCCCAATTGAAGTATTATAAGTATCACCAATCCGCCAAGTCGGGTCATTGGGTTCTTGTTTTGCCTTTGAATCGGGGTCGGGGAAAAAACCACTTTTTTCTCCGGGAATATCGATCCCTGATTTTACGCCAAGACCGAAGCGCAAAGCGTATTCTTTCAGCTTTTGTATGCCGAGTCCTTTTTGATCGCCATATCCGCCACCGATCATATAAAAATACACGTTTGCGGAAAAAGCAATGGCATCATAAAAATCCACCCAACCGTGCGCGCGCCAATCTTTGAAAATAGAAAACTCGCCGGGTTTGTAAGGGTTCGGAATTTTAAGTGCGCCGTCATCATAAATTTTCTTTTTGGGATCTATCAGATGCTCTTCCAATGCCGCCGCCGCAACCATAGGTTTCAGCACCGATCCCGAAGGAAATTCTCCGCTAACGGCTCGATTAAACAGCGGCTGAAGCGAATTTTCAATAGTCGCATCAAATTCCTTTTTAGTAAGATTTAATCCAAATTTATTGGAATCAAATCCGGGATAGCTCAAAAGCGCACGAACCGCTCCGGTTTTCGGATCTAAAACTACGACACTCGCGCCAAACCTGCCTTCCGTATAACTTTGGAGCAAGTTATACGACACGCGCTGAAGTTCGCTGTCTATGGTAAGTTCCAGCGAATCGCCGTCCTTCGGATCTTCCGCCAGGCGATAGCGCGTTTCTCTGCCGGCCGAATCGATTTCAACTATTTTTTTGCCGCTCTGCCCGCGAAGCAAAGGATCATAAAACGCCTCAATACCTCCTTTGCCCACGAATTCCTCACGGGAAAGCTCCGGTGTTCTTTCAAGGTCTTCTTTTGAAACCTTGCCGATAAATCCAATGAGATGCGACCATGCATACGGCTCGCGATACACACGGCGGTATCCTTCATATACTTTCACCCCCGGGAGCCCGTCGAGCCGCGTCGCAATCGCAACCACTTCCTCCGGTGTCAAATCACGCACAATAAAAATATTCGGGGGAAGCTTGCTTTTGTCCCCGTCTTCCGGAAATCCGATTTCATAAAAAAAACTTTTTTCCTTATGCAGAAGCACGCCCAATTCCCTGACAATAAATTCCACATCGGCTTTTCCGCTCCGGATAAATTCATTTTTTTCAAACACCAATCCGAGCGAAGGCACGTTGTCCACAAACGGCTTATGTTCCGCGTCGTATATAACCCCACGCGGCGGGAAAACAGTGCGCACCACAAAACGATTCTCTTGAGATTTTGCAAAAAGATCACCCCCTTCTTTCAGTTGAAGAGAAGCGGCTTCAGCTCCGAGATATAAAATCCCCAAACCGATCGCCAAAATAAAAACAAGCGGGGCGCGCGGGCCGATAGGCCGCTCAATTTTCCCTTCGAGATACTCTTGCGATCGAAGTGAGTCAAACCCCATTGAATCCGCTAAAATCTCATGCGCATCGAGCGAATATTTTGCATAGCGTTTTTTGAAAAACATGGAATAAATTTAGTAACGCATGAAGCTAAACGGCCACGTGACTGCAATAGGCCTTAATATAAAATTAAGAAAAAGCACATACACCAGCGGCCATACCGCCATCCACATAAAAAGCTCCGTACGCCGCCATCCAACCGGAATATCCAGACCGTATATTTTTCCGGCAAAAAACATATAAAGATCCATAATCGTCGCCGTAAAAAAAAGAAAAAGTGCGAATACCGCAGTCTGAACCCGTAAAGAGCCCTGATTGGCCGCATAGCGCTTCAATACCGGAGTAAAAAAACTCAATGTCAATAATACCACAACATAACTTCCTGGGAAAAACAGTGACACGCTCTCCAAAAAAAATCCGGCTGACGCGATAATCGCCAAGTAATCTTTTTTCTCTCCGTGCCACAGCCAATAAAAAACAGTAAGCAGAGTGAGCGGTGGAGCAAAGGTGATAACCGGCAAAATTCTTGCTAGAGCACTTTCAATTAAAAATGCACACGCTATACTGATTAAAATGAAAAAGGTTTTCATAGAGGAGGCTTTACTTTTACAATTAAAACATGCGATACGCTTGAAGGATCAGCAAGAAGCACTGCACGCGCCTGTTTAAGCGCCGCGCCTCCGCTAGGTTCCTCACGCACAACTTCTCCAAGAAAAAACAAATGCCCGCCGGTTTCTCTCAACAAGATAAAATCCCCCCTTCTCACGGTAAAATCGGAAGGAATAAGTTCTATTCCAAATGTGCGCGCGCCAAACCCTCTGGCCAGCGCCTTGCCTTCCGCCGGTAAGAAATTTATTTCATATACTTCACCGGCATTGGACGCCACAGAAATTTTGGAGAAATTCTCTCCCGCCTCACGAATGGTTCCTATGATAAATCCTTCTGCATCCGCCGCAATATCCCCGATTTCGATGCCTGCATCTTTTCCTTTGTCTGCAACCAAAAACTCCCGACCAAATTCTTTGCCGTACCACAGTATACCAGCGACCTGTGATTTTGTTTTGATCCGCGCTTTCATATCGAGCAAGCGATGCAACGACTCGATTTCTTTTTCATACTCTTCTGCTCTTACTTCGTACACTCGCCGTATCCTCTCTTTTTCTTCACTTCCCGCATCATATCCACCGAGATAGACAGATAAGCGAAATAGCGGCGATATTCCTTTCATCAATATTCCCCGTATTGAAAAACCCCAAAAAATAAAAATTCCTCCTGCCGCCAGCAGAAAGAGCAGAAACAAAATATATTTTCCCCAACTCTTTTTTCGGTTCATATTCATATTCCTCTTCACCATACCACCCCCACAAACAGTAATTTTGTGATTTTAAAAAGTCGATCAATACATCTAGTTGGCATGTCTAAGCTAGGCGTTACGCTTCCGAGACAATTTTGAGAAGCGGCCGAGCGTATCGAGAAAGCGCAATGCCAAGCGGAGACAACACTTAAAATCACAAAATTGCCGTTTCGTTTTCAATTTTTGCCAGCACATTTTTCACCGATTCGATATCCTCAAGAATAATCCCCGTTCCCCGCACTACGGACGACAACGGATCTTCCGCAACCCTCACCGGAATTTTGGTCTCTTCGTGTATCAATCGGTCAAGTCCCCGCAAAAGAGACCCGCCGCCCACGAGGGTAATGCCGCGATGCATAATATCCGCCACCAGCTCCGGCGGTGTCTCTTCGATAGCGCCTTTAATGGCATTTACCAAAATATGAATAGAATGCCGTATGGCACGGCGGATATCGGCATCATCTACTAAAATTTCCCGCGGAAGCCCCGTTACCAAATCCCTTCCCCGCATGGTGGCTTCATACCCTTCGGGAAGTTCATATGCCGAACCGATTGCGATTTTAATGTCTTCTGCCGTCCGCTCTCCCAAAAGCAGTTTAAATTCCTCGCGGGCAAAGCGGATAATATCGTCGTTCAGTTTGTCTCCCGCTATCTTCAAATCTTTTGAGACCACAATCCCGCCAAGAGAAATGACTGCGATATCGGTCGTGCCGCCGCCAATATCCACAATCATCGAACCCACCGCCTCCTGCACCGGAAGACGCACACCTATAGCGGCCGCCATCGGCTCCTCCACTAAAAAAACTTCCCGCGCACCGGCGTTTTTTGCGGCATCCTCAACCGCACGTTTTTCCACTTCAGTAATTCCCGAAGGAATACCGATCACCACCATGGGACGCGCCAGCATGCTAAAGGTTTTTTCATGCACTTTGCGGATAAAATATTTGAGCATTTCTTCCGTCACCTCAAAATCCGAAACCACCCCCGCCACCAAAGGACGGATCGCGGTAATATAGGCAGGAGTGCGCCCTACCATGCGTTTTGCCTCTTCGCCAATCGCAACAATCTGTCCGGTTTTCTGGTTGATCGCCACTACCGAAGGTTCGTTGATCACAATCCCTTTTCCGCGAACATACACCAGAGTATTGGCCGTACCCAGGTCTATGCCGATATCGTGCGCAAATTTTCCGAATAATTTTTCAAACATTGACATTTTTTTTGTTTTATATAACTATACAGTTAGCACCAGAGTGGGAGATTATGGCAAGAAAATGGTTGCGTAAACTTGAGTGTAAGATATGCGGAGAACCGGTGGATCCGAAAATAAAGGGTAGAATTTGTTCATCGTGCAGAGGACCAGCATTGCAAGATGATGAAGATCCGCCGTCCCTGCCGACATATTCCAATTTTCAAAAGAGACTCGCCCAAGGGTTTCGATTGCTCTATACATCGGGCATTGATGATTTAGACGACTAAATACATGCCACCAGAACGAATCTGGTGGCTTTTATAACTCTTCGATGAAATGTTCAAATGTCGACAATCTTGCTTCTTTCTCCGCGCGTTTTTTCACTTCTATGATCTTCTGCGCCAATGTTTTCTCGCTTACCACTACGCGCCATGGTATGCCGATCAAATCAGAATCGGCAAATTTTTCTCCGGCGGAACGGTCCGCACGGTCATCGTATAACACCTCGATTCCTCGCGCAAGCAATTTTGCGTAATACTCTTCGGCCGCTTTTTTCACGGTTTGCCGCGCCGCATCGTCTTTTGCAGAAAGCTCAATTAAATGCACTTTATGGGGGGCTATGCTCTCCGGCCACACGAGACCTTTTTCGTCAGCAAGAATTTCAACAATCGTTCCCATAAGGCGTGTGATGCCAATACCGTATGAACCCAATATTACTGGCTTTTCATTGCCTTGTTCGTCTCGATAAAATAACCCGAGCTGTTTTGATTTCACCTCGCCAAAGTTAAAAATGTTTCCAACTTCTACTGCCCGCACCTCTTCAAGATCTTCGCGCGAAACTCCGAGCTGTGACATAACTTCGGGCGTAAGTACTTCTTGGTTTATTGCAAGTTTTTTTGTTCGATGCAAATATATCGTATCTTCACCAACATCAGTCAGCGTTTGAAATTCATGACTAAATTGCGTAAACGAGCCACCCGAAGCAAACGTGAGAAACGTTCGGTCACCCAACCCAATGCGCTCAAACACTCGGTGATACGCATCAATAACACCTGCATAAAATTTTTCGTGCATTTCCGTATTTGCCGTATATGAATACATATCCTTCATTACAAATTCTCGGCCACGCATAATACCACTCTTCGCACGCAATTCATTGCGGAGCTTTGTCTGAAATTGGTAGACATATATGGGCAAGTCTCGGTAACTATTGAGATAATGTTTCATCATGTCGGTAATAGGTTCCTCGTGCGACCACCCAAAACCAACTTCAGTACCGCTTTTAAGCATTGCTTTGAACCAGACGTCAACATTGGCATCATCCCAGCGATCGGTCATCTCCCACAATTCCTTACGTTGAAGCGCGGTCATTATTATCTCTTGCCCGCCAATATTATTCATCTCTTCACGAATAATTTGCTTAATCTTTTCTACAACCCGAAGCCCCAACGGCAAATACGCATACACCCCTGCCATTTCTTTGTGAATAAAACCGCCGCGAATCAAAAGATCTGCGTTCTTTGAAACCTCGCCTTTCGGGGCGTCTTTTCTTGTTTTAGTGAAAAGCTGAGATTGGCGCATAAAGTTATTTTAAACGAAAATCGGTAAAAAGCAAAGATTGACAAAAAGGAATAATAAAGCGGCAGCAAATTTGCTACCGCGAAATTTCAAGATGAAAATACGTCATAATCGAGCGCGTTGTAGTGCCGCATGTGACACACCCCCAAATCCAATCTGTCATGGGGTGGAAATATGCCGGTCCCTCGCATCGCTTGCAAATAAACTCGCGAGACTTCCGCCATTCACTATTTACCGGCATGCGCTCAATTTCTTTTTGCGTTTTCCCTCCAGCAAAAACAAGCTCGGAAATCAATTTCATTCCTTCCCCCTTTCCTGCCTTTTTATTCTATCAATTCATAATAAAAAATGCAAGCGCTTGTTTGACAAAATGATTAAAATATAATACAATTAAGCCGAGAAAGGAGCCTGAAATGCCTCAAGAAAAAAAGATTGTAGTCATTGCAGCAATTCTCATAGCACTGAGCATTCTCGACGCTCATGCTACCTGTTTAATAGGCCTTGAAGCAAATCCTCTGATAAATTGTATTCAGTCTCTGTCGGGATATTCTTTTACAACAACTATCGTAACAGTCAAGCTTATTGCAATATTTTTTATATTCGCACTTTCGATTATGCTCATCATGATACACCGATCCGGAAAATATGTATTCGCGGGTCTGGTTATCAATGTGCTGTATATACTCATTATTATTTATAGTGCGGTAGTTGCCACAAGCTACGCGCATTATTTCTTCTTCAAAAACTAAAAAACGGCCTTCCGCCGTTTTTTCGCTTTACAACCCTTACCCCAATCTACGCACATGCTCCATAAGGGTCGCCGTATACCCAGCTTCATTATCATACCATGAAAAAATTTGCGCAAAGTCATCATTAATAACTTTAGTGAGTGTGGTGTCAAAAATTGCGCCATATGGCTCGCCAATAACATCAGTGGATACAAGCGGGTCTTGGGTAACTTTTAAAACACTCCGCCATCTTGTTTCCTTCGCGGCGCTTCGAAACACATCATTTATTTCTTCCGCAGAGACCTTTCTATCGCACAAAATACTCATCACGCTTAAAGATCCCGTAATCGTGGGAACCCGCACCGACATTGCGTCAAATTTTCCCTTAAGCGCGGGAATTGCCTGAATAACCGCTTCTGCCGCTCCGGTAGTGGAAGGCACAATATTTACCGCCGCCGCTCTCCCGCGACGCACATCTTTACCGTCCGCGCCATCTACCAGTTTTTGTGTCGCGGTATAACCGTGCACGGTCGTCATAGCGGCCTTTCTTACGCCAAATGCTTCGAGCATTATCGCCATCACCGGTGCCGCGGAATTGGTGGTGCAGGAAGCATTGCAGGTGAGTGGCTTGGCGTTTTTAAATCCATCATCATTGACACCGACAAGCAGAATTTGCACATCGCCCGTAGCGGGCGCGGTGATCACCACGCGTTTTGCCCCTGCATCCAAATGCGCTCGCGCTTTTTCAGACGACGTAAAAAAACCAGTAGATTCAACCACAATATCCACACCCATCTCTTTCCACGGCAGTCTGGCAGGATCTTTTTCTGCTAAAACTTTTATGCTTTTTCCGTCCACTTCAATATTCCCGACGCCAGCTTTTAATTCCTTTTGAAAACGGCCGTAAACACTATCGTATTTTAAGAGATAAGCAAGTGTTTTGGTATCGGCCAGATCATTAATCGCTACGATATCAAAACCCTGCACCTCGTATGCCGCCCTAAAAAATGACCGGCCAATTCTTCCAAATCCGTTGATTGCGATTTTCATAGATTTCATATACGTTTACTGTAGCACTTATCACGAAAGACGGGCAAATCACGAAACGCGACCGCATTAATGCGGTTTTTACTTTTTCATCGCCTCCGCCACCCGCAAAAGCGCTCGAATATATGACGCCATGCGCCAGTTGGCGCCGTGCTGTTTTTTTGTTTCGCAAACGCCGCGAAACGCCGCCACCATTTTTGCATCTATTTTTTCAAGCACTTGTTTCGCTTCCCAATAATTTTCTTCAAGCGACTGAATCCATTCGAAATACGAACCCACTACCCCGCCGCCATTTGCCAAAATATCCGGCACTATATCGATACCGCGCGCTTCCAGCCTTGCTTCCGCCACCGGCGTTACGGGACCATTGGCAAGCTCCAAAATAACTCTTGCATTTATTTTATCCGCATTTGTCTCCGTAATTTGATTTTCAAGCGCCGCGGGAATTAAAATATCCACCGGAAGCTCAAGTAATTCTTCATTGGATATCGATTGAAAATTTTTCCCGGGGAAAAATGCCGGCGATACTGTCCCATGCTCTTTTTTAACCCTCACAGCCTCAGGAATATCAATGCCACCCACGCCGTATATTCCACCTTTTGAGTCGGAAAGTGCCGTCACCATATACCCGTGCTCATAAAGGATTTCCGCAATATGAAGCCCAACATTCCCAAATCCCTGAATAGCAATTTTCGGGCGTTCCATGTTTCTTTGCAAAAGATATTCGCGGATAACCACAAATCCGCCGAAACCCGTTGCGATCTCGCGGCCTTTTGAGCCACCCTTATCCACCGATTTTCCCGTAAATGCGGCCGGACTCCACTTGCCGGTTAATTTTGAATATTCATCCGTCATCCAATCGAGAATTTCGGGCGTAGTTCCCACATCGGGAGCGGGAATGTCTTTATAGGATCCAAGATTCTCCCAAATTGCCTGAACATACCCGCGCGACAGCGCCTCAAGTTCCTCGCGCGTCAGCTTTTTGGGATCAACTTTTACCGCGCCTTTTGCGCCGCCAAACGGCAAATCCATAAGCGCTGTTTTCCAAGTCATAATGGAAGCCAGCGCCTCCACTTCATCAAGACTGGAATCCTGATGAAACCGGATGCCTCCTTTGTACGGCCCGAGCGCATTGTTGTGCTGTACTCGCCACCCTTGAAATTTTTCCTCCGCGCCATCGCCTTTTTTTACCGTAATTTCAAACTCCAATACCCGATCCGACTTTTCAAGACGCGCGAGCATTCCGCTCTCGATATGCGCCATTTCCGCGGCATGGTTTATAAATTGTTTGGTGTTTTCGAGAAAAGTTGACATAATGGTTAAGTTTTGTTTAATTAGAAGAAGCACTTTATTTACACTGAGGCGGCCATGATTGTTTCGATATTGCTAATCATTCTTTATTTGTATCTTTCTATCGGAGTCTTAATAGGCATGTGGATTCTCTGGGGCGGGCGCCATGAAGCTTTTAACGTCAAAAAGTATTCGGTGTGGACTATTATCGTATGCTCGTTTATTTTTATTATCGGTAGCATGGTTATCTGGATATTTTTGGTTGACTGGAAAATTTTGAAAAACATAAAAAAGTATAAAACATCCGACAATCCCTAAGAGCGATCCTCTCGGGGATTTTTATTTTCCGCCGTTTTCTTTCGCCATCGCAGGGCTTTCTTTTTTGCGCTGAAGCAAATAGTTATACGCCGCGAGTGCGGCACGCACACCGTCTCCCACGGAAATATTATTTTGCTTATACGGATCGTCGGTCACATCACCAGCCGCAAAAATTCCGGGCGCCGAAGTGGCCGAGTGTTTCGTATTTACCTCCACCTGACCCCATCGGTCTATTTTCACCAAATCTTTCACCACTTCGGAATTCGGCACAGAACCGATTTCTACAAACACCCCTTCCGCTTCAATTGTTTTCTCTTCATTCGTTTTATTATCTTTATACCGCACGCCTGACACAAATCGGTCGCCCAAAACTTCCTGCATTTCTGCATTAAAAATAACTGCCAACTTCGGATTTTTTTTGATCTCCTCTTGCACCACCTGATCGCCCTTGAGCGAGTCGCCTCGTATCATCAAAACGACTTCCTCGGCATATGGGAAAAGATCCTGCACCGCTTCAAGCCCCGCATTGCCGCCGCCCACCACTACCACTTTTTTGCCTGAAAAAAGCGGAGCGTCGCAGGTGGAGCAATAAGCCACCCCCTTTCCATTAAACTTATCTTCCCCGGGAATATTTAATTTCCTTCGGCGAGCGCCAGAAGCGAGAATGATCGCTTTCCCAGTATAGATATTTCCTTGCCCGGTAGTAACTTCAAAATCATTCGCACGCCCGCTTGATTCGGACGGAATAACACGCACACCTTTTGCAAGCTCCGGCATTTTTATCTCCACCGAATCGGGAAAGGCGCGGACATGCTCTTCCATTTTTTTCGCCAAATCAAAACCGGATATATGCTGTTCGCCAATCCAATTTTGTATATCGTCCGAAACAACAGACTGCCCCCCGAAAGATTCCGTGAGCAAAAGTGTTTTCAATTTTTTCCGTGCGGCATAGACCGCAGCCGCGGCCCCTGCGGGACCGCCTCCGATGATAATGATGTCGTAAAGCATATTATTTTATCAATTCCTTGGGATCCACTCCTCCCATGCCGTCCGGAACAAATTCCGGACCTTTATTTTTAAACGCGCGATAAAAACGCTCGATTTCTTTTATCTGTGCATCGCTCAATTTCACCTCTACATCTATTTTCAAAAGCCGCTCCCATGCGGCAATCACCACATCCGCATCATTTGCTGAACGCGGCGCCATCACTATTTTAGATCCGCCAAACGCATCGGCAATTTGCGTCAGCTGATCTATTGTCTCTTTCGGAACATCAGGACGATAGCTTATCCAAACGCCGCCGTGCTCCATATTATGTATAAAAAGCTGATCGGGCACTTCGTAGTCATATGTTTTCCATAATGCGGGAGACGCAAAATGCGCCCCCGAAGAAGGTGGGTTTGAATTATATGGTTTTGGCGGTTCCTGCCCCAAAGGGATATGCTCTTGTCCTACGGAAGGATAGTATTCTCCGGGAAGATTTTTCTCGCTCCATCGCGCGTACCAAAAACTGCTCCCGATAAGAGCGGCGCCAAGTACGAAGATACCAACGCCCCACATAATCTGATTCCGTTTCTTCCGCTTTATCGCCTGCTCCATGCGGAGTTTTTTGTCTTGGGGTTTTGGAGTATTTTCTGTTGCTGCGTTTTGTTGATCCATAAAAATTATAGGAGCTCTTCCGCTCTCCTTTTTATTTCTTCCCACTCCATCGGTCCGCGCTTGTGATAGCGAATGATCCCCTTCGCATCCACAAAAAGTGTCTCCGGCATCGAAAATCCGCCGATTGCGGAATAAAAGGCATCTTTTTCATCAAGCGCCACCGTGGTTGTACTCGCCAATTGCGGTATACGATGTATATAATCCATTACTGCACTCGCATCTTCCCCGCGATTCACCAGTACAACCTTAATTTTCCCTGCAAATTTTTTTTCAAGCTCCGCAAAGCTTTCCATTTCCTTCAGGCAAAAAGGGCACCACGTCGCCCATACATTCACAATCAGCGGAACATCTTCGCCGCCAAGATTGATAGTTTTCCCTTCAAGCGTACGAAATTCCGTTTGCGGAATTTTCCGTTCGCGAATTTCTTCCGTAGTATTGTCTCGCCGAAACCAAAAAAAGAGCGAACTTGCCATTAAAACCGCAAAAATAACCGGTAGAAAAAATTTTTTAAAACTCATGAAATTCCCAGCGATTCTTTCAATCGGGACTGGTCAAACCCGATAATAATTTTCCCATTTATTTCAAAAACCGGCACCCCAAATTGCCCCGATTTTTTAATCATATCATCGCGCGCCACAGTATCTGCCGCAACATCTTTTTCCGAATACTCAATATTATGCTTTTCAAAAAAAATCTTTGCCATTTTGCAGTATGCGCAATAGGGAGTTGTAAACATTGTTACGCTTGTCATATTATTTTGCTTTTTTTAACGCTTCAGCAATCGCCGCCTCAAATTGGGCAAAAGGAACCGCACCCACAATCGCCTTGCCATTCACAAACGTTGTGGGTGTTCCGCTGACTCCAACCGCACGCCCCGCTTCCGTATCACTCCGCACTTCCTCCAGATATTTATCGCTGTTGAGGCATGTATCAAATTGCCCTCCGTTTAGACCTAATGCGCGAGCAAACTGTTTCAGATTTTTTTTATCAAAAGCTCCTTGGTTTTCTCCATTTTGATGACCAAACAGATAATCGTGGTACTCCCAATATTTCCCCTGTTCTTTGGCGCACTCCGCGGCGGAAGCGGAAAATTCCGATTCTTCGCCCAAAAATGCGAAATCACGGTATACAAATTTAACCTTTCCTGTTTTTATATATTTTTCCGTAAGCTGGGGCATTACTGTTTTAAAAAATTTTCCGCAAAACGGACATTGGAAGTCGGCAAACTCAACAACAGTAACCGGCGCTTCGGGACTACCGAGCATTGGGTCATTGTCGGAGAGATCTTCTTTGATAATGGGCGCCGTGCCTGCTCCGGCAAGATTGTTGCCGCCCGCAGGCGCCCCGAAGGAGTTGGTATATATAATCGCGCCCGCTATCAAAACGCCGGACACGACAATAGCGCCGGGAATAAGGAATGGACTTGGGGTATTATTGCTATTCACTGCCTGTGCGTTGCCTTCATTGTTGGATTCTTCCATAAAAAACATGTTAATTAAATTTATTATAATATGCATCTATTCTACTATTGGTATCTTTTGTATGTCAAACAATGGATCGCGAAGTTCCGCCCGAAAATCCCTCACGGAAGATTGGGTTTCAATGAGCCGAGCAACGTGCGGCTTGTCGGTAAATTTATTAATCAGCGCCGCCCCCGCAATATGGTCTTCTTTTATAAAAAAACGCGCATAGCGATTTCGCTCTTCATCAAATTGCACAAAAGTTTCAAGCGCATCATCTGTTTCTCCAACCGCCGTGATTTGAAAACCGAAGTTCGTAATTGAATAAGCAGGCACTGATTTAAAAAGCTCCGGCTTCCCCGCCATCGTGCGGCCAACAGCCTTTCCCTGCAAAAAAGCATGCGTCCAGTTCCCTACCATGCGGCGCTTCTTCGCGATAACATCCATATAATCCGCCGCATCACCAGCGGCAAATACGTTTTCTACATTGGTACGAAGATATTCATCCGTCTCGACACCTCCTCCGTTTATTGCCACACCGGAACCGGCAAGAAATTCCATGTTCCGCTGGATACCGATCCCGAGAAAAACCGCATCGCTCGAAAAATCGCGTTCAAGCGAAGTTTTGATATGGACTTTCCCTTCTTCCAGAAAGACACGCACAATTTCCTGCTGGCATTCTACCGAAATTCCTTTCATCTCAAAACGCGCCTGAAGCATTTCCCCGCCCGCCCTATCGAGCAGGCGCCGCAAAAAATGCGTGTCGCGCACAACTACTTTCGGGGGCGTATTATTGAGGGTGAGAATTTCAAGAAATTCGAGACCAATAAAAGACGCGCCAATCACTAGCGGACTTTGCAAATGTGGAAGCAAGCGCAATATAACATCCGCATCATCAAGCGTCTGCAGGCGGTAAACCCCGTTAGAACGAGCGCTTCGCGACCTGCTTATGGTAGCATTATACTCCCCATCGGCTTTTTTTACCTCCGGCAGAGTCGGCGGCGTTCTAACGGGGTAAATCCCTTGGCCGTTGCAGTGCTCCCAGTCCCGCACCCTTCCGCCCGAAGCAATAAGCAATTTGTTGTACCCCAGCGAAAAGCCGCTTTCGCAATCTATCTGCTTTCTCGCCGTATCCGCGAAAACAACTGCTTCGTTCAAATAACAATCAATGCGGCGTATATTGAAATCCTCCTGTGTCCGTAAAAAAACTTTTTCACGCGGAATTCTTTTTTTTAAATACGCGGGGAGAAGCACGCGTGAATACAAAACATGCGGTTCGTGAGAGACGATCGCAATGGTTCCCGAAGCATCATGCTCGCGGATAGTTTCCGCGGCAGTAACCCCCGCTATGCCATTTCCGATAATGAGATAATCGTAGGTTTTCATTCATACATACAGTACCTTGTTTACTTTTTTTTTAAAAGCCGATACACCTACTGCGTAAAGATTTTTCTACTGCTTTTTTCTAATTTCGTCACGAAAATCTTTAATCAGCAGGTCTATTTTTAAAACAGCCGCGCAATATCTTTGTAGGTAATAAGCACCATGAGAACAATAAGCACGAGGAAACCGATACCATGAACAATATTTTCCGTTTGCGGATTTATTTTTGTTCCTTTTATTTTCTCGAGCAGGAGAAAGAAAAGCCGCCCGCCGTCAAGCGCAGGAATAGGCAGGACATTAAGTATTGCTAAATTTACCGAAAGAATGCCGACAAATTGCAGGAAATAGGCAATACCGAGCATACGTGTGTCATCCGCAAAAAAGAAAATACCAACAGGGCCCGATACCTCAGCTGATGTTTTCCCGGTGGTAAGAAGGTCGCGAAGAAGCATGCCAAAACCCTCAAGCACCGCAACCGTACTGCGGCCAAGCATTTTGGCGCCCTCTACCGGAGCCAAATACCATGGAGTGCGGCGAAGCGTTAAGTAGCCTAACGCCACCCCCAAAGGGCCTTCGCCCTCTGGAACTTCTGCGCGCGGCACCGCTTTTATCTCCAGCACTTCCTGCCCGCGCTTCACAAAAAGCATAATTTCCTCCCCCCTATACGCTTGAATAAAATCACGCACGTCTTTTTCCGCTTCAACGCGAAGTGTCAGGTCCTGCGCACGCATTTCAACAATAGCATCGCCAAATTTCAACCCCGCTTTTTCTGCCGGAGAGTTCGGCAAAACGCCCACTATCGACACCGGACCGCCGCTTTCATCTCCCAGTTCCGGAACACCGAGAATGGCGCCGCCCGAAAAAAGCACCCATGCCAAAACAAAATTCATGAGCACCCCTGCGCCGATGATAAGCACTCTTTGCCAAATGGGACGGGAAGCAAAACTTTCCGGCTTATTTTCATCCTCCCCGTGCTCGCCGAAAATTTTTACAAACCCTCCGAAGGGCAGTGGGTTTAGCGTATAGCGCACTCCGCTTCTTACAACAGTCGCAAGTTTCGGCGGAAAACGAAACCCAAACTCGCGGCCGGAAAACCCAATACCAAATTCCTCGACTTTCACTCCCAGTTTGCGCGCAGAATAAAAATGCCCCCATTCGTGGACAAGAATTAAAACGCTGATGACAATGACAATTAAAATAAAAGTGATCATAATCTTTTAAGATGTATTAAATACTCAACATTCCCCTCTCCGCCCCGAATGGGTGATACCATGGTTTGCATCACTTTCCAGCCGACTTCCCGTGCCCATGCGATAAAATCTTGAAACAGAGCCTCGCGATATATGTCATCCGTCACAATGCCCGCTTTAAGCATTTTAGGGTCCCGCGTTTCGTATTGCGGTTTAAATAAAGCAACAACTTCGCCTCCTTGCGGCATAAGCCGCATAACCGCAAGTAAAATATTGCGGAGCGATACCAGCGATACGTCAATCGTAACAAGTTTGGGAGTATCCTGCAATTTTTTAATATCACGAACATCGGTGCCCTCCATTACCTCGACACGCGGATCTTCGCGCAATTTTAAATCAAGCTTTCCTTTTGCCGTGTCGATCGCATATACTTTTTTTGCGCCGTTTTCCAGAAGCACCTGCGTAAACCCGCCTGTTGCAGAACCGATATCCGCACAAATTTTCCCGTCAGCTTCCGCCTGAAATTTTTCCATTGCACCTGCAAGTTTTTCCGCGCCGCGCCCGACATATTTTCTTCTGCCGCGAACTTCGATTTTTGCCGTTTCGGGGAATTCCTGCGCCGGAGACACCGCCTTTTGCCCGTCGACAAAAACCCGACCCTCCGTCACCACAATAAAAGCGGCTTTTGCGTCCGAAACAAACCCGCTTTGCATGAGCCATTCATCAAGACGATTTTTTTTAGGTTTTTTTGCGTTGGACAAAATGTATATGGAGGTTTGTAACCATCTCATTGTATATGCCTCGTAATTTTTACCTGCGTCTTCTCGCTGGAAATTTCGTAACGAAAATCTTTATGCAGTAGACCTAATTTAAAACTCTATTTGGTTAATAGCCTCATCCAACGCCATCTCCCATACTGATCTCTAAAAAAATTAATATCCTGCCCGTTTTCTTTTTCCGCTATTTTTTCAATCGCTTTTTTTTGTGTCGATCCCAATTCCATATATACTGCTCCGCCTGCCTTTAAAAAGTTCCTGCTACCGGAAATAAACTGCCGAATTATTTCAAGCCCGTCTTTGCCGCCAAAAAGCGCATTCATCGGCTCGAAATCTTTTACCGACTTCGCCAACTTTTTCATTTCCGGGGAGCTTACATACGGCGGATTGGCAAAGATAAAATCGTATTTATTTTTTATATTTTTAAATCCGTCGGAACGCAGAACCCTTGCTCGTTTTTGGACACCGTTTTTCTTTATGTTTATTTTAATTTGCTTAATCATTTCCGGATCAATATCCGCAAAATCAATTCGTGCTTTCGGAAAATACTTAAGCACCGCGGTGCCAATGCACCCGGAACCGGCAAAAATATCCAATGACATAAACTTTGCATCGCGTCCGCGCAAAGCTTCGATTTCTTTTATGACTTGACCCGCCCAAAATTCCGTTTCGGACCGCGGAATGAGCGGTTTTTTTGAGAGATCAATGTCCGTATCCAGGAAAGGGATCCATCCAATTACATAATCAACCGGCTCCCCTTTTTTTAAGCGGCTTATATCTTCCGGCACGAGCCGTGTTTTGTCTCCTTTATACTTATCGCGTATAAGAAGTTGAATTGATTTTTTGAAGCGGCCGAAACCACGGTATCGGTTCATAAATACGGCGCCACCAATATTTCCCTTGCGAATACCCCATCCACAATCCGCCGACTAAAAACACAAGAGTAAAAACATTATGCAGTAACTCCCACTGATCCCATTCCAATCCAAATCCATATCGCCCAAAATCGGCAAGGAGAAGATTGATATACCAAATCTCAAGCAGTCCGTGCATTAAAAGCTGGAGAAGAAATCCAAAGAAAATAAATGCGCTGATATAAATTTTTTTCACAAATTTATTGCAAAGTAGGTACCAGATCCGTATTAAATTTTGCCATCACCGCCGCACCGGATACATCTTTCATGGGCATATCTTTTTTTGCATCAAACAAGCGGTCGCCATCGTCGGCATGAAGCATGGCGTAGTATGCCTTGCCGTCCTCCGTTTTGCGAAGCAGTTCTACAACACCCGCATGCGTTCCTTTCTCGAAACGGCGCGCACCCAGGATTTTCCCCGGTTTCCCTCCCGCATCTTCGTGAATCGCCACCCACCCGGATACCGGGAGCGATACGTTTGCGACGGCAACACTCATTCCCGCCGCTTGTTCATTCATTGCAATCTTTCCGCCTTCCCCTGCGCCTGCACTTGTTTGCGGGGCAGGCGGAGGAACCTGCACCAGATTAGGTTTCTTCAGAGGAACTTCCGCCGGGCTTGCCTTGAGGTTCAACGCACCCTCGGTTATCTTTTTTTCTTCCATCCTCTCGGGCGCTTTCGTTTCTTCAAACGCAATGCTCCCGATTTTATATCCGCCAAAACCCCCAAAGACAATCGCCACAGCGGCGATAATTACTGTTTTTTTAAGTGAGAACATAAAAATGGCTTTTAACTCTCGACTAAATAGCTTCGAGCATAAAGCAGTTTAAATTAAATTAACTGCTTTAAGTATAATAAATGGGAAAGTTTTGTAAAGCAAAAACGTTTGACACTTCTTAAAAAAACTGTTATGGAGTAAACAGTAGAAGGAGCGAAACAATGAACCTTGATAAATTTATGGGATGCATTATGGCAATCGGCGTATGCGATGCGTTCGGTGTTCCGTTTGAAACCATGACACCGGATGAAATCGAGATACTTGAATTGGTCGGCTACACGCTTGACGGATATTTTTGCCCCTCCATCAACCCCCATCCGTTTCCCGATGTCGTGGGCAAATCAAAAGGATCGTGGAGCGACGATACCCAGCTCACCCTTGTTACCATGGAAAGCCTAATTGAATCCAACGGAAAATTCGACATGGAGATACTCGCGAGAAAACACGTTGATGCATACAAAGTAAGTGCCGGCCGTGGATGGGGGAAGTCCACCAGAAATTCCTGCCAAAGGCTTTTAGAAGAAGCACATTGGACAAAATCCGGGGAACCGCATGGCGAGGGAAACGGCATTATGATGAAAATCTCGCCCATGGGACTTCGGGAAAGCATGTGCGCAAAAGCGCCGGAAGAATTTATCCGCTTGAGATTTCTGAAGGAGTGCATAGACTACGCCCGCATGACCCACCGTTCTTTTGCCGCCGTCGCGGCCGGATGCGTTCATGCCTATGCAGTTTATTTTCTTGCCCGACAGACGAGCCATGAACTCCCCAATGATTTTCTGGAGAATATAAGCGCCTACGCTATTTTTACTGAGCAATACCTTTCACCCGAAACGCCCATTTACCGGCAAATCGCACTGCTTTCAGCCATGAAAGAAAACGGCTCGCTTGCACGCGAAACGCCGCGCCAGATCAGCATGCGTTTCGGAGGAGGCACCAAAGCGGCTTTTTCCGCCATAAATTCGCTTGGCACCTCATACGCCGCTTTTCTGCGAAATCCGCAAAATTTCGACTGTATCGCGGACTGCATCCGTATGGGCGGCGACACCGATTCAAACGCCGCAATTACAGGATCCCTCCTCGGAGCGCTTCACGGCATATCGATAATTCCGGAAAAATTTATCGAAGAGATGGAGAATAGCGGATCCCTTCGGGAAAAAATAAAGGAATTTTATAACACTTGTATTGAAAAATAACCATAAATCTCCGAGAAATCGGAGATTTATTATTAAAATAAGGCAAATATCCGCGATCGCGGATATTTGCCTTATTTTAATTTTAATAATACGCGCATTATTTTATCTTTGCCCCGGGCGGCACTTCATGGTCTGGAATAAGAAGCACCGGACCATTTTCATCAGAGGCGGCAAGGAGCATACCTTGGCTTTCCTGCCCCATAAGCACACGCGGCTCAAGATTTGCAACGACCACAATCTCTCTTCCGAGAAGTTTTTCGGGGTCGTACGCTTTTCCTATGCCCGCAACAACTTGGCGTTCTTCATTGCCAAAACTCACTTTTAATTTTAGCAATTTTTCGGAACTTTCCACGCGATCCGCCGCAATAATTTTTGCCACACGAAGTTCTATTTTTTGAAATTCCTCAAAAGAAATCATGATGATACCAGGTGATGCTAGTTAATCTTCAGCATTTCCACTTCAAACACCAAGGTTGAGTTGGGAGGTATCGCTCCGTCACCCGCTCCGCGGCTTCCGTACGCAAGTTCCGGAGGAATAACTAATTTTCGCTTCTCACCCAACTTCATACCGACAAGCCCCGCATCCCAGCCTTGAATCACATCTCCTGCGCCAAGATTGAACACAAAAGGCTGTCCGCGCGGAATGCTTGAATCGAATACTTTGCCGTCAAGAAACATACCGGTATAATTTACGGTGATTGTGTCTCCTTTTTTTGCACCCTCGCCCGCCCCTTCTTTCAGTATAGTTACCTGTATCTGCGAACTGTTTGCCGGAGGCGGAGTGACACCGCCCGAAGGCTGTGGTACAGGAGTAGGCGCCGGTGCGGGAGCGGGTGCAGGCGGTGTTGGTGCCGCAATATTCGGAATTTCCGGCACCCTGCTCAAATACCAATATCCCAATGCCGCAATAGCGATAATAATAATCAATGCTATAACAAATGACACTTTATCTCCTTCCATAAATTTTTAAAAAATTATCCGCCAATAAATACTTGTTTTCAACAATACCACAACTATCCTTGCACTATCAAATATGAAGCCACCGCCGCCGCTGTTTCGGCGCGAAGCGTAAGCTTGCCCAAACTTGCGATAGAAAAATTATTTTGCTTCGCGAGCAAAACCTCTTCCTCAGCAAATCCTCCTTCCGGGCCAATAAAAATACCTACACTATGCGCGTATTTGCGTACTGCTCTCTTTATTGCATCGCCGCTCGAGTCAAACAGAATCACACTGCCCTGCTTTGCCGCGGAACGCACCGCTGATTCAAATGTGCAAATATTTTTCACTTGCGGGACAATCCCTCTTCCCGACTGCTCCGCCGCCTCTTTGGCGATTTTCTGCAAACGTTCGATATTCAATCCGGATTTCACCGTCCTTTGTGTGGTGAGCGGTATAATCTCGGCTATGCCGACTTCAACCGCTTTTTGCACTGCAAGCTCAAAATTTTCCCGCTTTAAAATTGCCAAATAAAGCGCCGCGGAAATTAACGGCTCATTATTATTGACTGTCCGCTCGATAATGTCTGCCCGCACCGTCTCTTTTCCCAATTCGGTGATTTCCGCCACTACCTCGTTTCGCATCCCGTCGCACAAAACCAAACGGTCTCCATTGCCTAAGCGAAATACTTTTTGCAACTGGTGCGCCAGATCCGCAAAATGAAGCGCAACTTCTGCATCAGCATAATTGAACGGCATGAAAAAACGATGAAGTTTCATATTTTCCCTCTTTTTATTTTATCCCTTATTCCTTCAACAAACGTATTGAAATAAAAAAGATTGTGAAATGTTAAAAGCCGCATTGCTGTAATTTCTCCCGCGCGCATGAGATGGCATATATAGTCACGCGTATATTCCGCGCATGTCTCGCAACTGCATTTTTTATCGAGAGGTTTTTTGTCTTTCAAAAAAAAAGTTCGATTCAGATTGAGTTTTCCCAAAGCGGTAAACGCGATGCCGCGTCGTGCATAGTGGGTCGGCACCGTACAATCAAATAGATCTATGCCTGTTTTGATAATAGCTTCCATATCCTGAAGATAGCCGATGCCCAAAAGATGCCGAGGCTTCTCTTCTGCAAGATGAGGCATTGTCCAATCGAGAATCTTGAGCATATCTTCCTTGCTTGACCCTAAATCTCCGCCGATACCGAATCCCGGAAATCCCAGCCCCCCGATAAATTTTGCGCTTTTCTCGCGCAAATCTTTAAAATGCGATCCCTGCACAATACCGAAAAGCGCTTGCTTTGTTTTCTGCGCATCCAAACAAATTTTTGCCCACGCATGCGTCCGTGCAAGCGAACGCTCAATGTACGGACGCGTCGCCAAGGGCGGCGTGCACTCATCGAAGGCGAACATAATATCCGCACCAAGCGACTCCTGTATCTTTATTGATTCCTTGGGACCTAAAAAAAGTTTCCTGCCGTCTATAGGAGAGCGAAACCAAACCCCTTCATCGGCAATTTTCATCTCCTTCGGCTGGTGATGCGTCCGCACTGTTTCTTTATTTTTTCCGCCGTTTCCCTCGGGGAAAATTTTTAACAGTTTCCCCACGCCCATATCCTTCCCAAACCCAAGGCTAAATACTTGGAAACCGCCGGAATCCGTCATCAAAGGATGATTCCAACGCATAAACGGATGCAGACCTCCCGCGTGCTTTATGATATGTTCGCCCGGGCGCAAGTGCAGATGAAATGTATTCGCGATTAAAATCCGCGACTTGGTGCGCTCTGTTTCGCGGGCTGTCAGCGTTTTTATGGCGGCGCGCGTCGCCACCGGCACCAAAGAAGGTGTTTCTATTTCCCCATGGGTAGTTTTCAAAATACCTATACGCGCCCCGCTTTTTTTCGATTGTTTGAGAATCCTAAATTCTATCATTAATAAATAATTAGACCTGCCGCACAATAACTTTCGTTACGAAATTTCATAATTTTGGCTACAAATTATGAAGAATGAGGAAGGGTATCATATATAATAACTCGACAAGTCCTGAAATTGCCGCCAAAATTATGAAATTGCAGTAGATGTAGTTATTGTGCAATGAGTCTATTATACAAGAAATATGCTAAAAAGCAAGAAAACGTCCCTTGCGGGACGCTTCCTATTATGCTTTATACAAAAACAAAGCTACGTCAAATCGCGATTCCCAACGCTGTCTTCGCCAGAAAACCAATACTATAGCTTATCGCCACAGCAAAAGCGATGATAAAGAGGTTTGTCAGAATGCGTTTGCGCACGGGAATACCCGAAAGAAATGCGACTGTCGCCGAAACCAGAATCACAATAATCGCGGCCGCAATGAAAGAAATTACCGGAGTAACGCTTCCGAAAAATACCGGTACAATAGGCACCATCGCGCCGAAAAAATAAGAGACACCGACAAGCGCGGCGCTCGAAAAAAGGTTTTTTTTGTGAGTAGTGCGTGTTCGCGCACCAGAAAGAAATTGCCGTTTCCCCTCTTCGACACGCGAAATCTCTTCTTCGGAGCTTGAAGCGGAAAACGAGCTCGCCGCCATGGAAATCGCGCCCGCCACCGCCACCGTAAATCCAGCGGCAAGCACCGTGCTTGCCGAAGCAAACGCGGCAAAAAATCCGCTGACAGCGCCCAAAATTTCCACCAGGCCGTCGTTGAATCCTAGGAACAAACTCCGCACCCGTTCCGGACTGATATTGCGGCTGATAAGCGCGCTCACTATTTTATCTTCGTGCTCCATTTCATCGTGCAGAATTTGCTCGATCGCCCTGCCCAGCCGCTCTCCCTGATATGCTTCCCACACCGCAAGATACTTGCGAATCCCGTAAATCTCAATCGCTTCAAGCGCCAAATGCACCGCGGGAGCTTTCAGCACGCGGCATAATGCGGAAATAATAGCGAGCTTCACGCGGCGCCAAAAATCGAGCTCGCGGTATTCCAGCCCGAAAAACTTCTGCCAAAACGCAAGATGCCTTCGTTCAATCGCAACAAGCTGCCGCAAAAGCTCCCGCAGATCGCCGGAACTGATTTCATACAGCTTTTCATACAGCATAAGATCAAAAAGCTCATCCAAAATCAATATGCGCCCGAGCGCTTCATCTTCGCGAATATTCACTTTTTGCGAATCTTCCGTCATATTTTTTTGGATAAAAAATAACCCGCACCTGCGGATTATTGCAAGCTTTAGAGACCATTATAAAACTACAATGGTCTCATACTGTCATTATATCTTTTTCTTTCTGCACGCTGGTCTCTTCGATTTTTTTATTTACCTCATCAATCACCTTTTGCGCCTCCGCTTTCTCGCGGAACTTTTGATCTTCGGATATTTCCTTAGCCTTCTCTTTCCGGTCGATATCGCGCAGTATTTCTTCCCGCTCTTTGCGAACGCTAATCCTCGCGTCTTCCAGATTGCGCCCCAGCACTTTTACCAGTTCTTTGCGCCGCTCCTCGGTGAGCGGAGGAATTTGTAGACGAATTGAGTCGCGATCGGTCACCGGATTCAATCCCAAAGAAGAACCCTGTATGGCTTTTTCTATTGATTGGATTGCTCCTTTGTCCCATGGCTGAATGATAATTTGACGGGGCTCGGGGCTCGCAATCGATGCAAGCGCTTTGAGCGGAGTTTTGGCGCCATAATAATCCACCTCAATATTCTCCACCAAGGCAGGACTTGCACGCCCTGTCCGCAAAGAAGCTATTTCTTCTCTGAAGTGCGCAAATATTTTTTCGAGTTGTTGCTTTAATTCATTCATAGAAAAATTATTAAGCAATAGGTCTATTTTTGAACTATCGCCAGCATTATATCCAAACTTCCTCCCGGAATCAAGAGCCGCACCGCTTTTCCTGATGTCGGCAAAATAGAAAAGCTCCATTCTCTGCCGCCGTCATCGCTTCGATAGAGCTGATTGCCAACCGCGGCAAACAAAGGATTTGAACGCCCGGGATAGGCGGCAAAAGCGCTTACCATGCTTGCATTCGGCGGCACAATAATCTGAATCTGCTCCCACGCTTCGCCTCCGTTTACCGTACGCCACACATTGCCGTTGCGAATCATATACACAGTCGAAAAAATATACCGGTCAGGCATAAAATAGGTTACAGTACCTGCGCCAAACCCGCTGAAATCAAACATAAGCGGCGACTGCGGCGTTGTAAATTGATTGGTGCTTTGCGTATTGGCCGCGCGGCTTTGGCGAGTAAACCCTTCAAGCGCATTGGTCCACGTTTTGCCTCCATCTTTGGTTTTTGAAAAACGACCCGACTGAGAAACAACATATATTTCATTGGTATTGTTCGGATTTACCATAAGCCGGGTAAGAGCTTCACCAAACCAATGGCGGACATGCCACGAAAATCCTCCATCATCAGTCTCAAGCAATCCTCCTTGTCCTGTCACAATCAACACATGCTCCGCATTGAAAGTATCGACGAAAATATCAAAAACACCGAAACGGTCCGCGCTGACAAAATATATTTCACGAAAACTGTCGCCGCCATCCTCGCTTTTCAACACCCGTCCTCGATTATTTTGAAACGTAGCGAGATATATGATCTGCGGATTTGAGGGGGCGCCTGCGATACGATACACATCGCTTGCCGGAAGAAGCGCTCCTTTTTGGTCTGTCTGTTTTTGCCATGTTTTTCCCGCATCAATGCTCTTCCATAATCCGTTTTTCTGCGTTCCTAAAAAGAATATTCCTTCATGTTGCGGATGAAATGCGATATCCAAAAAATTTGTCGGCGGCTCAACGGTTTTTTCGCGGACAAAATCAGCATTCACCCACTCTTTTGCATCAAAAGAAATTAAAATGGACTGATTGCTTCCTCCAAAAAACCCTCCTCCGCCCGCACCGCCGAAACTAAAGAGATCAATACCGATCAAACTCAACACAAATGGCAAAACAACCAATGCACCGAGAATCACCACAAGAATCGCTAAAACTGTACGAGTAAGAGTAGACATAGAATAGCCACGAGTAAAAATCTTAAAAAACTTCCGGTCGCTAGCCAGTATACACCCTTCTTGCCTCCAAAAAAAGCACATCAAGCGCCAAACGGGGGTTCACATTTGTAGTTTCCATTAAATACTGTATGCGATCCGCTTTTTTTAGCACCGAAACAAGCGTTTTTATGCGCGGCGCGGCATCTTGCCGGTAGAGCATGTTTCGCAATGCCACAAACAAAAACCGCACCGCATCTTTCTTTTTTTCCGGATCTTCGGCAATCCTTTCTGCGGCGCGCAAAATATCGGGGATCGGCGCGCGAAGTATCTGATCCATAAACTTCGCTTTTTTTTCGGCAGATTCAAAAAAAGCCGAATCCGCACAAAGCCGCGTGAGTACCTCCGGCCTTCCCTCCGCAAGCCACACCGCACGTTCCAGACGCGCGCCGCTTAAACCCGCTTTCTCTGCGAAAAAAAGCAAATCTTCTTTTCCCACCAGACCGAAACGCACCGACTGCGCCCGCGAGCGGATCGTTTCCATGAGCAAACCCTCATGCGCGGTAACCAGCAAAAAAAGAGAGTATGGAGCAGGCTCTTCGAGAAGTTTTAAAAACGCGCTCGCCGATTCGCCGTTGAGTTTTTCAGCTTCATTAACAATAACCACGCGCCACTCGCCATTCGGCCCGCTTAAAGCAAACTGTCGCTTCAATTCGCGTATGTCTTCAATCGGAATATCTTTACGTTTCTCTTTTTCCGAAACAAGCGCGTGCTTGGTATCAAGAAAAAAAGTATTTCCATGACGATGTTCTTCTATCTGCATACATGGAACGCACCGCTCGCATGCGCTTTCAAAACGATCCTGTTTTTTATCACAAAAAAAAGATTTTGCGAGCGTATTTGCGATACGCAATTTTCCCGCGCCCTCCGGCCCGGAAAAAAGATATGCATGCGCGAGCCTTCCCCGCTTGATAACTTTATTTAAATATTCCCTCTGGCGATGGTGACCTACTATGATTGACATAGATAGAAATATAATTTTACTATACGCCCAAGGATCTCCTTACATGGGCAAACTCGGTAAAACATACCTTGATTTGATGGATTATAGCATACCAATCGAAGAATTCGTAACGGAAGATAAGGTCGGGCAAAACTTACTAAGCGGCAAAGGAATAACCAGCACCGCAAACTTGATAAAAGATTTTTTTGCAAGCGGTAAGGATGCGACTTTAAGCATTTATTGCAAAGGAAACCCTGAAAGCCATGTGCAGTTTATAAAAATTAACGGCGTTTTGAGAATGATGATCGGAAAAAAATAATTGGGCATACACGAGCAACACCGTGTTGCTCATTTTATTTTACCAATTGAGACGGTTACAAGCCCCCCCTCTTTTTTTCTTATTAAATTACAAAATTTTGGCAACGAAAAAGAGTTTTGTAACCGTCTCAACCTATCTTTTGCTCATGATCGAACGTTTGTATACCTCCAAATGTTCGAGTGCGATGCCGGTGCCTTTTGCCACGCAAAGCAGTGCATCTTCGGCAATGTGCGCCGGAACGCCGATCTCTTGGCGCACCAACTCATCGATATTCCGCAAATTCGCGCCACCGCCCGTCAAAACAATTCCTTTATCCATAATATCCGCCGCAAGCTCCGGCGGCGTTTCGTGGAGCACCGATTTAATCGAACGCATAATCTCATCAAGCTCATCTGAAATCGCCTCCGTCACTTCCGAAGATTGAATTTCAATAGTTTTTGGAAGTCCCGTCATCAAATCTCGTCCCTTGATTTCCATGCGCAGGCGATCATCGTCTACTGGCACTGCAGAACCGATTTGGATTTTCAAATCCTCCGCGGTACGATCCCCTATCGCGAGGTTGTAATTTTTTTTGATATAGTCCGCGATTGCCTGATCAAATTTATTGCCTGCAACTTTGACCGATGTCGCCGCCACAATGCCGCCAAGAGATATAACCGCAATATCGGCAGTGCCGCCGCCGATATCCACCACCATATGCCCCGAAGGCTCGTTGATGGGAATGCCCGCGCCAATCGCCGCAAGCACCGGCTCCTTTACCACAAAAGCAGCTTTGGCGCCCGCATGAAGCGCCGCTTCGATCACCGCACGACGTTCGGTTGAAGTTACTCCCGCCGGCACCGACACCATAACCTCCGGCCGCAATAGACGGAATCTTCCTCCCGCTTTATTGATAAAATATCGAAGCATAGCTTCGGTTACGCGGTAGTCCGCGATCACTCCGTCTTTAAGCGGGCGATAAGCAATAATCGTCTCCGGCGTTCTGCCGATCATCTCCCGCGCCTCAATACCCACCGCAAACACCGTGTTGTCGTGGCGCGACACCGCCACCACTGACGGCTCATTGATAACAACACCCTTTCCCGGAACAAAAATAAGAGTGTTTGCCGTGCCAAGGTCTATGCCGATTTTGCGTGTAAACATAATAAAAAATAAAAATTAAAAAATCAAAGCTTGTCCCGTACCGCGGCACGGGATGAAAAATGACAATGCAAAATTTATAAAATGACAAAAAATATAAACCTATCGCGAAACAATACCGCAATTTTTCATTTTCATATTTGCATTTTTAACTTCTTTCAATCTCCGCCCCCAAATGCCTCAACCGCTCATCAATCTTTTCATATCCTCGATCGATGTGTCCAATATTGGCCAATGCCGACTCACCGTCGGCGATAAGCGCGGCGATAATATTTGCCATGCCTGCACGGATATCCGCAACAGCGATTTTTGCGGCTTTCAGCGGCGTCAGTCCCGCTATGCGCGCACTATGGTTAAACGTCTGCCCATGAAACCGGCATTGACTTCCTCCAAGGCACTCATCCGATACTTCGATGGTTGCCCCCATGCGCCCTAAATCTTTCGTATATCCAAGCCGGTCCTCATATACGGTTTCGTGGATTATTGACTCTCCTTCCGCTTGTGTCAAAAGAACGCAAAACGGCTGCTGCCAATCTGTCATAAATCCGGGATGCGGCGCAGTTTCCACAACCACCGCACGATACGGTTTTTTACCGTAAAATCTTATACCATCTCCTGAAAGCTCGAAGTTTCCTCCTGCCGCACGCACCAGCTCTAAAAACGATTGCATGTAGTTTACTTCGATATTGCGAATAAAAATATCCCCCTCAGTCGCAAGCGCCGCAGTGGCAAACGACACGATTTCCGAACGATCTGGCATCACACGAATCGACGTGCCGTGCAGTTTTTCAACTCCCTCAATGATAATTTTTCTATTCTCAAGATCGCAGTGAATATCCGAGCCCATACGCTGAAGCATGTCCACCAAATTCATAATTTCCGGCTCTACCGCGGCATTGCTGATAATTGTTTTTCCTTTTGCCCGCACTGCGGCAAGAAGCACATTTTCAGTCGCGCCCACAGAAGGTGTGGCAAATTCAATATCCGCGCCGTGAATTCCGTCGGTCTCCGCATAGTACGACTGTTCCCGCCGTTCGATTCGCACGCCCATTCGGTTTAGCGCTTCAATATGAAAATTGATGGGACGATGACCAATGGGACATCCGCCGAGCACGGGAATTTCCGCTATGCCATTTCGATGCAAAAGCGGTCCGAGCGCTAAAATGGGAATACGATTTTTCCGCGTAAACGCCGAAACGCGCGATGTCTTGATGTCGCGTGTTTCCATGGTAGAGCGATGATCGGGAGTAATCAAAACCGCACTCCCGATAATCTCACAAAGCTCTTTGGTAATATCGATTTCCTGCGAGAACGGAATATTTTCAAACGTACAAGGCTCTTCAGTGAGGAGAGACGCTATCATCAGTTTTGGCGCGGAATTTTTCGAACCTCGTACTTCAATCTCGCCTTCAAGCATCCTGCCGCCTCGTATGACAAATTGGTGTTCCATATGCAAATCTTAACAGAAAAATACCCCCCAGTAGCTCCAACAGGAGGTAGGGCATTATCAATGCTATTAATACTAATATCATACGCGCATTTGCGCTCAATTTACAAGCCATGTTTTTTTTGCTATTTTAAATAAAAGTATCCTGTCAAAACACTATGCAAACTCGCAAGCTCTTATTTTATTTTTTTATCTTTCTTTTTGTTATTATAGCCCCCGTCCTTACCGCATTTTCTCTGGGCTATACTTTCAACACTAAAACCACCACCGTGGAAAAAACGGGGGGAATTTTTGTAAAATCAAAAGTGCCGCGGCTTTCTATTTTTCTTGACGGCGCATTTCAAAAAGAAACAGCCCTGCTTTCCGGCGGAGCGCTCCTGACCGAACTTGCCCCCCGCACTTATCTTCTTCGCATCGAAAAAGAAGGATACCAGCCGTGGTTTAAAACGGTTGCAATCCAGGAATCGCTGGTCAACGAATTCCGCAATATAGTGCTAGTGCCGCACACGGAATTTACTTCCCGCGCCACCACCACCAAAGAAGAAATTACGCGCCTTAGCCCTCCACCACCTGCCAAGCTCTATTCGCTGGACAAAAAAAATAATGTTGTTGACGTCAAAAGTGTCGTGATTGCAGGCAATATTCGCACCTTTTTCTCGATAAATGACACGCTCTACCTTATTGACCGCAATGGCTTTTTAGCACGCCGCGCGAGTACATCGAAAACCTTGGACATATTGGGTCGCCCCGGTTTCTATCTTGCAAACAACCCCTTTACCTTTGCCGCTTCGCCGCAAAATGATCTTTTGATCATCGATCCCTCCGGCGGACTATTTTTCCTTTCCGCAAACGATCGGTCTCTGCATGTAATCGGCGGAGGCGTTAAATACGCCCGCTTCGATAAAAACGGTGAAAAAATGCTGGCAGTGAAAGAAAATGAAATACTTCTGCATTGGATAAAAGACAACACTTACCAACCTTTTCAAAAAGCCGGCAGTGAAGAAACCATCTTCAATCGCGATGCGCCGATTCTCGATGCTGTATGGTTTTTTGAAACCAATGCGCACATTGCAATCCGTACGGCCGAAGGGATTTTCCTGACGGAAATCGACGGCAGAGGCGGCCGCAACACCAGTGAAGTAGTTTCGGGAAAAACCGACGAGCTTTTTACTTCTCCCTCCCTCCCCAACGCGATATTTTATCGCAAAAATAAAACATGGTTTAGAATCGAGCTCTAAGAAGACCCTGTTAAACATCTTTATTCAAGAGACATTTTAGTGATATTTTGAGCAAAAAACCTGAAGACCGACAAGGCGCAACGATGGCTACGTTGAGGTGGCTTAAAGGGGTCTGTTGCCGAATAGCCTTATGAGCTGCAATTGCATAAATTAGGGCTAATCATATAGTTAGTGATTCGCGGGAAATTTAGCGGAGCCGTGTACTCCCCGTGCGAAGCGTAAAATT
>JACOYX010000031.1 GCA_016181585.1 Candidatus Sungiibacteriota bacterium | reverse complement strand
CGCGGAGGAGGGGTCTGGGGAGGAATCCGCGCGGGCTTCGGCTTTCTTTTTTGAAAGAATTGGCGGCTACAAAATCAGAAACCATACATTGAAAAAATCGTAGGTTTTTGCTATGCTTGTTTTGTGAGCAAAGAAAGTAAGGACTCATATTTTTATACTATCAAAAGTAGCATACTATGGCAACTATATCACAGAACATAAAGCGAATACGAGCAAAACAAGGTTTAACGCAGGACGACTTGGCGAAAAAAGCCAATATCAAATACTCTACCCTTACGAAAATTGAGGGTGGTGTCGTTACCAAGCCGAGCGTTCAAACTATCCAAAAAATCGCCAAGTCGTTAGGCGTTCCAATGGAGGAATTATTAAAATAACTTTATGAATATGGAAAAGAAAAATCTACCAAAAATAATCTTGATTCTAGGCATCGGCGTTTTGATTGGTTATGTAATTTCAAATGCCACCACCTTGTCGGTTAGAGAATTGAAAACGCCGTCTACAAGTTATGTTGGAGAAGATAAAGATGTTGCGTTTGCAAATAGTCTTGGTCTAGCGTCTTTTGACGGAGCTTGGGTAGTCGTTTCTGGTGGCGAAATGGTCAATGATGTAAATAGTGTCGCTGTTGATTGTTGGCTTGATAAAAAAATCTGTAATGTTGCTCAAGCCGATGTTGTTTTTGATGACCTTTTTTCAAACAACATTTCTTACTATGACATAACTGAATGGTCGCAAACGGGACAAATCACCGCGATTAGCAGTTCATTATGTGAAGATCAAATTTTGAAAGCTGATATAAAAACAAAAGTTGTAACATTGACGGAAGCAAGAAAAGATAACGCGGATAAAACAATGTGCGTTCAAAGTGGCGAGCCAATGGTTTTGAAACTTGGACAAAGAGGGTACTAAAACTTTTATGAAAATCTCAATCCTCAACGAAAGTTTTTTCAAAGAATCACATTTGAACGCGCTACGCGCGTTAGGCGACCTTACAATCCATGAAAATACCGATACCGAGGAAAAGACGATTGAACGGCTAAAAGGCGTTGAGATTGCGATTTCCGATTGCTATATCGCTCCGCTCAATAAGAAAGTTTTGGAGAGCGCGGACGCGCTCAAACTTCTCGCTATCAATTCTACTGGCTATGACTTAGTTGATGTTATCGCCGCTAAAAGCAAAGGAATACAAGTCGCGAATGTTCCTGGATTTTCTACCGAAGCAGTTGCAGAGCAAGCAATCGCACTTATGCTTGCGGTGAGCAGAAAAATTCCGGCGGGAGATGTAGCGATGAGGCAAGCACCTTTTCAGATTGACCCCGCGAGCCAAGAACAGAAAAAATATCTCGGTTTTAATCTACAAGGCAAAACGCTTGGTGTGGTGGGGCTTGGAAGTATTGGTTCGCGGGTGGCTCAAATTGCAATTGGTTTTGGGATGAAGGTGCTTGCCTATAATCGCTCAAAAAAGAATGTTGAGAGTGTAAAACAAGTTTCGTTGGAGGAACTGCTCAAAGAAAGCGACATCGTATCGCTACATCTCCCGCTTACGCCAGAAACAGAAAATTTAATAACAGCAGAGCGATTGCAATTGATGAAGCCGACGGCAATTTTTATAAATACCGCTCGTGGGAAAATGGTGGACGAGTCGGCTCTCATCAATGTTTTGCAATCGCACAAAATCGCTGGAGCGGGATTGGATACGATTGTTGAATGGAAAGAATCCAATCCGCTCCTAAGATTAGATAATGTCGTGCTTTCCCCTCACTCCGCTTTTTTCACAAACGAATCATTGGACAACTGTGCTGATATTATTGTTGCCAATGTGAAATCGTTTGTTGAAGGGAAAGCCGTCAATATTGTGAATTCATAGCCGCCAATTCTTTCAAAAAAGAAAGCCGAAGCCCGCGCGGATTCCTCCCCAGACCTCCTCCGCGCGGGCGAGTAATTCCGCACCCCGCCACCATTCCCCCAGAAAAATGAGGCGGGGTGCGGTCAGGAGTTCCGTTCAAAAAAGGTTCGCGCAAATGCTAAAATAACACCACATTTTAGAAAAGCGCAAGGAATTGGAAGCCGCCTGCGGCGGCGAAGAAAGCCCCCCGCGAAATTCCGAAATCGCGGCTCCGCCGCACCGATAAAAACTGCCAAAGAACCTGTAAAAATATCGGCTCGAACTGCATTTTAATTTTGGGAAAAGAAAATTTTTAATCAATTTAAATTATTTTATGAATCACTATATAAAATTTCTACTTGTCCTGACTTTTTTTACGATACCGATAATAGCAAGCGCGAACGGGCCCTCTGGCACAGATCTTATAGAAGCAATGTTTATTTCTTGGTTATGGTTTCTTCCCATTCTTATACTTTCATTCTTTACCGTATTGCTCTTTAAAAATAAACTTTCGAATATATTTTCAATAATTATTTTCTCCTCATTAATAGATTCGATGATTTTGATCGGGGGTCTTTTGCTTCTTTTAAATTTTAAAATAATTAGCGATTTAGTGCCCGTGTTTTTAACTTTGGTGGTTCCTGGCGCATATACCATTCTTAACTTCCCTTCATTTGTTTTCATAAGCTTAATAATTTATACTGTTTTCTATTTTTGGTACCGTAGAATTCATAGCATTTCATACTGGAAAAGTACTTTTTTTGTCGCATTCTTAGTATTCTTTGTGATTTTAATTATTGGCTATGCAACACAATCATTTACCTATCCGCTTACAAAAAGTGGTCAATCTTGTTCTTTCTCATTAGCTCGCGGGGAATGTCTCTTTAACAAAGCAATTATGGATGGCGATCCTAGAATTTGTGCTTTGCTACCAGAGGATTTTGCTAAAAATTATTATGTAAGGGATAGATGCTATTTCGAAATAGCTTTAAAAAAGAAAGACATTTCCATATGTTCACTAATATCTTTTGAAACTTATCCTCCTGAATTTAATAAGAAAATTTGTTATTTCAAAATTCAATCAGGCCTGTAAGTAAAAAATCAACGAAGTAGGGTCGGTATTCTAAAACGAAAATTTGCCGCCAAAGAAAAACTTGAAATTGTCAAAGTTCAGGATTTCAGTTCGGAATTTTTGGCCAGATTCCCGCCGCCGCAGGCGGCGAAATGCGTCCGAACTATTTTGAGTATAGACCACCATTTCAGATTTGCCGAAGAAGTTGCCTCTTTTAGTTTGCGATTAGTGAGTACATCCTTATACGATATCCTCTTTCCGACAATAAAGATGTTCAAGCTTCGACTAATATTCATCGCGGTCAATGCGCCGAAGAACAATGAGTACGCCTATGGGAAGCAGGACCCACCAGAGGTGAAGTGAGGGATTTGCAAGTAAGGTTTTTGTAAGCGGCGCGAGTTTTTGAATTTCCGATTTCGGCAAAAATTGTAGCATAAAATGCATGAGAAGTCCGACCTGCAAGATACTCAAAATAAAGGTGTGCCACCATGGGGCGCTTGCCATAGTCCAACGTCTGCGTCTTCCGCCAAGAAGTAACGCGAGCAAGAGAAATACCGCAAAAAGAACGGCACTTTTGGCAAAAAACAGTTTGCCGATATTCACCGCGGAAATAATAGAATCCAGCGGAAGCGCGGTGGTAATGGCATATGCGGCATAGGTGTAGAGAATATTGATAACTACGCGAGGCCGTCCGAACGAAATACCGTAAAAAAAACCTCCAGCTAAAAGCACGAAAACTAAAATCAAATCCCATGTCGGATTTGAGAGAATCTGCGCGGTTTGAGATTGTATAATTCAAAACTTTTTGGCTTATCTTCCAGATAGGCCTCAAAGTTTGTTCAGCAATTTTGTCTAGAAATTCATCATTTTCGCAACGAAAGCGTATTTGGCAATAGACCCATAAATTAGTAATCTTCGTGCGGCATTCCTCCGCTCGCCGCGGCGAGCGGATTTTCTTTTTTCGGAAGCTCTGCAATCACCACTTCAGTTGTCAAAAACATCGCCGCCACCGATACGGCATTTTCGAGAGCGGAACGGGTTACTTTTACCGGATCCACAATGCCTTCGCGTATCATATCCGCCACGATTTTATCGTTCAAAGCGTCATAGCCTGCGTTATGCTTCCCTTCTTCCGCGATTTTATCTTTGATTTTTGAAGTAACCTCGCCGATGCGCTTCCCCGCATTTGCGGCGATTTGCGCAAGCGGAGCTTCAAGCGCCTGAAGCATTATTTGGAACGCAAGGCGCCGCTCGTCGGAAACAGTTTTTTTCTCTTTCCCGCTTTCATCCGTTATTTTCTTCTCAAGCGCTACCGCCGCCCGCAAAAACGCCGAGCCGCCTCCCGCAACAATCCCCTCCGCAAGCGCGGCCTTTGTTGCGGCCACCGCATCTTCGATTTTCAGCTTCATATATTTCATCGCGGTTTCCGTTGCCGCACCCACCTTCACTACCGCCACGCCGCCCGCAAGCTTTGCAAGCCGCTCCTGCAATTTTTCGCGGTCATATTCGGAAGTTGTTTTTTCGATCTGCGTGCGGAGTTGCGCCACCCGTTTTTCAATACTTTCTTTTTTACCGCGGCCGCCCACAATAGTCGTATTGTCTTTATTTGACACCACGCGATGAGATTTACCGAGCATATCGAATTCCACATTTTCAAGTTTCAAACCCACTTCTTCGGAAATGACTTTTCCGCCGGTTACGATCGCAATATCTTCAAGCATTTCTTTCCGGCGGTCGCCAAACCCAGGAGCTTTTACCGCGAGCGCATTGAAAGCGCCGCGAAGACGATTTACCACAAGCGTGGTAAGCGCATCCCCCTCTATATCTTCGGCAATAATCACCAGCTCTTTTTTACCGTTTTTCGCGAGTTTTTCGAGCAAAGGCAAAATTTCATGAATCGAGGAAATTTTCTTATCGGTTATCAAAATATATGGATCCTCGATAATCGCTTCCATGCGGTCGGAATTCGTCACCATATACGGCGAAGCATAACCGCGGTCAAACTGCATTCCTTTTACTACTTCTTTTTCTATGCCGATACCCTGCGATTCCTCCACCGTTACCGCACCGTCTTTTCCTACTTTTTCAATAACTTCGGCAATAATTTTTCCGAGTTCCTGTGATTCCGCTGAAATACTGGCCACCTGCACCACCTCTTCCGTGTCCTTCACCGGTTTTGCCATTTTTTTGAGTTCAGCAATAACCGCATCGCGCGCCTCTTCAAGCCCCGCACGAAGCCCGATCACGTTTACTCCCGCAGTCGCATATTTCATGCCTTCCTGCACGATTGCTTGAGTCAATAGTATTGAAGTGGTAGTGCCGTCTCCCACAGCATCATTGGTTTTCGATGCAACCTCCTTTAAAAGTTCCGCGCCGACTTGCTCGAATTTATCTTCCAATTCAACTTCCTTCGCTATGGTAACCCCATCATTTGTAATCTGCGGAGAGCCGTATGTTTTGCCCAAAAGCACGTTGCGCCCTTTGGGTCCGAGCGTAATTTTTACGGCATTGGCAACCTGGTCAATACCGCGCTTTACCGCATGCCGCGCTTTTTCATCAAATAAAATTTGTTTTGCCATGTTCGCTTTGCTCAAATTAAAAATTAAAAATGAAAAGTTAAAAATTGCAGTATCCCGACAAGTCGGGACTCATCTACTATAAATCCATCCAGACTTGTCGGGATACCTAAATTTTTCATTTTAATTTTTAAATTTTGCGTTTAACAATTTTGGACTAGTCCAAAATTGCGAGTATATCCTCCTCCTTTGCGATTAAATATTCTTTATCGTCGACCTTAATTTCGTTGGGGCCGTATTTGGTGAAAAGAACTGAATCACCTTTTTTTACGCTCATAGGCATACGCTTGCCGTCTTCATCGAATTTACCGGGGCCTACCGCTACCACCGTTCCCTGCTCCGGCCGCTCCTTGTCCACCGTTTCCGGCAGATAGATTCCGGACTTCGTCTTTCCGCCCTTGTCTTTATGCGAGGGCTCGATAACCACACGATCATGCAATGGTTTTATGTTCATACATTTATAAAATTAGAAAATGAGTTATGACGATTGAGTGGTATTCTTTTTGAAACAATTTGGAGAGGCGACGGCTTGGTCTCTGATGTACTCATCAGGACGCCGTTTCGATAGTTAGCGAGGCCACCGCGGGAAGCGGACACACATGTTTCAAAAAGAATACCATTCAAGCGTCTTACGAATAAATTAGCACTCTTAGTACCCGACTGCTAATCATTATATGCAACGCAGGAATAAAGTCAATAGGTTTCTCTGCCGTCTTGCCAAGAGCTTGCAAAAACGATAAAGATAAAGCAGTACATTACGCAAAGGAAATGTCCGTATGCCAACCGCGTTTTTTATAATCTACTGGCTGGCTCATTTTTATATCTGGGCGGTATGGGGATGGGAGGACACCGCGAAGCTTTTTACTGCTCCGTGGTGGTTCGATGAAACAGGACACGCCCTTGCCGGCGTCATGGGAAGCTACACCATTCTCTACTATACCCAAAACTATATCGCCCAAGGAATATTTCGCATTATGGGGAAATTTTTTCTCGCAGTTATAATCATAGCCTGCGTTTCTCTGGTATTCGGCGTCGGCTGGGAAGGCGGCGAACTCGCATGGGATGCGTGGATCCAGCCGAACTATTTTAGCTGGCTTGGCAAAGCGCAAGCCGACTCTGCAGACACGACCATTGATATTTTGGTTACCACCGTTTTTTCTATTTTGGCAATGGCATGCTACGGACTCTACAACATAGTATATAAAAAGCTGTATCCGAATGAGGATGAACAACTCAATATCGAATATTTAAAACACCTTATCCATTATGTTAGCCGAGAAGTAGTCAAACGCAGGCGAAGCCATTTGAAACAAATCGTTCCCGCCCTGCGGGAATTGATCCACACTGCGCGCGCAAACATACGAAAAAAATAACACCGTCCGGCATAGCTGGAAACTTTGAGGCCTATCTGGAAGATAAGCTAAAAAGTTTTGAAGCTATTTTGGCAGAAATTCATCATTTGCAGGAGAAATGGTATTTGGCAACAGACCCTTTAATTGCATGATGCATCAATGCGCACCGTAAATTGCTCCGAAGGATTGGCGGTGTTATAAAACACTGCATCGCTGATTCCCGTATAGCGCGGGTCAAGCACCGCGGCGTCCCCCGCCGGAATTGCTGAATAGCGGAAACCTTTTTCTTTGCCTTGCTCGTAAGGACCGAGGCGCAAAAGAATTGGCCGATCACTTTCATTAAATACTTTCAAGAAACATTCGACACCATCTTCCTCAATTCTTTTTACCACAACACGCGCGGGCAAAAACGCGCCATTGCGGTATCGCACGTAAGGCAATAAATCGGCCGCCGCATCCGGCGCCACGGTATTTTGCGGAGCAGGTGCCGGAAAAGATTTTACCGGAGACTGCGGCTCTTCTACGCGATCTTCAGGGGAATTTATTTCTTGCATTGCAGGGTTTTCTTCCGCTTCAAACCAAATCGTCACAAGAAAAATACCTATAAGCAAAACAGCAAACATTCCGATGCCTATTATGATTGATTTTGGAAATAAGGACATACTTCATTTAATAAAATAGGTCTACTGATCAAAAACGATTCTTCTCCGCCCGCCGTGGTTGACGGAGAAGGATGACTCTACCCAAATGTAAATGCAAAGGCACGCAGTCCCGGTGATTCTATAATAATTTCAAGCAGATGCTTGCCGTACGACTCCCCTTCAATCAGACGATACAGCCGCTCTTCACGGATAACTGCCTCCCCTGAAGCATCTTTTTCCACGTCTGCCCCCGCCGCTTCTTTCACCAATTTTCCATCTCGCAAAATTTTTATGGTGACTCCGTCCAAAGAATTCGCAACAAGATATACATCTTTGGCATCATAGCGAAAACTAATTTTTGCTCCTGTTTTTTTATTTTCCGCATACTCGTCTTCGATCGCCCACATTCCACCAAGATACAAGATATCGCTGTTCAGCACTTTTGATGCCGAAAAATTAAAGACTCCTTTTGTAAGCGGCTTGCCGCTGCCAAAATTTTTATTCCTCAAAGCCCCGAAATACGTCTCCGGACTTTTCACTTTCTCAAAATCCACCTCCTGTACCCCAACAGGCTTCTCGATTGCCATTTGCTCGCCGAGCGCTTCTTGTATTTTCCGCTCGGTTTCTTCATATCCTCCCTCACCTATATGATCGTACACCACTTGTCCGCCAATACCAATCAGATACTTATGAGGCCAATAACGGTTTTGATATGCATTCCATGTCGCATAGTCATTGTCTTGCACCACAGGGTATTTGATCCCGAATTTTTTTACCGCCGCCTCGACATTTTCATATTTTTTCTCAAATTCAAATTCCGGCGTATGCACCCCTACAATCAAAAGCCCTTTATCCTTATATTTTTCATGCCACGCGTTTAAATACGGAATCGTCCTCTGGCAGTTGATACAGCTATACGTCCAAAAATCTACCAAAATCACCTTTTTACCAAAGTGCTCCAGCAAAGAAAAAGGCGCGACATTGATAAACCCTCCGGAAACTTGTAAATCAGGCGCATGATTTTTGCTCAAGTCCGAAACCCCGGAAAATTTCTTGCCCGGTTTCATTGAATCCAAATAGACAATCGCTCCCGCAATAAGCAAAAACGCCGCCGCCAATCCCGCCATTTTAAAAAGAGTGTCTTTCATTCTATTGCAGTAGAAAACGATTAAGAATTTCTACATTCGCAATAAGTCCGAGGCTTTGCGTAAACGCAAAAATACCGATGATGATCAGAAGAATTCCAAAAATAATGCGAATGTATAAAAGAAACGGAAGGATGCGCGAGATGGCACTTGCCGCACGCGAGGTAAAAAATCCGACCAAGAGAAACGGGATGCCAAGCCCAAGAGAATATGCAAAAAGCAAAACAAACGCAGAGCCCGGGGCTGATGCTGCCAGCCCCAAAATACTCCCCAATACTGCACCGACGCAAGGAGTCCATCCAGCGGCAAACGCCGCGCCGAAAAGAAAAGCGGTAAAGAGACGCGATCGCGGCATGCGGCGCACCGAAAATTTATATTCCCGCTCGAGCAGAGGAAACTTTAGTAAACCGGTGAGATAGAGACCAAAGAGAATAATAAATCCGCCGCCGATCCGCGAAAGCCAAAGCTGTACGGAATATGCCGCCGCCCTCAGCACCGTATTTAAAAGAACGCCGAACAAGGAAAAGACGGCGGAAAATCCCAGCACAAAAAATAAACTTGCGAGAAAAATATCCTTTCGCTTCGGTGCGCTTTCCCCCGCACTGCTTCCCGCAAGATATGCGAGAAATCCGGGGATAATCGGCAAAACACATGGCGATAGAAAAGACACCAGCCCCGCGGTAAACGCAACAACAAGGGAAAATTGATCCATAACAGTATTATACCATATGCAATAGTGTGGCAAAAGATAACCGTTGGCTGTACATGTTTTTGGAATAGATCCACTACGCAAGGAAAATGGAATTATCCTTTCTGGGATTTACGCATCAAAAAACCGGCAAACAAATAGGCGAGCACGAGCCCTGCCACAACCAAGGTAACATGAAATCCGTATTCTATATATAAAAGCTTTTGAATATCGTGTCCAATGTGCAAATGTAAATTATCATGCGGCCACCACGAAACCAAAAGCCATCCTATGGAAATATATCCGGCCAATGCTTTTTTAAATTGCCCGCCGGGCATCGATTGCAACGATTGCCGCATAAGCGCCAAAAAGGCAACGCCCACGCCAAATGCAATCGCTTCAACTGCAGATATGATTATAAAAAACGGCATCTGCCCCGCGCTCGGCATGGGAAGCAATGGCGAAGGCGGCCAAAATATCCTGCCCATTGCGAGCGCAAATAAGGCGCAGACAATAGTAATCATCACAAATTTTATTTTGGAAAATTTCATATCAGATACTTTGTTTTATCCTGCATCCTTTACTGCTTACTGATCATAGTATAGCGCATAGACGGCAATTTTAAAATCCCTCGCCATGGCAAGGGATTTTACACTATACGCACGCTCTAATCATGTCACGTGCGGCAGAAAGTACTACCAGTTTCAATTCTGCATCTCCGACAGTCCGCGTTTTAAGACCGCAATCCGGACCAAGCCAAAGTTTTTCCTTCGGTATAATGGTAAGCGCAAGTCGCATCCAGTCCCGCACCGTATCCACACGCTCAAGATCGCGCGTATGCACATCTACAAACCCGAGCGACAAATCTTTTACAACAGGAAATCGCTCGATCGTATGAAGAAATTTCATACCGCTGTTTGCAGTTTCAATGTCTAAATTATCGACAGGAAGTTCGAGCATCCGCGGATAGAGCGATTCAAAAATATCTTCGCCATAGCATGTATGCATAATGAAGTATGCTTTTTCACTAAGCCCGTCAATCATGATGTGGAATGCTTCTAGGATCGTATCAAAAAAAAATTCCGTTTGTGCAAGCGAAGGCTCATCGATTTGAATGATTTTTACGCCGTTTTGAATTAAGACATCGATCTCATAACGAAGCGCTTGTGCAATTGCCAGTACCGTAGTATGCCGATTGCCGTAAAACCTATCGAGCGACCAATCGTGGATCGTGGCCGGTCCCGTAAGCATGCCCTTTACCGGTTTTTTAGTGAGTGATTGGGCAAACTCCCAAGCACCAAGCGTCAGCGGCTCTTTCCATCGAACCGGAGATACAATATGCGGTGGAATCCAGAAGCGATTGCCGTATGAGCGCACCAGATCTTCTTTGCCGCCCGGCATAAACCCCTCAAGTTCTTCGCCGAAATAAGCCACCATATCTCCCCGTTCCATCTCGCCATGCACCAGCACATCAAAATCAAGCCGTTCTTGCGCGCTTATCCAATACCGTGTCGCATTTGTTTCCGCATTTTTTAACAATTGGCTTTCTTTTTTATATTTCCTCCGCGCCGCCAGCAGATAACTAGGTTTTGGGAAACTTCCCACCGTCGTCAAGGGAAGCAAAGGAAGATCAATGCCCAAACGAGATAATTTTTCACTCATTTCCAGTCTCCTTCCGCCGCTCGTACATTTTTACGGTGTCTTTGTATAATGCGGATTTAACCAAAAGACGTTTTGTCTCGGAAAGTATTCTGCACTTTTCTTTCGCAAATCGGCGCGGCAAGAATTCAAGTCCACACGACGATTCCAACAGCAGTGGCCGCTCCATATACAAAAGCAGAGGCTCAATTATGCGCTCAAGCATGTAAGGATCCTCCATTATACTGCTCCGTGCATCGACAATTCCTATGGAAAGCCCTAATCCGCTTTCCCGCAAAAGCACCGGGTTTTGCAGTATCCGCAAAATCGCTTGCGGATCGGCAACACAATCAAGACCGAGGTAATCGCAATGAAGTTCAAAAAGATTCGAAAGCATATGCGAACATTTGCTTCCGTATATTTTTACTTCAAGTAAAATATGCGCATTTGATCTTTGCAATGCTTCATACAGCACTGCATAACAGCCGGCAAAGTAGTCCCACTCATTCGGCCAATGCAAAAGCCATGGATCATCCATCTGAATTATCGCCACTCCCTTAACCGCCGCCAAAAGCGTAATCTCGTGGCACAGCGCTTCTACATACGCGCCCGTAATAGCCCGCGGCAATTTTTGGCTTCTATTTTCCATATGCCGGCAGAATGTCGCCGGTCCAGTAAGTACCGCTTTCATCGGTTTATCAGTTACGCTCCGTGCAAACCGAATCTCATCCGCAAGAAGAGGTACTTTCCATTCGGGGAGATCCTCCACCACGGCTTTTCGCACATGAAAATTAGTATCACCGAAGTGATGCAGTGCGCCGATCAATACGCCCTCCATTCTCCCGGCAATATGGGAAATGGGACAATACCAGCGCACAAGGCCGTCGGTGATTATATCCAAACCGCTCGAGATTTGCTCTTTAAGTATCTCCTCCGCCATGCTGTTTTCTGCCACACGAATTTCTTGTGGCACTACGCGATTGTTTATCTTTTTTTCTCCGTACGAATTCCATAGCTTGCGCAATGCCTGCCCGCGCACACTCCCGATGCGCGGATAAGATCCGGCAGAAACAGTATAGATGTCAAAAGATTTTCTTTTTATTACCACATTCCACCGCCTTTCTGTGTAATTTGTCTTACCTTTATTTTAGTAAAGGACTAACCGCCATTATCGCCATAACCCATAAATTTGTAAAGATGCTTCAAGTGCGCCACAAGAAAATATTCTTGGAAATCATGTTGTAAAATTTTATCACAGAAAATTTGATATTTAGTCAAGCCTTCGCTACAAATTAATATGTTATTAAATTAAAGTGCAATAAAGATGAAAGGTTCTCAAAGGAGGGGAATAACCGAACAACCAACTCAAAGCTCACAAAAACCCTCCGGCATCTGCCGGAGGGTTTTTCAGTCCCCTGCTTTTTAGCGAAAGAGATTTGCAACAAACCCTGTCACGCCGCGCAGTGATGTTACCATTTGCGCGTAGAGATGAGTGGTATATTGCGGACGCACTACACAGTACGAGCCGTTCCAGTAGTGATTTGAAGGACATTTCGAGCTAAAGAAGAAGAATGAAGTCGGCGGAGGAGGTGGCGGAGCATAGGAAGATTGAGTGTAGTACGCAGATTCGGTGTAGGCGGGCGGAGGAGGTGGCGTAGTTTCATATGATGACTGCGTATAGTATGCCGCTTGAGTATAGCTCGTGGATGGGGGAGGTGTCGTACTCGTCTGCGGAGAACTCCAGCATCCTGAATTATACCAATACCAACCGGAAGAAGTACATACCGATGAATCGTAACAAGTGCTCGGTGTACTGCACCCGCTGGAAGTTGTAGATGTCACACACGAACTTCCGTTCCAGTATTGTCCGCTCGGACAATCAGTGGTGCTGGTATTTACGCAAGCCGAGCCGTTCCAATATTGTCCTGAAGGACATGACGATACGCACGAACTTCCGTTCCAAGTATACCCGGAACCGCAAGAAGTTGATGAGTAAGAAGACTGGCTATAGCTCGGCGAACCGCTCTGATAGTAGCAGTAACCCGGCGAAGAAGCGGAGTACCAATAACAATTTGAAACGGCAGTACAAGAAGATTGGCTGGTATATGAGCCGCAACCTGTGCCAGAAGTAGAGCTTGTGCACGAAGATCCGTTCCACCATTGACCGGATGGACACGAGGTAGATGTGCCTCCGGTACATTGCGACGAAGTATAATTCCCTTCCGAACTTGCGCTTGAGTACGAGGCACAACGAGATGTATCGTTATTTAACATACAATATCCTCCCATATCGTGCGCAAAACTTGGACATGTGCTGGATGACGGAGGAGGAGTGGTGGTACTTGAAGTACAATACCCCGCTGTGCTTCCCGGCGGCACATACCAGTATTGTCCGGAGGGGCATGTGCCAGTGGAAGAAGAATTTACACATGACGAACCGTTCCAATATTGGCCTGATGGGCATGAAGTAGTACTCGAACCTCCGGTAGTACAACTTGAAATCCAGCTTGCTGAACATTCTTTTACTGTACTGGTACCAGGAAGGACATAGCGCGTCATCGCACTATCAAAGTATGCATTGCCCATATTGTGGCATCCAGAACCCAGAAGGCCGGTCAGTGTGCTATCGCAAGTCCCTGAAGTGGTGCTACTCGTACATGCCGACCCATTCCACCATTGCCCCGAAGGACAAGAAGGTGTACCGCCTGAAACCGAACACCCTGAAGATGTTGTGCTATCACCCTTTTTTGCCGATTTGGTCATGGGACCGTCACAGTAAACCTGATTGCCGGAAGAATCGGTATACATCGAATGACAACCGGTTCCTAAAAGCGCAATCAAACCGCTGTCACAAGAAGAACTCGTTGTGGAAGACTGACAATAGCCTGATCCACCACCGGATGGATAGTACCAATACTGTCCCGCCGGACAAGATCCCGTAGAATCCGCCGGACAATTTTCCACTTTATAATTGGCGCCATTTGTCAAATAACTCGGATAGCTGGCATCACACTTACGCTCGCTGTTTAACTGACAGTATCTCTTTCCTGAATTATCCCATCGGCTATAGGCAAACCCCGGACAAGAGTTTGCATCTCCTGCAGATCCGCCACCAGTTGAGGACGTGGTTGAACAATTAGGGATACCAAATTCTTGCCAATTAGACTGATCGCCGCCACCCGGCTTCCACCCGGCAAAATATTTTCCTTTGCAATTGTTATATGTGCTCGTGATATACGTCGTATACTCACTATCCGTTCTGCCTAAAATAGAGGATGATTGGGAACTGCCATCAACAAAATTCCAAGTTTTGTTATTCCAACTGCCTCCTCCCGTACTTCCCTGACATCCTGTCGTCACACTCGTAGCGCCTTTCTTTGCCGATTTGGTCATGGGACCGTCACAGTAAACCTGATTGCCGGAAGAATCGGTATACATCGAATGACAACCTGTTCCTAAAAGCGCAATCAACCCGCTGTCGCAGGAAGAATAGCCGCCTGCGCCCCCTTCATTTCCTCCGCAACCATAGTCCTGCCCATCAGTGTACCCATCCCTATCGTTATCAACTCCATCAGAACATTCACTAGACCTGCCTCCTTCCCCCTCCCCTGCCACACAGGTGCTCCCATTCCAGAATTGACCCGACGGACATGAACCCGAAGAGGGAGGGTTTGTTGAAGTACCGCTAATCGGGTAATATTCATCGTTATCATTGGGACCATAACAACTTGGATCTGCTGGATAATCTGTTTTTCCATCACCGTCATTGTCGCGCCCATCGGAACATTGAACAACTTGAGGTTGCGGCTGATCGGAAGGTGTTGTCGGCCTACAGTATCCAGTGCCGCCTTGCGAAGGAACAAACCAATATTGCCCCTGCGGACAACTTTGTGGTCCCGCGCCATCATATCTTATACATGTATTGCCATTCCAATATTGATCCGGTTGACACGGTACTGGCTGTGTAGTATTTCCCGATTCACATCTATAATACACGCCGCACTGTGGAGAACTATACGCCACCACCTTGCGCTGTCCCGCTCCGCATTCATTTACCGTGGGAAATGTAGGACACGCCTGCGGTCCAAACTGCTGTCCCGGCTGGCCAACCTGCCCCTGCTGTGACCCAAACTGATATGGTATCGGCGGAGCGCCCTGCGGGTTATCCAGCCACTGCTGGAATTGTTTTAATGCCTCGTCTTTATTGAACCCTGGAGAGCCAGGACCCTGAAACTGCGGTCCTCCAAATTGCTGTCCGCCTGGAGGAAAAAATCCGCCTTGCTGTGGAAAACCTCCCGGACCACCAGGAAAACTGCCCGGCGCACCGGGAAACTGCCCCGGCCCGCCAGGGAACCCGCCTTCTTGTCCAAAAAATCCTCCCGGCTGATTCCTAAATTGCGTCTCAAATGATTTTTCAAATTTTTGCGCCGCGTAATCTTTTCCGATGAATCCTTCACGTGCCGCGTCTGCCAAACAAAGCTGGCCGTTTTTCTCGCAAAATTGCTGTACTTCCTGAAAATTATTGAACTGCTGTCCACCAATCGTTATACCTTGCCCTTCTCTGAATTTTTCTTCAACATTTCTTCTCGCTTCAAAACCTTGATCGCCAAATTGAATATGTTGTTTGATTTCCTGCACGATAAACTTGGCTTGAGGATTTTTGGCGGCGATTGCTTCAAGTTTTGGCAATGCCGCTTTTGCTCCCGCTAAACACGCCTCACCGATTTTTTGATCTTGGCTATCGCACTGGCGCGGATCAGACACGCCGCGCGGCCCAAGCTCCGCTTTCATTATATTTTCAATCTCGCGAAATGCATCAAATTCTTCTCGATGTTCATCTGGTATAAACTCGCGGCACGCTTCGGGATTTTTCGCACACTGATCAAAGTCTACCGGAGCGCCGGATTTCTTAATTTTTCCTACAACCTGAAGAGCAAACTCTTTATCCTCTTGCTTCAAAAACCCTTTCGTAATCATAAAATTCATTCCCTTTTCCACCGCTTCCACATTTCCTTTTCGTCCTTCCTCTTCAAGATATTTTCCTACTTGCGCGGGATCAGTGATAGTTCTTCCGTCAATCGTCGTAAACACTATATTTTCCGCGCGTTTTTTATAAAATTCAACAGTTTGATTTACTTGTCCATGCGCTTGTTCAAGCTGCGCTACTCCTTCAGCACCAAAAAATCTTACCGCAATATCACGGCATACTTGCGGAATAGCGGAAACACCGCCAGCGCGCGCTTCAGTTCCCGGATTCAAACAGTAATTACCGCATCCTTCGGGAGTGTTGTCTCCGCACTGTACTTCTCCGGTAGAAAGCGCTTCGCGAAGCTGAAGCGAAACATCGGCGTTTTTCACCGCCTCACGCACATCTTGAGAAAGCACTTTTTGCACTTTTGTGTCTTTTGCAAGCCGCGCACAGGCGCGCAGAAGCTCGATGGGCGCCGTGTCTGGATCCATATTGCGGCAGTCCTGTATGTTCACCCCAGCTTGCCGAGCCGCGTCCACAACGACTTTTTTCTCATCTACTTTTATCGGTGTTAAGTCAAGACTTCGCGCAAGCGTCGGATTTTTTTGAACCAAGTTCTTTGCGAGCTGGGTGGCAATATCCACCAGACATTCTTCAGTTGCGCAATTCTTTAATTCCTCGGCCACTTTTCCTTTAAGTTCAGTTAATACCGCGTCAACTTGTTTTATTTCATCCGCCGGGAAAAGATTGTGTTTCTTTCCGATCTCCGCACAGTCGGATATATATTTCTCGTTATTGCAAATCTCTTTGGCTTCAGTGACATTTGACACTTCCCTGCCGTAGATCGTGCTCAAGTCTTTGAGTGCGCCATCCACATTACCCTGCGAAGATGATGGTGTGGCTGTCTGTCCCGCCGCAACAAGTGCTACGGCAGACAAAATGCCGACTACTGTCAGCGAAAAACCTATTTTAATTTTTTTAAACCGCATTTCATTCATAAAATTGTGAAAATATTGTTCTGTCCGATAACTCTAAAAAATAAGAGATCACCGGGCGGAGCTTATTAGATCCTGCTCCTTAATAACTCTCCTACCGCAATTTCGTAATTTTGCCCGCGAATTGGTAAAAGTTTCTCGATAGATGTTTTATATACGCCTCGTAATTTTTACCAACACTCGCCTAAAATTCCGGAATTTAGTAACAAATGTTATTAGAGAGCAAGTCTAGTTTTTATTGAAATGGATTTAAAACTTTTTTTGCTTTTTCGAAAGGATTCGATTCGACCCCCTGAAGCGGGTTTGCTGTTTGAAAAGGATTCGCCGCCTTCGCCGCATTCTCCGCCGCCTTTTCTGCCGAAAGTTCTTCGGCTTTTTTAATGTCGGCCTCCGCGCGTTTGTAACCTTCGGTATCGCCTTTTTTATATCCGGCACTTTGGCCGAAAAGATATCCGCCTATACCGCCAACCACCAGTGCGGCCGCCAGCATGGCAATCCATGTATTTTTTTCCACTATAGTATGGAGAATTATGAAAAAATAACCTGTTTTTTATATAGAGGAGGTTAAATAAAAAACAGCTTTCTTTCCATAACCCAAAGAGTTAATAAAATTCCAATTTCATTTTACCATGTTTGACATATGCGATAAACAATGAGTTATCCACATACGAGTTCTATGCTTAACGCAGTATTAATAGAAAAATGGGATACTGGGCTACAGTACTCTTTATGGAACATTATTCATTGGCGGTTTTCTTGGATATTGCCTTGCGTGGGTATTTTATCAAGCAGGTTATTAAGCAATCGCAAAAAAATGTTCGTTCTGCCGGATCCAAACTTTGCATCAACGGTTGAATTCCTCCAGCACTATTTAATAATTGTGCCACCTAGTTATACGCAAAAAACCGCCACGGCTCGCAAAGCTGTGGCCATTATTTTTATTACAAGTAAATAGCTTGCGCATTCTTTTAATATCGGTTATAATTAATAAATATGTAAGTGTCTCGTTTGCGTTAACCGCTAGAGAGGTCGCCTTACATTAATAACTATTAATAGCACATAGATGGCAAAAAAACTTTATGTAGGGAGCCTTTCCTACGGCACTACCGAAGAGACGTTGCGCAACGCATTTTCACAGGTAGGTACTGTTGAGTCTGCTACGGTTATCATCGACAAAATGTCCGGACGATCCAAAGGATTCGGCTTTGTCGAAATGTCCACTGAAGAGGAGGCGCAAGCCGCAATCGAAATGTGGAACGGTAAAGAACTCGACGGCCGCAAGCTCGTAGTGAACGAAGCGCGTCCCATGGAAGCGCGCCCACCTCGCCGTGAAGGCGGCGGTGGCTTCAACCGGAACCGCAGTGGCGGATTCGGCGGAGGAGAACGGAGAAACACTTGGTAATTTTTCGTTTTTACCATAAAAATAAAACCATCCCGACACGTCGGGATGGTTTTATTTTTATGGTAAATTCGCGCTGACTACTCTCAACTTTTTATTCAAATAGGACTTCAACCACCAAACTCTATCGAAGTTCGACTTCAATAGAGTGTTTATTTTTTAAACAATGTGCTATTGTAGCAAAAGATCGTTTTAGAAAGGGCGGATTTTATATGCATATATCGAAACGACCAGCAGACCGTATCATGGCAAGTTTGCAGATTATACTTCATGCAGTGTTTATAGCGGCGATTATATATTGGTACTACTTCGGTTTCCACACGTTGAGCTGGGTTTTGGCAGGAATTTTTACCATCGGCGGGGGACTTGGAGTAACCCTTGCCTATCACCGCATGCTAACCCACAAAAGCTTCATCTGCACCAATATATATGTAAGGAGAACACTGATCTATTTCGGCGGACTTTTGCAAAACGCGCCCTCGTGGGTAAGAAACCATATGGCACACCACGCATATACCGACACCAGGCACGATCCCCATTCTCCTTACTGGCCATATAACGGCGGGTTTAAGGGATTTTGGTGGTCTCATATGTTCTGGTTGAATCGGAAATACCTGCCCCCGTCGCGCATTCTGTATAATCCCGAATTAAACGACCGGGATATCCAATGGGAACATCGCTGGCACAAAGTATTTGTAGCTTCCGGTTTTCTGATTCCCTTTCTCATCGGCGGATTGTATGGCCTCACGGTAAACGGTGTGCAGGGTTTTTTCCTCTACGGACTCGATTCGTTTTTGCTCGCCGGAATTATCCGTACCACAGCATCGCTCCATATCACCTTCTCGATAAATTCATTCGGACACATGCTCGGATGGAAAGCGCGAAAGCACAATGATCCGTTTTTCATCCAGGACTCAAGCCGCACCAATCCCGCGCTCGCCGCCTTGAGTTTTGGCGAAGGCAATCACGGAGACCACCACCTTTATGAACGCTCTGCCCGCATCGGACTTCTTGACTTCTCGTGGCCGGTAATTTTGCTTTTTGAACGCATGGGAATTTTTATCAACGTAAAACGCCCGCCGTGGATGATTGTCAGGAAATAACAAAATCCTGATATCGCACAAAGCGAAATCAGGATTTTTTCAATTTGGTTCTCGCTTATTTAGTATTTAGTAGCCCATGATCCATTCATTCTGCCCAACAACTAAGTTACTCGGAACTCCGTTGTTGGCGAAGCTCGGAAAGCCCTTACCAAACTTCTTTGCATGGGCTAAAAACAACAGAATATCTTCCCTGATGTTTCGAAAAAAGAACGGGTCGCGCATATAAAGCGCAAGCCGATCCAGGTATTCCCTGTGCTGAACAATGCCGGCATTTAAAAAAACCAAATCAGTCGCCCTAGGTATCTCGCGGATATACTGAAAGAAATCGCCAAGGAAACCGCCGGGCGTATACAACGCGAGTTGGCGACAACACATCTTCGCATAAGAATCTCGCGAAGAAGAGTAGCCTTGACCGAACACCCTGGTTTCACGCAAATTTTTAAGAACCTTAAGAGATATCGTACCGTCATCAATGATGACCAAATAGATATCACTACCATTCTCTCCCCGTGCAGTGGAACCAAAGAGCCCGACTTTCGACACAAATTTATACTTCTTAAGCAACTGTTCGGCGACCCTAATCGCCTTTTCCATTAGAACCGCATTTGAGTGATTGTGATTCACCCCAAGCATTTCAAGTAACCGGTTATGTTCTGCTTTTTGTTATTTCCAGTCTATCATTTGTCAATCCTCCTCTCTAAAAGTTAATACCTTTTTTAAGAACGGTTTCGTATACGCATTATATCATCTTTATAGAAATAAAGCAAGGGATGTATTTGCCTTCTTCTCGCGTTTCTGCTACACTAAAATTGCGCATAATAGCCTACAATATACCTTCAAGTGCAACACTGTGGATAAGTGTTAGTTGATAAAAACTGTTCTTCAAAAACCTCTTTAGGAGTACGAAATCCCAAACACTT
>JACOYX010000030.1 GCA_016181585.1 Candidatus Sungiibacteriota bacterium | reverse complement strand
TAAACTCCCGACAGTGGATGTCCCTGACACAAGTAAGTTCCCCTGCACCGAAAGCGTATGCGAAGGCGCCGTAGACGCCACTCCCACTCTGAAGTTGAGAGTATCGAACGAAAGAAGAGGATTCTGGGTGGTGGATGCGGTAAAGCTGAAAGCGTTCACTTGATTGTTGAGGATGGTGGAGGTCGCGAAGTTTTCATAGCGGATGGAGCCTGAGTTGATGGTGAAGATATCGGTAATGGCATCCCCGATGGTGGCGTGATTTTCAACCGTAAGAGTGGAGGCGGTAGTTGAAGAAAGAGTAACTGTGCCTCCAGCGGTGGTGATGGAGTTGGCGAATACATCGCCTTCGGCATCCACCATGAATCGCGCTCCGCCCGCTACCGCGATACCAAAGAGATTGGTGTCTGCGGCGGCGGAATTTGGATTGATGATAAGAGAAGAAGAAAGAGGGTTGGCGTTGGCGGCGTCTGTGGACCAGGAAGAGGAAATTTGCGATGCCTTGAATTGAGAGAAGGGATCCGGGAGTTGTGGTGCCGATGCCGAGATTGTTGGTTTCTGCGTCGTAGACCAAGCCGTCGTTTTCGATTTTCAGATTGCCGTCAAGCGTGAGAAAACTCGTGAGGTTTATTGAACGGGCGTTGATCCCTCCTGTGAAGGTGGATGTGCCGGAGCCCTGCATGATGAATGTTTCGTTCGCGATGATACTGGGAGCGGTGATGGTGTCGTTGGAAGATATTTTACCTGCGGAGAGAGTAAGGTTTCCTTGCGTAATGGTAAGATCTCCGGTTTGTACATTGAGGCCGTGATATATATCAAGCTCATCGAGCCGGTCAATTTTTTGGGTGAGAGTGATGATACGGTTTGTGGAGTCTTCGCGGCTTGTGATGCTTGCTACGGAATTACGGAGTTCGTTGATGGAACGTTCGAAATCTTGGCGGAGAAGAGTGTTCAGAAGAGAGAGTTTTGAGGCGAGTGATTCGGCGAGGGTGATGGAGGATGTCGGAATGGGAATGATTTCTGTTTTTTTCTCGATCTTGGTTTCTATGCGGATGATTTCTTTTGCCGGAGCGGATGTTGAAGAAAAAACTTGTTTTCCAAATATCCATGCATTCATTTTTTGTGCGAGCTTGTCTTCAAGATTTGAAATTGAAGAACGGAGAAAAGAAATGACGGATGCATACTGAAGATCACCCATGGTTTGAGTGAAAGCGTTTTGCGTGTGGGCAAGCGGAGAAGATCCTGACGGAGCAAAGAAGTTTTTTGCAAATGATCCTGCGAAGAAGAGAAGCGCTGTAAGGGCGGTGATCGTAAGAATGTTTTTTGCGGCATTATGCGAAACGAGATCCTTCGGCTCCGTCTCCGGATGACAAAGCGCGGCAGATTGCTCCGCGGGGCTCGCAATGATGGCGTGCGAAGAGACAGGAAAATGAACCGCGTTTGCTTCCGAAGAATAGAGCGCTTTTTGGGACTCCATATATGCCGCAATCGCTGAAGCGGTAGTATACCACGTTCTTCCGATTTTTCGCGCAAAAAGTTTGCCTTGCCGCGCGCGCAAACTCAAGTACTCTTGTGAATACGGAGTGCCTATGGCGGCATCAGCAAGCGATATGAAATTTTGAGGTAAATTCTCGTTCATTTTCTATCCTGCCGATATCCCGATAATCCGATATCGGATTATCGGGATATCGGCAACCAATTTTCAGAGGAAATTATACTAAGATAACGCTACAAAATAATGTTAACTACACGACAGAAATCATACTCATAGAATACCATCACACCATACACTTTCTGTGGAAATCCTGGCATAAAATTGAAAACCTTTTGAAGTTCTTGACATTAGAAATAAACAGCATCTGGTATGCCGCCTAAAAATCTGATTACTATACCTTGCTAAACATTACTAAAGAATGTTCATTATAGGATATCTATTAGTAAGGTTTATTAATGTTTTCTTTTTGGAGTTATCTTTTGAAAAAAGAACCTACTGCGCTGACTTCATGCGATTCAACACCCTCCCCACTTGACAAGTTTTGATTTTTTAAAATTTTTAGGAAAATTAGCCCTGTTTGGCAACGGGCCATTAAATCTACATTTCATAATTGACAATATTTTTTGCCTCTATATAATTATTGCATGGCGAAAAAAATTACCATTGAAAACCTGGCGCGTATGGTCAAAGAAGGCTTTGATCAAACTGCGACAAAAGAGGAACTAAAGACGATTGCAACAAAGGAGGAACTTAAGTCTATTGAGAAAAAAATGGATGTAAATTTAGCATCTATAATTTCACACCTTAATCAAATGCAAAGCGACCATTCCGATCTTCCCGATATTCGCGAAGATCTTCTTGATCACGATGAGCGAATTACGCGGCTTGAGAGAAAAAAAGCAATTGCAAAATAAAAATCATCCCGACGCGTCGGGATGATTTTTATTTTATAAACCGAGATTGCCGCAACTCGCCACGACGAGCAGAGTACTGAAATTTCTCGCAATTGTAATACTAGCGGTATCCCTCAACACTAGTCCGCCCGGACTGGTTTAGTACAAGTTCGGGGAATAACTTTTTGGAAGAAATTCTGAAATTGCAGTAGAAAAATCTTTACGCAGCAGATCTTTAGAAAAAAAGAAGCTCAGCTTCCTCTTGACAGCCAAGCTCCCGAAAAATATTTCTATTTTTTCATTCAAGATAATGAATCCCGCATCAAGTGCGATGACAGCGGCAGATTAAAAATATGTTTTGCGTTTGCAGTTGTTTTTTGCGCAATTTCTTCCAATGAAATATTTTTTATCTCTGTGAGTTTTTTTGCGGTTTCAACTACATATATCGGCTCGTTGCGTTTCCCGCGATGCGGCACTGGCGCCACATACGGCGCATCGGTCTCGATCAAAATACGATCGAGAGGAATATACTTTGCTTGTTCATCGTAGTCGCGGGTAAAAGTAATAACTCCGCCAAAGGAAAAAGAGAACCCCAAGTCGAGAAGCTTTTTTGCATTTTCCACCGTACCGCTGAAAAAGTGGATAACGCCGGCATCATCTTTTAGATGATAGCTTTTAGCTTTTAGAATTTCAATCAAATCATCAAAAGCATTGCGGCAGTGGATCATAAGCGGCTTCCCTACTTCATGGGACAAGGCAATATGCTGTTCAAAAACTTCCTGCTGTTTTGTTTTTGATTCTTCTCTCATGCGAAAATAATCCAACCCGCACTCCCCGATCGCCACCGCTTTCGGATGCTCTGCAAGTTTTTTATACGCCGCGTAGTCAAACGTTTCCCCTACCTCCGTAAACACACGCGCCTTTTCCAAATCTTTTAATTCCTGCGGATCCAAATGCGAAGCGCCCGTATGCGACGGGTGAAGACCCACAGCGGCATACACGCCCGCAGCATGGCGCTCCGCGAGAAACAGGGCATCACATGAAGTGCCGTATTGTGTTCCCACATTGACCATCCAAATATGCCGGTCTAATGCATTTTTAATTACCGCTTCGTAATCATGAAGATAAGCGGCAAACTGCAGATGGGTGTGAACGTCAACTAAATAAGGAGGATGCATATGAAATATAAAAAATGCCGTGTGGCCGGTTCTTTATTCAGCGCGCGGGAAAAGACTACCGCGTTTTTTCATTTCCAGATTTCCTTCACGGAACATAATTTGCTCATGAACTTTTTCTGCTGTCTCCGGAAGCGCTGGCTGAAGAAAGACTGCAACACGTTCTGCACAATGCGCCGCATTCACGAGCACTCGTTTCCGCTCTTCTTCGTTTTCAATACTCCACGGCTTATGCTCGTTTATGTATTTATCGGCAAATGTTATGAGTTCACTCGCCGCACCAATAGCCTCATGAATTCTGATTTCTTCAAAATAGTGAGTATACTTTTTATCTATTTCATTCACCTTTTCTTGAACTTCTTTTGCGAGATAGCGCGCCCAATCTGCAACAATACCCAGTTTTTCGCCGAGCGTGGTGACGCGGGCGACAAGATTGCCAAGACCGTTTGCCAGTTCGCCGTTGTAGCGTTCAATAAATTTCACGTGGCTAAAATCGCCGTCTTCGCCGGAGGGGATTTCACGAAGAAGATAATAACGCAGAGGATCACTGCCATATTGCTCTATAAGCAAAAAAGGGTCGAGCACATTGCCGAGCGTTTTCGACATTTTTTGCCCCTCAACGGTGATGTATCCGTGCACAAAAAGCGCCCTCGGCAAAAGAAGTTTTGCGGACAACAAAAATGCCGGCCAATACACCGCATGAAAGCGGATAATTCCTTTGCCGATTACATGCATATCCGCCGGCCACCATTTTTGGTATTGATCTTCGTCCCACCCGAAACCGACTCCTGACTGATAAATATTGAGCGCGTCAAACCACACATACATTCTTTGGCTCGAATCACCCGGCACCGGCACGCCCCAATTTTTGGCGCGCTTGTTGGAACGCGAAATACTGATATCCTGCAAGGACTCGCGCAAAAAACCAAGCACTTCATTTTTCCGGTGTGCCGGAATAATCCTCAACTCATCCATTTCAAGCAAGCGAATGAGTTCTTGCTGATATTTCGAGAGACGGAAAAAATAATTTTCTTCCGCAACGACTTCGAGTTTTTTCCCGGGATGCTCAAAACATTCGCCTGTTTCGCTTAGTTCGTCCGGCGTATAAAACGCCTCGCAACCGACACAATAAAGTCCTTCATATGTTTTTTTATAGATATCCCCCGCTTCCTCGCACCTCCGCCATAATTTCTGGCTTGCGGGAAAATGATGTTCTTGGTCGCTCCCTTTAACAAAACGGTCGCACCGCACATTCAATTTTTCAAGAAGCTGTTTAAAATATCCCGCGTATTCGTCTACGAATTCCTGCGTTACTTTGCCCGCGGACTCCGCGGCCTGTACGTTTTTTAACGCATTTTCATCCGCACCGGAAAGCAGAAGAGTTTCGACTCCTTGCATATCTTGAAAACGCCGAATCGCATCCGCCTGCACAAATTCAAGCGCATGCCCCAAATGCGGCTTTGCGTTTACATACGGAATTGCGGTAGTGATATAAAACTTCTTCATTTTGATCCTTTACCATGCTCACTCTCAAACATAACGGAATAACGAGAGGTTTTCAAGAATAAAAAAGCGCGGCCTCGGCTATCCTGATTTCAGACAATTGGAAAGTGCGGTTTGCACGGTCCCGATGTACTCATTGGGAAACCGCACTTTCCTTTAGTGAGTCCCGCGCTGGCGGGACAAACGGGTCTGGAATCAGGATAGCCGAGGAAGCCGCGCCACAATAAAAACCACCCGCTATCCCGGCATCAACAGCCGCTTCTTTTTATCCCAATCATTCAAAAGCTCAGCAAGAATCGCGGTAAGCGGCACAGCAAGAAGGATACCGAAAATACCGCCAAGTTTTGCGCCCACAAGCAATGCAATAACCACAATAAGCGGACTCAAGTCCACTGCACGGCGCATAACTACCGGAACAATGATATGCGATTCGATTTGCTGAACAACCAGATAAAGAACAGTTACCATAAGCCCCAGCGACGGGGATACTAAAAACGCAATACTAACCGCCGGAATAGCCGCCAAAATCGGTCCGACGACCGGTATAATTTCAAATAGAGCGGCGATGATCGCCAAGAAAAACGCCTGTTTTACGCCGAGCAGTGTTAACCCAAAAAATATCAAAATTCCAACCAATGCGCCAAGAAGCATTTGCGTGCGGAGCCAAATGCCCAATTTCCGCTGGGAGCGCTTCCATAAATCCAAAATATAGGGCTCATACTGCAAGGGAGCCACCAAACGCAAAAAGTTTTCGATTCCTTTTTCTTGTGCAGCAAGATAAAAAGAGAAAACAATCGTTAAGAGAAATGTCGTAATGCCGCCAAACACCGACGATACAAAATCGAATACACCGCCCAACTGCCCGATATATTTTGCCGGTATTTCCAAAATGTTCGGAGCAGTACCGCCGCCAAAAAGTGAAATATAGGAAAACACCCCGAGGCGGTTGATTTCAGAAACAATTTTTCCTTGAAGTTCCGGCAGTGCCGTATAGAATTTTCTAAATTCGTCCGCCACTATCGGAAAAACAAGATAGACCGCAAAAAAGAGTCCTGCGGCGATAGCTATATACAAAAGAATAACGGAAAGAATACGGGGCACGCGCCGCGCCTTGAGCCACTCAATCCCCGGCTCAATAGCCGAAGCCACGATCACCGCAAAAAAGAGCGCGGCCAAAATATCGCGAATGGCGTAGAGTGCGGCAAGGCCCAGCAATACCGCAAAAAAGCGGATAATGCTCCACGTTGAAACTTGCAAAACTTGTACATCTTTTGATGGCATAGAATTAGAGACCAACCGCTATCAAAACTCTTTAATTATTTTCTCAAATTCCGTACTTTCTTTAAACGGCCCGATCATTGCGAGATTCAAATATTCGGGGCGAATAATATCCGCCGCAACGGCGGCAATGTCTTGCGACGTTACCGCATCAAGTTTTGCAAACACCTCTTCTACGGTTTGAGGCTTACCTGTGATCATCTCCTCCATGCCGACAAAATTGGCAACAGCATTGGAGGCTTCAAGGCCGATAAGTGTCGTTCCGCGGATATAATCTTTCACCCTCTTTAATTCTACATCAGAAACCGGCTCTTTCGCTATTTTTTTATACTCTTCAAGCGCGGCCTTAATCGTTTGCGTAACATTTTTGTGATCCACACCGGCATAGGTGACCAAATAGCCGCGATTTGAATACGCTTCGTGCGCGGTCATGACGGTATAGGCAAGCCCGAGTTTTTCACGAATCCGATCCCACATGCGTGAACTCCATGAACCGCCAAGGATCGTTCCCAAAATTTCGGCCGCATAGCGCCGGGGGTGGTTTGCGTCATATCCATGAAACCCTATGGTCAAGTGCGTCTGATCCGTCTCTTTGTATACAATTTTTGAAAACGGTCCTTTTGCGGTATCTTTCAACGCCGGTTTTGTGCGTACCGGCGCGGTTTGGCGCACGCCGGAAAAAAGAGATTTCACGCGCTCGATTGTTTCCGCTTCATCGAAATTCCCCGCTATCACCACTGCCGTATTGGAAGCCACATATTGATGCGTAAAATAATCGGCAAAATCTTCGCGCTTCAGTCCGCGAATGACCGCCTCCTCGCCGATGACATCCCACCCCGCAGGCTGGTCGCCATAAAGCAGGCTTTCCCACACCCACCACACAAAAAGCGTGGGAGTATCGCGATCGCGATGCATCTCTTCTACAATTACCTGCCGCTCGCGATTAATTTCTTCTTGGGAGAGAAGCGAATTTTTATAAATATCGGCCAAAAGATCAAGTGATTGCGGCAGATAAGTTTTTGCCGCTTTGATGTGGTAGCCGGTTAATTCGTGTGTCGTAAATGCGTTTGAGATAGAACCCATACCGTCAAGCTCGTGCTTAATATCATCCGGACTCGGGCGATTGGATGTTCCTTTGAAAAACATGTGCTCCAGAAAATGAGAAATTCCGCTTATATTTTGCGACTCGTAGTCGGAGCCCGTACCGCAAAGCACCAGCACAGTTACCGTATTGGTACCTTGCATGGGAGCTGTAATAATCCGCAAACCGCTTTCTAATGTTGTTTTTTTGAACATAAATTTAAATTTAACGATTTCTAATTTTTCTTATCAACCAACTAACAAAGAAAGTACAGGCCATGCCAATAACTCCTAGCATCCCAAGGGCCATGCTAACATTAGCGGCAAATAATCCTTCTTCTTCTGTGTGCGGAAGATATATCCAACCGGTCACCAATAAAGCAAGATTCCACAAAATCGAAAAAAGAAATATGGCTCCAAAAAGCAAAACAAATATTCTTTCAAAATTGATGTTCATACTTATTTATTAGACCTACTGCATAAAGATACTTCTACTGCAATTTCTTAATTTAGGCCAAAATCGATTTCTTAATTTAGGCCAAAATCGCTTCAAAATTTCTTGGCTTATCTAAGCCCGATAGGCCTCGAAATTTATTCAACGATTTTGTCTCTAAATTAAGAAGTTTCGTTACGAAAATCTTTACGCAGTAGGTCTATTTAATTCTTCACGAAAAAAATGTGTAAGTTCTCCGGTTGCCACACGCTTTTGCTCCGCCGTATCCCGATCCCGCACCGTAACCGTATTATCCTCCAATGTTTGGTAGTCTACCGTCACGCACCACGGTGTGCCAATTTCATCCTGGGCATAATAGCGCTTGCCGATGTTTCCCCGATCGTCCCACGCTGTTGAAATATTTTTTTTCAGCGATGAATAAATATCCCGCGCTTTTTCCACAATTTGCGGCTTGTTTGCCACCAAGGGAAATATTGCTACTTTGTATGGCGCAAGTTGCGGCGGCAATTTCAACACCGTGCGCTTCCCGCCTTTTTTATCTTCTTCTTCGGAATAATGCGCCGCAAGCAAGGCAAGAACGGTGCGATCAACGCCGAAAGTCGGTTCTACGACGAATGGTACAATTTTTTCTTTGGCGGCTTCATCGTAATAGGCAAGCTCAACTCCCGAAGCCATTGTGTGCTGTTTTAAATCAAAATCACTTCGGCAGGCAAGCCCGTACAGTTCCTCTCGGCCAAAAGGAAACTCAAAATCAAAATCAACGGTTCGTTTTGAATAGTGCGCGCGCTCGCCCTCTGCAATCTCGCGCTCCGACACCAAAGACGCGATGCCAAGCATGGCCATCCATTTTTGCATTTCTCCGCGCCAGTAATCGAAAGCATCCGCCCAAGCGCCCGGCGCAGTAAAATATTCAATTTCCATCTGCTCAAATTCACGCGTGCGGAAAATAAAATTCCCAGGAGTAATTTCGTTCCGAAACGCTTTGCCAATTTGCGCAATTCCAAACGGCAATTTCGGGCGCATAGAGTCAATAATATTTTTAAAATTGGAGAAACTACCTTGCGCCGTTTCGGGACGCAAAAATATTTCCGCGGCAGAATCTTCCACCGGTCCCGCGTATGTTTTGAACATCATATTAAACGCACGCGCTGAAGTGAATTCGCGCGCACCGCATTCGGGACACGCCGCATTGATGTCGATTTTATCCGCGCGAAAGCGCGATTGGCACTTTTTGCAGTCTATCATTGGGTCGGAGAAATTCTCTACATGCCCCGAAGCCTCCCATACCTTGCGATTCATCAAAATTGCGCTGTCGATGCCATAGATATCGCCGCGAGCGTGCACAAAAAAATCCCACCACAGCTCCTTGACGTTGTTTTTGAGTTCTACGCCAAGCGGCCCGTAGTCCCATGTACCCGCAAGCCCGCCGTAAATTTCCGAACCCTGAAAAATAAATCCGCGCCGTTTTGCAAGCGATACGATTTTTTCCATGCGATCTGTTTCCATATAAGTCAATTTATCATGCAAAAGAGAAAATTTCAACATAAAAACATCCTTGTCACATTGAGGATATTTTTATTCAAAAATCCCTGCTTGCCTCGCATTAAAAACTGCGGAAAGATGTGCCCGTAGTACTACCGCACAACGCGCCAATCTTCGGTTGAAGTAAGAGAGTCCTCGCGAAGTTCTGTGGTAAAGCGCGACATTTTTTCTTCCACCGTACTCTCCGTAAAGCTGTCGGTACCGGTGAATTTTGATTCGCTCACGAGCACCAAAGAATCACCGACATCCGCTTCGGCGGGCGTAAGAGAAACCTGAAAAGCGCCTACCATGGTCGGCGTTAAAATGCCCGTACCCGCTTTGAGCGTTCCAATGCGCCAACGGACATCACTTGAGGCCGGATCAAAAGTAATTCGCGCATCGCTCGGCGAAATTTTATTTTCCCATTTTATATTCGGAGGCAATGTTGCGCGAATTTCGGCATTTTCCACCGTGTTCGTAAAATCTTTTACTTCCCACGCAATGGTATAGGTCGTTTTGCTCCCCACTTTAGGAGGCAGGGGCCCGTTATTAGGTATGGGAGAAGCACGATAGAGTGAACGCCCTGTAAAAAGAACTTTGGTATTCACTTTGAAAAATACCGAATCTTCGGCGGATACGCGCGTGCCCGCAAGCTCCTTCGGAACTCCGGCGGCTTCTATTTTTGATTTAAGCGCAAGCGTTATGTTGCTATCCGCCACATTGCGAATAACCGGCCGCTCTTTTGTTTTTACGCGAAACGCAAATATTCCCTCCGCGCCCGGTTTTACTTCGCGCAGTTCTGGCGTACTGCCGGGTCCCCACACGATAGCGTGGGTTGTGCCGTCGAATACTCCATTTTTATCGATCTGGAGAGAAGCAAATTCCAACACCCTCTCCTTGGATGTTTGCGGAGTTTCTTCGAGTGATGCCCGCAAAGAAACATTTTTAATGGTATAGAGCGTGTTGTTTTTATATCTCACCGTGAATGAAAGCTGGCTTCCGGGCTCCACTATTTTGTCCCGACTTTCGTCATACATCCCTTGCACGGCAAGCGGTGAAACCGCGATCGCCGCCTCGGAAACGGATTCATTGTACGGCTTCCATTCTTTGGTAAGTTCGTTATATACTCCCAGCTCAGCGCGAAAAGGCTTCACTTCCCCCTCCTCGCCGGAAACAGAACCGCGGATATGGATTTCCCCTTCCTCGCCCGGCTCAAACGTCCCAATTTTCCAAATGTCCTCGCCGGTATCCGGCTGGGGACTCGAGGAAACGAATTTGAATCCTGGCGGATAATTCATCCGCAGAGACATATTGCCGAATTCCGCCTTGGCCGAAGAAGTATAGCGAAGATTTATTAAAACCTCCTGACCACTGGAAAGAAGTTTTGGCATATCCCATGCAAGAGCAAGCGGCACGCGCCCGACCACGAATACTTGGGACGCTTTTGCCGAAAATCGCGCACCCAAATTTTCCGGACGATACAACAGCACCACTTCGATTTTTTTCTCCTCTCCTTCGTAGCCGAACATGCGCGTTTTTATTTGTAGAGTTCGCTCTTCTCCGGGCGCAAAGTCATCAAGTTTTTTGGCATAGCGCGGCGGCACTTCACGTTCCGCGCCATCTTCTATTAAAAGCGACGATTCTGGAAATACCACCGAAACCTCTGCCTCTCTCAATGGAGATTTAGACGCGTTTTTGAGCGTAATCGGAATAGTGACAATTTCGCCGGATTCAATGGGACTTCTGCCGAAAATCGCAATGCGCGCTTCCTGCCCTCCGCTTCCTAAATATAAAAAGAGTGCAAGCGAACCCATGGCGACAAAGAGCACAATAAAACCCGCGACAATATATTTAATCAGCGTTTTGCGGGAAATAATAGCTTCACGGCTTGCCTGCGGAGGCGTACTCTCTTCACCCCACTGCCGCGGCGGCGACTGTTCTTCTTGGTCACGCGAAAATTCATGATGTTCTCCGCGCTTCACAAGCTCGGCATCCTCTTTTTTATCGTAGAGATTTTTTTCTAAATTTTCGAGTTTAGACATTAGAACATTTTAAGTTTAAAGTTTCGAGCGGCGAAAGGGACTTTCGACGCGCGTCTGCAAAACGCGTATATCCTTTTCCCCATTATACCCCAAACAATCGAGAAATCTAATATAGAAACACGCGGTAAAAGCGGAAATAGCAGACCGGACATCGGCAAGATCTTCGCCAAAAGGCTTTTTTTCCAGTTCTTCAAATAACTCAAGCAGAAGCCGCCATAGGGCATAATCGCGTTCCCCCACCAAACACTGCTCGTCAAAAAGCTCCGCGATGTAGCGCGCCATCGCCTCGCGCGCAAAATCACCACGGATCCCAGGCCAAAAATCCGCAAGCATGGCGTGAGTAAGTCTCTCGCCGCTTTTGCCGATCACAAAGCTTACGTGCGCACGGCTTAATGTCTCCAGATGCCCTTTGAGCTTCGCTGTTTCTTTTTTTATCCCCTGTGCGCGAGCGCGGATTTTACCGAAGTCTTTAGTATATATAGAAAACAGATAGTCCGCTTCACCCGCATCAAACCTTTTTAGTACTATGCCTTCAGTTGCGTACATATTCAAGTAATATATGGTCTTCGCAAGACCATATATTATTTACGAAATCCCAATCCATACCACAGAACCTTCTATCTCCACTTCCCGTTCCGCTTTAAATATTTTTTTCCCGCCGATAGCGATCATACGGGCACCCGTTTCTTTTTTTATAAAATCCTTCCAGAGGTCAAGAATAGGGTCAAGGATAGCGCCGCCCGCCGCCTGCAGACGAATAGCATCTCTTGGATGCAAACCCAAATCCTTTCGCAGTTCCTGCACATTGCGGATCAACTCCCGCACTGTTCCCTCCTCGCGCAATTCGCTGGTGATGGTCGTATCAAGACTTAAAGCATTTCCGAAAGCGATGTCTTTTACATTTACTTCGGCCAGTATCAAACGCAATAATTCTTTTTTCCCTTCCAGCTCTTCTGCCGCAATACGAAGCTCGCCCAAGGGCTGACGCACCTTGATACCTGCTTCCGCCCGAATTTTCAACGCTTCGGCAACAGTCTTCCGCACGATATCCATGTCGCCCAAAAGCGCAGCACTCTGCGACGAAAGTTTTCGCGGCCGCGGCCAGTCGCAAAGATGCACACTTACCTCTTTGAGTTTCATTTTTTTACGCAATTCCTGATACAGCGCCTCGGCAAAAAACGGGGCAAACGGCGCGATAATGGTGGTAAGAGAAAGCAGTACGAAGCCAAGCGTAGACGCCGCTTGCTTTTTGTCGCTCTCCGATTCCGGATGCTGGAACCGCCTGCGCGAGCGGCGCAAATACCACTGCGAAAAATCGCCTGCCGTAAATTCTTCGATGGTGCGCGCGGCATTCAGCATGTCGTATTTTTCCATATACTCCGTCACCTCTGCCACAAGCATATCCGTGCGGGCAATAATCCACTGATCAAGGATATTTCGAGAAGCGCGGGCCGCGGCTTCACCCGCTACGCGCGAAGAAACATATGTGTCGAAAAACACATTTATGTTCCATAGAATCCCATGAAAAGCCCGCAGTTTGTTGAAAAGTTCTTTCTCATCGAAGCGCTTCGGTTCACCCGGGGGATTTACGGTATAGAAAAACCAACGCAGGACATCGGCGCCGTATTTTTGCATCATGATATTTGGATCCACCACGTTCCCCTTCGACTTGGACATTTTTTGCCCGTTTTTATCCAAAAGATGACCTAGAGAAATCACCGTCTTGTACGGCGCTTCTTTTCCTAAAAGCGTGCCCACCGCGAGAAGCGAATAAAACCATCCCCGCGTCTGATCCACCGCCTCGCAAATGTAATCCGCAGGATAAAAAATTTTCTCGCGGCCAAGCCAATGATCCTGTGCAAAAGGCATCGCTCCAGAATCGAACCACACATCAACTACTTCAGAAACACGGCACATCGTGCCTTTTTTGCACGCGCCGCAAGAAAAGCGGATTTCATCCACATACGGTCGGTGCAAATTTACTTCTCCTTCATCATTGCGCGGCAAAACGCGAAAAGCAATATTGCGCGCCTCAGCGAAGGCGATAAAATCTTCTTTCTTTTTTCCTTTTTTTAATGTAATAGTCTCATTTTTTGAATATCCTTGCGCCGCGGCATAGAGCATCCACAAAGGATACTCATGGCTTACGAGCAAAATGGTTTTTCCTTGATATGTTTTTTCCAAATCTTGAAGCAGGGAAAATGTGCGGCGGCGCACATCGGCAAGCGATTCTCCATCGGGCGCTTCTTTTTCAAATTTTTGTTCGAGGGAACGGAAATAATGGTGATAATCCGCCACATCCCGCCCGTCAAAAACGCCTACGTTTATTTCCGCAAGCCGCTTGTCAAATTTTATCTCTTTAATACCGAGAGTTGCGGCTACGGATTCCGCGGTTTCTTTCGCGCGAAGCACCGGCGAGGAAACAATAAGATCGATTCCGCGGCGGCGCAATGCTTTTGCCGCCCGCAAAGCCTGCACCTTGCCTCTTTTGGTCAGCGGAAAATCCTCACCGCTTGACGCCACTATGTGTTTTACATTCGCAGTGGATTCGCCGTGGCGCATGATGACATAGGTGTTCCGCGCCTTTTCCGTCAAAGACTCAAGCTCCGCCAAAGCGCCTATTGTTTTCCGCTCCCCGCATTCCGCGCATTCCCATACGGGAAGCGGCGTTCCCCAGAAGCGTTCGCGAGAAAACGCCCAATCGCGGACCTCTTTCAAAAATTCGCCGAAACGGCCATGTTTTATGTGAGCGGGAATCCAGTTCACTTTTTCGTTGTTATCCAAAAGCTTCTCGCGGATACGCGACATGCCGATCCACCACGCTTGGCGAGCGAAATAAATCAGCGGCGTTTGGCATCGCCAGCAAAACGGATATTCGTGCTCATACGGCAATACCGAAAACAACTGGTTTCTCTTTTTTAGATCTTCGATAATATCCTTGTCCGCATCTTTTACAAATTTACCCTCGCCGATAATTCCCTTTTTCATCGTACCATTAGGTTCGACGGTTTCTAACACAGGAGAATGAGATACCCCTCCTCTATGTTGTCTTTGATATATTCTCCCCTTGCTTTTCCATTCCCTAAACAGATCATTGTCATAATTCCTCATCGCTGCCATGTCCTCCTCGCCGAACGACGGCGCCAAATGCACCATGCCGGTTCCTTCTTCCGCGGATACAAAATCCGCAAGTATCACCTCATAAGGCGGTTTGGCGTGTTGTTTTGGTGACACATACTCATCAAGCACCTTGTATAATCCCTCATATTTCCAACTCTTTAACGCATTGCCGGAAACTTTTTCCACGACCGAAATTTCTTCTCCTTCGCGCGAAGGCGGCGTTTTTGCAGACCAAATATATTCCGTTTTTTCTCCCTGCGAAACTTTATATTTCACATATTCCAGTTTTGGATTCACCGCAATCGCCACATTGGCCGGAAGCGTCCACGGCGTAGTGGTCCACACCAAAAGAAATTCATCTTTTTTGCCGCGGATAGGAAACTTTACGAACACCGACGTGTCGTTTACTTTTTTATACCCCTGTCCCACTTCATGCGAAGAAAGCCCTGTCTCACAGCGCGGACACCATGGAATAACTTTGAAATCCCGATAGAGAAGCTTTTGATCGCTTATTTTTTTGATAATCGCCCAGAGCGATTCTATATATGAAGTTTCGTAGGTAATATACGGATGCCCCATATCGAGCCAAAATCCCATGCGCCGGGTAAAGCGCTCCCATTCGTCTTTATATTTCCAAACCGATTCTTTCGCTAGCTTGTTGAAAGGCGCTATGCCGTAGTTTTCAATATCGCGCTTTGTTTTAAATCCAAGTTTTTTTTCTATTTCAACCTCCACCGGAAGCCCGTGAGTATCCCACCCCGCGCGGCGCGGCACGAAAAAGCCCCGCATGGTTTTGAAACGCAAAACAACATCTTTGAATGCGCGTGCCAGCACATGATGAATGCCAGGCATGCCGTTTGCCGTCGGCGGACCTTCATAAAAAACAAACCGCTTGCCTTTGGCATGTTTTTTTAAAACCTCGTCAAAAATATTATGCGCTTCCCAAAATTCCAGCATCTTTTCTTCGCGCTGGGGAAGGTTTAGTTGTTTTTCTTCGTTCTGACTCATGGTTGTAATTATAATGAAATATCGACTAAAATCAAATTAAAAACCCCTCCGTGGTGGGGTTTAGTTTTCTTTTAAATGCTCATCACGATGATATATCTGATTGTGAAGCCGCATATTTTTTATGCGATCTTCTTTACATATAGTGCATGTTTCGCAACATGCCATAATATGCATATATGCACTACTCCCGTGACACGCGCAATCGCATTTATCAAACAAAAAGTCAGTTCTATCACAGCCACCTTCAAACATCGTTGCCTCCTACCTTATTTTCTTCAACCAGAATCCCCCGCAATAATTCAGAAAAATGATGATTGCATTCATTTGCAATACCTTGGTCTTTTATCAAAGAAGTGAGAGACACACCAGTTGCTCCTTGATGAATCATGCACTCGGGCGGACAGTGAACAACAATTTCGTGCCCTGTTGCTTGAAACGCAACGATCGCCTCATGCCATCGGAGAACACTTACCATAAACTCACTTGTATTCTCTCTACCAACTATTGCCTGCAAAACCGCAACTTTCTCTGCCGGTTTGCCTTTGATCGTCACCGTAAGCGAAAATTCTTCCATACTAGCCCCCTGCTACATTTTTTTGGGCTTGGAAACCCCTAAAACATCTAACGCTATTCCTAACACAATAACTACCGCCTTGTCAAGTTCGATTCGCGCCCGTGTCAAATCTGCATCAGCAGTAATAACCCGATTTTTTTCGTAAAAATTATGAAATGCGCGTGCAAGCAAAAGAAGATAGCGCGTAACGCGATGCACCGCAAAATCTTTGGCGGTGTCCTCGATAATTTCAGGAAATTGTATGAGTTTTTTTACAAGCGCCCGCTCTTCGACGGTTTGCAGAAGTTCGAGAGTTTTTTTTGCGCCCGCGCGCTTACTTTTGGGTCTTGAACTCTCCGCTTTTTTTAAAATACTTTGCGCCCGTACATATGCATATTGTATATAGTAAACCGGATTTTTCGTCGAGCGTTCGCGGGCAAGGTTTAAATCAAAATCAATGTGCGTATGCGGCGATTTTTCCAGAAAAAAATACCGCGCAGTGTCGTGTCCCACCTCATCCACCAATTCTTCAAACTCAACAAATTCGCCTTTGCGTTTGGACATTTTCACTTCCTCCGTTCCGTGCATAAGCCGTATGGCTTGCGTAACAATCACTTCGGATTCCTCAAGCCCGATAATTTCCGCCGCCGCCTGTATGCGCTTTACATAGCCGTAGTGATCCGGCCCCACAATATTTATTTTTGCGTCAAATTTTCGCAGTTTGGTTTCAAGATAATGCCCCGCATCCGCCAAGAAATAGGTGGGATAGCCCTCCGAAGTCATGAGCACTCTGTCTTTATCGTCGCCAAAATCAGTGGTCTTGAGCCATTGGGCGCCTTCTTTTTCATACATCAGCCCTTTTTTTTGAAAAAGTTCGAACGCTTTTTTCGCAAATCCTTTTTTATGGATATCGCGGTCTTCGGAAGTATAGCGATCAAAGCGAATTCCCGATTTTTTTTCGATAACCTTTTTTATGTTTTTTAAAAAATCCTCGGCGGCGGCTTTGCCGAGACTTTCGGGATTGTTTTTGAATTTTTTAATGATGCTCGCATGCCCCGCCGCCCAAGTTTTTATGTATTCTCCTTTATAAAACTGCTCTTCCTCGGGAATAACGCCAGCCACCGCCAAAAGAGATTTTCCGAGCGTCACAATTTGGTTTCCCGCATCGTTTACATAATATTCGCGCTCTGTTTTGTATCCCGCCCGCAAAAAAATATTTGCCAGAGCGTCCCCCAAAAACCCGCCGCGGCCATTGGCAAGCGTTAGAGGACCAGTGGGGTTTGCGGAAATAAATTCCACCTGAATTTTCTTACTTTTTGCCGGCGCCGATCCGTATTTTTCTTTTCGCTTTAAAATCTCCTTAAATTCTTTTTCAAGAAACATTGGGGAAATTTTAAAATTCAAAAAACCCGGACCCGCGACCGATGCCGCCCATTGAGAATTTTTTAAGTCCGCCGCAAGAGCGTCTGCAACTTCGAGCGGATTTTTACCGAGTTTTTTTGCAAGCAGTAAGGCAATATTGGCGGCATAATCGCCATGCTCCGGATTTTCCGGCGCTTCCAGCGAAAAATCCGGCACTTGCTCTTTGCCGAATAGTCTAGCCGCCGAAGCGGCTATAGCAGATCTTAATTCAGCTCTTATCATGAAATTACTCTACCAAATTTAGATGAAAATAAAAAGAGTATTTACGATCGCAATATCTCGTGTTATGGTAAAAGCGCAATGAAAGAAGCCACTGTCAACAAACGCGCATATTTTGACTATGAAATTCTCGATACTTATGAAGCTGGCATCGAGCTTTTTGGATTTGAAGCAAAATCGGCGCAAAAAGGACGCGCCAATCTTGTGGGGTCATTTGCTGTTATTAAAAACAACGAAGCGTGGCTTTTGAACGCCTCCATTCCCGCGTATCAGCCCAAAAATACGCCGCAAGACTACAATCCCGAACGCACGCGAAAGCTTCTTTTGCATAAAGCGCAAATCAAAGAGCTTATTGGCAAAACGCAACAAAAAGGATTGACATTAGTATCATTGAAGTTGTATAATAAAAACGGAAAGATCAAAGTATTGCTCGGGCTTGCGCGTCACAAAAAAACGCGCGACAAGCGCGAAACCATTAAAAAACGGGAAGCCGAACGCGAGATTGAACGCGCCATGAAACGATAAGTTTCCACTTGGAGGCTAAACCTCCAAGCAAATGTTTTAGGGAGTGACGGGATTCGACGGGTTTTAGAACAGAAGAAGTCAAGCCGGAACGGCACGGCGTTTCGCAAAAAATCCGTGCATCAAATAAGTGCAAACTTATTTAAATCTTTTACTTCGCAGCCAGCAATGGCAGTAGCGTAAGTCAAAGATCATTCCCGACTTAGGTCGGGACATCGGCCTTTTATGCTCGTATGAAAGACAACCGGTGTTATATTTCGAGCTTGGCGCGCGTTTTTCGCTTGAGGACGCGTGCGACACATATCAAGCGAACCTCTGTTACAAAACAGAAAAAGCTTGTACAAACTTTTCTTGGGAAAAAGCTCGGATGGGAGTTCAACTCTCCCCACTTCCAACAAAAGGAGTTCTTTTCAGGGAAGATTTATTTCAACAGCTACAATAAGTTGCTGAAATCACGATGAGATAAGAAAGGAGAAACATATGCCGTGCGCAGACTGTGATTATACAGGCTGGCTGAAAAGACCCGCAGGTCCGGGACATCAATTAATTCGGTGCCACTGTGAAATGAAAAAACCTGATTACAAAGGAACAAAAGTTTGTCCTGACTGCGATGGGGAAGGCAGACAATCTCTCCATGGCGGCGGTCCCGGCAAAGAGATTATCACCTGCCGAACGTGTGCCGGATCAGGGAGAATATAGGTAATTAGTTTTTGCAACAAAAAGCACCTCTTGGGTGCTTTTTATAACACTCACTAATTTTTGCCGCTTGTTTATTAGAAATCGTCTAAAAAGTCTTTTTCATGGCTAAATTGCAAAATTTCCAGCGGAACAAGAATGGCCGACGAAGGCGTACTTGATAAAATACATCGAAAAGGACGGACACAACCGTAGCGGAAATTCTGAAATTTCGTCACGAAAAATGATTAAACAAAAGCAGTCACTTGGCAAGCTGTTCCGGCCGATAATCCTTAAATCGTTCAAGCTCCCCCATTTTCGGCTCAAGCATTTTAACGGCACGGATTCGCGCGATATTCCATGACTGCCATTTTACTAAGGATTCCAATCTGCCCCTGCGGTAAAGTTCTCTTCCAAGGTAACTCATGGCTTCATTGTCATTTGAATTTATGGCTCCGATGAGCTCTGGCATGGCATCATCCGAGAGACCACTAAGATATTGGACATCCAGCTTGCCTGTGGCATCGTACCGTTCCAGATTGCGGCGGGCGATAAAAGCGCCTGGATTCAACATGTTCATGCCCAAAACAAACAAATTAACGGCAACAAAAGCTCCAAAAGCGAAAGAATTTTCCCCGCCGTCCTGCAAAGTCTTGTAAGCAAGCAGGCAAAATATGACCCCCAGGAGTATAATAAAAGAGTGGCTGAACAATCTCTGGACGGTAAATCCATAAGCTTCTTCATAAAGCGAAAGCCTGGTGTACGCCGAGAACATTATAACCAGCACTTCTACTATTAACGCGGCGCTTAGGAATCTGAATGCCGCAGAATGCCCGCCGTTTTCTTTGGAAACCGACTGATCCGCCAGAAGAAGCAGGATTAGAGAAATTAGCGCCACCGCGATGAGCTCGAAAAACCCGCGTCTCGCGTATTCGGCATAAGTGAACCCGGCCGAGACAATATTGCTTTCGCCTCCGAAAAAGTAAGCAACCTGAATGATGATAAAAACCAGAAAAAGAATATTTACGGAACCGAACAGAATATAGCTTTCTATTCTGCCGATAAATCCGATGAATCTCCCATTTTGGATTTCCTCGCCTTTTTTCCTCTCCCCGAAAATGTAGGAATAAGCACCAGTAAACACCATTGAAACGACGAGTATAAGCATAATTTTTGCGACCGCCTCCTCACTTATCTCAATGGATATGATGTTCGCAATGTACTTTCCGAAAATAAGATCTGCCGAGGAAAAAAGCAAAAGAAAAATGAAAAAGAAAGGGACGGTGATGGCGATGCCTTTTATTATATGCGAACTGGTTTTTTCTTTTCCGGGACGCTCGAAGACCAATAAATAGAGCACTCGCCAAAGCGGAACCAAAAACTTGAATGGGAGAAATACGATCTTGATATAATCAAATATAAAAAAACTCTTCAGCTTGCGCCCGAAAGACACCTCGGCGACAAGCAGTAGCAACCCCAAGGAGCCGGCAATGTTCAAAAACATAAGCTCTAAGCTCGCCCGCACCGACAGCATCGCGCTGAAGAATAATAATGGAACAAAAAGCCATAACGCTTCGCGGTTGAGGGACTTGCCTAAAAATTTTGAGATAAGAATAAACCCGCCGATCACAAAAAGAATAAAGATCAAAAAAGAGATGCCGGGGATCTTATCAAAGAACAAATAGTTGAATAATACGCCTAAAAACAGGGAAACACCGGAAATCATGCCCGCCGTTTTCAAATTTGAAATATTCATATGATATGATTATTCAACGCACACCGGATAGTAATGGTTTTTGAGGATCAGGCGGCTTTCTTTTTATAATGGTCACAATAACGATTTTCGCCAAACAGAATTCTCCCTGTAATATTTAAAGCAAAACCGTCCGTACATCAATGGCAGATATTGGCATACTGAAATGGATTCCATGAAAAAGGTATCGCATAATTGCACTTTGCATTCCATGGTCGTCGATCGCCGTTTTGGTATGCGAATATTGACTTTCTTTTGCTTTTCCGTTACATTGGAAAAATGGTATCTTATCGCTTTTTTAGCTAATTTTTACCTCCATACAAAAGCGTTATCGCATAAACCAATATATCCGCATATCCCCGATCCGTGTGGTCGGCGAAAATGGGGAAAATCTCGGTGTTTTGGAAACTTCCGAAGCGCTTCGCATTGCCGCAGAACGCGGTCTCGATTTAATCGAAATCGCGCCTACAGCCAAGCCGCCTGTTTGCAAGATAATGGATTTCGGCAAATTTAAATATGAACGGGAAAAGGGAGAGCGCGAACACGGAAAAAAACAAAAAGAGGTCGAGGTAAAGGGAATTCGCATTGGATTCACGACCGGAAAACACGACCTCCTCCTGCGCGCCCATCAAGCGGAAAAATTTTTGCAGGACGGCGATAAGGTGCGCATCGACATGCGTCTTACCGGGCGCGAAAAAGCGCATAAAGATTTGGCTCTCAAAAAATTCAACGAGTTTCTTGAGATGATAGAAATTCCCCATATCCTCGAGTCTCCGCCCAGGAAACTGCCCAATGGCTTTATCGCAATCGTTTCAAAACAGTAAAATCTTAGGGTCTACGCGTTTGATATCACCGTGCGTTCCGGCTCTACCGGAACTCGGCAATTTCTATGAAGGCCTTTTCAAACGCGTGAGTTAAAAAATCAAACCATGAGAAAAGCAGTCACCAAAAGAATGAAAATAACGAAAACGGGAAAGTTGATCCACCGCCGTTCGGGAATCAACCATTTTAACGCGAAAGAATCGCGGAAAACACAGCGCCGCAAACATAAAAATCTGGAGTTTACCGCACTCGGAGAAAGAAAAGTGAAGCAATACATGATGCTGTAAAAAGGGAAAATTTATAATTTAGCAATAGGACTTGCTCCCTAATAACTTTTCTGCTGCAATTTCCATATTTCGGCTACGACTTTGCAAAAATTATTCAACATATGCACAGTATATGCTTTATAATTTTTGCTTCGTCTCGCTCGAAATCTGGAAATTTCGTGACGAAAGTTATTAGGGAGCAAGTCTAATTTAGATTTATGGTACGCGTTAAACGAGGCGTCAATGCCCACAAAAAAAGAGAGAAACTCCTCAAACATGCGAAAGGATTTCACTGGGGAAGAAAATCAAAGGAACGATTGGCGCGCGAAGCGCTTCTCCATGCATGGTCGTATTCATTTGCGGGGCGCAAGCAAAAAAAGCGCGACTATCGCGCAATGTGGCAATCCCAAATAAATGCCGGCACCCGCACGCACAACATAAGCTACAGCAAATTCATTGCGGCGCTCAAGAAAAAAAATATTGAGCTTGACCGAAAGATACTTGCCTCTCTTGCGGCGGATCATCCCGACACTTTTGCAAAAGTAGTGGAAATGGTTAAATAAATTTCTTGCTTTAAAAAACGCCTT
>JACOYX010000029.1 GCA_016181585.1 Candidatus Sungiibacteriota bacterium | reverse complement strand
AAAATTTCCCCGGCTTTTGCTCAGGGAAGCAAAAGAATTTTTCAAAAAATTTCTTGGCTTATCTATCAAGATAGGCCGCAAAATTTGTGTGAGTATTTGTCTCGAATTTCTGCAACTTCGCGACGTAGGCTATTCGGCAACAGTCCACTAAAAAGCCGCTTTTCTACTGCAATTACATAATTTCCGCTGTGGCTGTGTCTGCTCTCCTAGACGTATTTTATCAAATACGCCTTCGTCGTACGTCCTTGCCTCGCTGGAAATTCTGTAATTTCGTTACGAAAAAGACTTTTTAGACGGTTTCTAAGAATTTGTTAAGATACCTTTAAATTGCGCGTTTTACAGCTTTATGCTATACCGCAAATAGAATTCGATGATCTTTTCAATCCTAAAAAGGAGAACACCGTGGGAACACTCTGTATTCCGAAGGAAACCAAAGTGGGTGAAGGAAGAGTAGCGCTCATTCCGCAAGATGTCGCGATAGTTCACGAGTCCGGACACCGTGTGTATGTAGAAGCCGATGCGGGAAAAGCAAGCGGATTTTCCAATGCCGACTATTATGCGGCAGGCGCAAAGATCACTGCTCCGAGAAACGCTTGGCAGAAAAATACTATTGTAGCCAAAGTAAAAGAACTGCAAGATAACGAATTCTCTTTGATACAGTCAAATACCGTAATCTTTCTTTTTGCTCATTTCGGAGGAAACCTTGCACAAGAGAATTTTTTTAATGCCGCGGAAATACGCCGTATTCAAGCAGTCCCCTACGAAGACCTGCGCGATAGAAGCGGTAGATCGCCGGTACTGCGCGAAATGAGCATGATCGCCGGAGAACTTGCGGCGCACATTGGTTGCGAATATATGCGCCGCGACCACGGAGGTCCGGGGCTTTTGCCGCAAGACATGGCGGTTCAAATTCTTGGCGCGGGAAACGCCGGCATGCGCGCGGAACACGTTCTTCGCTCACTCGGGGTAAAAACAATTTACCAGCACGATCGTTATTCGCGGCCAAGCTGTTTTGACGCTAGCCGAAAAACCATCGCTGAACTTTCAAAAAAAGCAGATCTTTTAATTTGCTGCGCGTTCGACCGCCTTTTTGGCGCTCCAAAGATAATTACTCACGCCATGGCACAGGGAATGAGAAAAAGCGCGCTTATTGTCGATGTGGCGATTGATGAAGGGGGTAACTGTGATTTTTCAAAAGCAACTACTCCCGCACACCCTATTTTCCCCCTGTCAAACGGCGTACGCATATATGCACTCCCCAATCTTCCCGGCATGGTTCCCCGCTCCTCTTCCCCACGCTTAAGCAATGCGGCGCTTCCATATATCCTAGCGGCGCTTGAACTTAAAAAAATGCGAAGAAAAATATCAATTGAGACAATTATTTCAGAGACCTCGAAAAAATAAAATCCGTTTGAAACGGATTTTTATTATTAATAAAGCAGAATTACAATGCGATCATCTTAAATTCATAGTAATTCTGTTCTATATATTCAATACTATCACACCGCCTCCACAGCCAAAATCTCCGGAACCCTTGTTTTCATAAGATCCTCCACGCCAGCTTTCAGGGTCAGCTGGGATAGCGGACATCCCTTGCAAGTACCTAAAAACCGCACATACACGATATTCCGCTCAAACTTCACGAACTCAATATTGCCCAAGTGCCGTGCAAGCATGGGGCGGATTTCTTCTAGAGCTTGTTCTATCTTTTCATTCACTTTTTGTCGAATAAAATCTTACGAGACATGGTCTCGTAAGATTTTATTTTCTAAATTGCTCCAATTTAAATTTCTCTATCTGCTGATTTACATAATTCCAATTGATGTTTTTGAAAAACGTTTCGATATATGATTTGCGGCCAGTGGCAAAATCAACAAAATAGGCATGCTCGTAGACATCCATAATAAAAAGCGCCACTGAATTCCAAACGCCGCCCTGATTATGCGAATCGCAAAGAAAATTGTAAAGTTTCCCCTCATCCAAATCGAATGCCAAAACTGCCCAGCCGCGCGCGGCAATACCCAACGCCTTAAAATCTTCCTGCCATTTTTCATACGAACCAAAATCCTTTTCAATCCATTCTTTTATAACCCCCGCCGGCTCCGAACCACCCTGCATCATGTTGTCGAAATACCCTTCATGCAGTTTTATGCCGTTCAAGGCAAACGTCTCTTCCCGTTTCATTTCGCCGTAGTCGGAGTATGTTGCATTAGTCTGACTGCGATCAACGGTTTTTAATTTTTCCTGAATTTCGTTCCATTTTTTAACATATCCCGCATAGAGCACGTCGTGGTGCTCCTTTAATTGTTTTTCTGAAATTCCCTCTAAGATTGTGTATTTTAATGGTTTTTGTTCACGCATAACTAATTGTTTAGCCAATAAACTGCCAAAATTCTGCTGTTTCCTCGCGAAAATTTTCCGGCCCATTTTCCGTGCCGGCCAAGCATGCATCGCAGGTAGTGAAATTTTGCCCGGCCTCAAAATACTGCATATATCCGCACGGCACGCAGAGATACATGCCGCTTTGACTAACAGTATCACCTATTTTATTGAATCCTAGTGAAATGGCGTACATTTATTTTTCAAGGAAAAATTTGATTCCCCTCTTCATCGAATAATAAAATTGCCTGTGTGGGACACGATTTTGCGGCAAGTAAAATCGTCTCGTCATCCGCTCCTTTGTCGTTGTAGACCACCGCTTTATTTTCCCCATCGAGTTCAAAAACCCCCGGCGCTACGGCAATGCAGGATGCCGCACCGATGCAAAGATCGCGGTCAACCACAATTTTCCCGATTTTTTTTATAGCACTCCCTTGCCCTGCCGGCACATTATTTGCAGGAGCCACTTTTTGCTCCGGAGCACCAGTATTATTGGCTTGTTGATTTGTGTTTTGTTCTTCCATAGGTGTGAATTGACAATCTCTTGCCTTCTTATATACTATAGGTAGTTCTCCTAAAAAGGAGTAAAGGTATGAATATAACGGAACATAAGGCGGAAAAGGATTTTTCTTTTATCGCACTTATCAACAATATTGTCAATGCTATAAAGCATGCCGTTGTAGAAACCATCGCTTTGTTTATTTTTGGATTAATTTCTCAAACCATAATCGTGGCGCTTGCCGCATAATGAACCGTATATCTCCTTTTTTCAAACCCCGCCAACGGCGGGCTTTTATTAACTTCAACATGCATCACGGACTATCCGTAATATTTTTCTTTATAAAACCGTATCAATTGTTCCGCTTCCGTGATAACTTCCGGGCTTCCAACCCCTACTTTTAATTTCTTCTGAACGCTTTCCAAATCTACCGCCCCTTCAAGCACCGCTTCTTCTATATCTTTGTCGGTAATATTCAATTTTGCATCCACCACACGCGCTCCTTCTATTATAATACGATTCACCTGCCCCGTCTTGCGGAAATATTCATTGGCCGCCTTTCTGAAGGCTTTGTCCGCCAAAACCGAGCAGTGAATTTTCCGATTGGGCAGGCCGCCCAAACGCTCCATAATATGCTGGGGTTTTATTTTCAGCGCATCGGCAAGCGGAAGTCCGCCGTTTTCGGTAACCATAACACTAAATATAGAAGTCGCCGCAATCGCCGAACCGCATCCGAATGTCCGCCATTTCATCTCCTGCACACACTCGCCTTCCACGCTAATTTTCAACCACATCTTCATCATGTCTCCGCACGCCGGACTCCCCACCATTCCCACCGCATCATATTGCGCCTCATCCGGATCATCCAGCATTAAATTCCTAGGATTGAAAAAATGGTCTTTTACGGTATCTGTATAATACCACTTTTCACCGGTATACTGATTCACCACATCGGCATTTGGATTGATTTTCGGCTGTATCTCGTTTTCTTGACTTTTTTTTGTTTTCATTATAATATGTTTTTAGTACTTTTGATGGGAAGGAGAATATATGCCGGAATCGGATTATACAAGAATAAAAAAATGGATGGGTAGAGGGTACTACGTTATTACACTTTGCTTAATTATAATTTATTTTTTATCTGGCCTATTTTTTACCGCAGATAGTTCATGGCCAGGCTTGATTGCAATTGTCTTCATGACAATGGTTTTATTAAAAGGACTTTTACCGCGGGGTGTAGACAATGAGTAGCAAAAAAGAAATTTATTTTACAATTAGCTGGCTCGAAGAAGATCCTGAATTTCCGCAACGAGGAATTTTTTGCAAAAACGGCAAAACACTAAAAATTTGCGGAGCATCTCGCCGGCGAATTCTTGAATTTAGCGTACAATACGCGGATATTGCCGCGTGCTTTAAAGAAAAGTACGGCACAAATGCGCCATCTCCGGACTATGATTTTTCTTTGTTGGTACGTGAATATTTTGCTTCACTTCTAGATTTTTTTATTCCAGGGGGTGCTACTGCCGATATCCGCCAGCTCCCTGACCTTGTAAACTGTTAACACATCCCGATCTCTCCGGTCGGGATATTATTTTTCGCGAGTCCTGCCACTACAGCCGTTTTTGCGATATTTGTATCGCAAAAATCACTTATAATTCTTGCCCCCTACTTTCACTTTCGCCCCCTGCCCCGCAAACGCCTCGGGATGCGATATCGCCCCCTGTCCCACTTCCATCCGTATCGGAGAAATTTTTCTTAGTTTTTCCACCACCTGCGGAAATACTTCCAGCACATAGCCCAAGTCCTCTTTTGTTGTTCGCTTGCCAAGCGTGAAGCGCAATGAACCATGCGCATATTCATACGGTCTGCCAAGCGCCAAAATTACATGCGAAGGATCGAGCGTGGTGGAAGTGCAGGCGGAGCCAGTTGAAATATATATGCCTTTTTCATCCAAGTAAAGCACCACCGCCTCCCCTTCGATATCGAGAACTGAAATGTTGATGTTATTCGGAAGGCGTTTTTCAGAATGGCCGTTCAATACCACCTTTGGCACCCGTACCATGACTTCGCGGATAAAATAATCCCGAAGTTCGACGAGGCGGACATTTTCTTTTTCCCGCTCCTCTTGCGCAATCTCAAACGCCTTTGCAAGGCCGATAATTCCCGGCACATTTTCGGTGCCCGAACGCAGATTATTTTCCTGTCCCCCGCCGTAAATTAAAGGCTTCAGGCGAACCCCTTTGCGTGCGTAGAGACATCCCACTCCTTTGGGTCCGTATATTTTTGAGCCATTCATTGCTAGCAAATCCGTGCCGAGTTTTTGAATATCCATCTCGAGCGATCCAGCAGCTTGGCAAGCATCAGTCATGAAAAAAGGAGTTTGTAGCTTGTAGCTTGTAGCTTGTAGCTTTTTAAAATCGTAAATTACACGCGCAATTTCCTCAATGGGTTCCACCGTGCCGATTTCATTGTTTGCATACATTACGGCAACCAAAATAGTGTCCACGCGCAGCGCCTTTTTTACCTCTTCCGGATCTACAAGGCCATATTCATCCACATCAAGATAAGTAATTTCAAAACCTTCTTTTTGAAGCGCCTCTACCGCATGAAGTACTGCATGATGCTCAATGCGTGTAGTGATAATATGCTTTCCCTGATTTTGATAAAATCGCGCAATGCCGAAAATAGCGAGATTGATTGCCTCCGTTCCCCCACCGGTAAAAATTATTTCCTCCGGCTTTGCATTAAGATTTTTTGCCACTGAAGCGCGGGCTGAATCAAGTGCGTCTTTGGCACGCCTTCCCGTGCGGTATAAACTCGAAGGATTGCCAAACTCTTGTTCCCAATACAAACTCATCGCCTCTTTTACTCGAGGGTCGAGATACGTTGTAGCGGCATGATCGAGATAAATTTCATGCATATTGACTAAATAAATTATTTACGTTATCATTTAGGGTGGGAGGAAACGCCAATGTTATCGGATGCCCTTTTTTTAATGGGATTAGCACCAACAGTGCTAATTATTATACTTTTATTGTCTGTGCTTTTTTCTAAACAGGTTCGAGAAGTGGACGTAACGCCTGAAGACTTTTTGAATGTTATGCCGATTATTAGTTCAGCGATAGTGTTTTTTCTTGGAGCGGCAGTTGCACGTTTCCTGGGATGGTGACAAGTAGTAAATACTCTAAAAAACAATTGCCGGTACTCGTCGAGAGTACCGGATTTTCATTACTTGCCTAATGTTTCCTGCCCAGGCTCCCATTCTATAGGGCAAAGCTCTCCGGTCTGCAAAGCCTTGAGTGAGCGCAAAGTTTCTTTTACCGAGCGGCCGACAGAATTATCCGACACCACCATCCAGCGCAATTTTCCTTCGGGATCGATAATAAATGTTCCGCGCTGGGACGCTCCGTCATCTTCCAGCACATTGTACGCCAGCGAAACATCGTGAGCCGTATCCGCCAAAATAGGATACTTCACTTCCGGCAAATCGCGCAGAAACCAATTTTTATGCGACCAGTAACTGTCGGTTGACGCTCCTAAAATCTCCGCTCCCGCATCCTTGAATTCGCTCTCATGCTTCGCAAATTCCCGTATCTCCGTGGGGCATACAAACGTAAAATCGCGCGGATAGAAAAATAACACGAGCCACATGCCCTTGTAATCCGATAGAGATACTTTCACTTCCCCCTCACCCGCCTTATACACGGTTATGCCGGAAAATTCCGGCGCTTGCTTTCCTATTTTGATCATATGAAGTATGTTAATCAATCAATATTTAAGTCTTTATTAAAATACTCCTCAATCACTTTTTCCGCAATACTCCTAAAGCGATCTAACCCGGCAGTCGCATGAGGATCTGTCCTTGGCACCTCCCGCTCTTCAAACCCCAGATTCTTTGACTCTGTTTTTCTGCTGATTCCTGCGCCCTTTTTCCACTTCCAGAGCGCTTCTGTGGGATCACCGCTTTTATAATAAACAATTTTAGATGGTTTTTTATCCGGTTTATCGGAAAAATATGTTTCCCAAAATTCTTTGGCAGATACAGTACCTTCCGCTTCTTTGTAGAGTATACCCATCTTCTGAAGGGAAGTTGCAATAATTAAATCAACGGATCCCTTGCTTGTCGTAACTTCGCCCTTATCGGTGTATTCCTTCAATATTCTTAAATCTTGCAGAAAACTATAGCTTAAAATAGCCCTTTGCGCTCGTATGTCTTTAATCCCATCCTGTTCAACCCTCACTCTATATGGCTCCAAATCTTCCCGTGCTTTTAAGTTATGACGAAAAATATGCTCATCAGTCCAATCCTGATTTAAATGTCCAAGAATTTTTTCAGCTTTTCCCGCAAAATCATAAAAATCCTGCACTGCAACAATGCTTTTGATTTTATCAATAAGCTCTTGGTTCATTATTGGCTTTTTTTCTTGGTCAAGCGCATAGCGCGAACCATTCTTTTTATCCACTAACGCATCTTCGGGAATAAAAACCACACCAGCATTCAAATCCATACCTTTTTCTTCATTTGCCCATACCCACTGATCATTCCAGTATCCGCCACCGCTTTCATTGAGTTGCCCGTTGAAATAATATTGCGATGCGATATACGCCGAGGGATACGCAATAAATATCTCATTGCCTTTTTCGGAGCCATAATAAGTGTCAGCTACTTCTTGCGTTGCGAAATGAACTGCCATGCGATCAACAAAACTCCCAGGCTCTCCTTGCCCGCGAAATTCAGTAAATTGTTTAAGAAAATCATATGCATCTTTCTTTGACTTAAATTTTTCTAATTGGAGAAAGCGCGCGACTGCTTTTTCTTTTTCTCCTTCCATGAGATATACACCAAGCGGTGAACGCAGGCGGCCATCTTTTGCTATTTTCATAAATCCATCTGTATATTCCCCCACACCCGCATTATGAAACATATGACCCGTATGATCGCGAATCCCTTGCCTCGTTACATGCGCCACTAAGGCCCCCGGAAATCGCTTCAAGAGCAATTCATAATCTTTAAGCGATAGTAAAGACAAATGCTTTTCAGAAAAATACTTTGTAATGTCTTCCTTGGTATACTGACTCGTAACCCATTTTTCTTTCTGTGTTTTATAAAAATTATTTACAATGCGCTCTGGATATTCTTTCAGTTGATTTGTTTTTTCTGGATTTACGTCCCTACTCATTTTGTAGTAAGTTTTTTTATCTTGAGCAAGATCCGAATTTAATTTTCTCAATTTTAAATAATTACGCAGTTTCCCAAGAAATCTTGAAGAAAGAACATTAATTTCTCTCTCAAGATTTTGAATAGATTTAAGTTTTTCTTTAGTTTCTCGGGATAGCTTCTGTTCCTGAAAATATTGTTCGCGTTTTTCGCGGATATTTTTCGCCGCCGCCGCCCGTTCCTCCGAGAAATTCTCTTTGGAAAACTCCTTAATAAATTTTGGTATTTTTTCCATATGTTTATATTTTTTTAAGACCGTCTTTCATCCTCAAAAATAAAAATATCACAAACGCCGCTATACCAAGAGACGCGCCGTAATAAAACGACATGGCTGGGCCGAAGCGATCCCACAGGATCCCAAATATCAAACTCCCCGGCAAAAGCGCTATGCCCGTGATGGCGTTATACATCCCATACGCAGTCGCGCGATATTCCTCTCCCACCAAATCCGCAACAATGGCGCGCCCCACGCCGTCGGTAAATGCGCTATAAAATCCATAGACAGCAAACAACATAAGCAACCCCGCCACCGTTACAACACTCGCAAGAAAAAAATAAGTGGTGGAAAAGATTAGCATGCCTACCATAAACGTGTTGCGATGCCCAATGCGGTCAGACAAAATACCGGCTGGTCCGGAAGAAAGTGCAAATACAATAGTATAGAGCATATACACCAGCGGAAGATACATCAATGTCACCCCCACTCCTCCTGCACGAAGCAAAAGAAACGCCTCCGAAGCTTTGCCGAGTGAAAAAACGGCGGAGACAACAAGGAATATGAGAAATGGAACTCCGAGAAATTTAAATTTTAGCACCGGCTTTGTCGCTTTTTCCTCTACATTTTTCACCTCCCGCACAAAGATCTGCAAAACAAGAACCGCCGCCAGACTCGCTATAAACGAAAGCATGAAAAGCGTCCGAAGGTTATTGCCGATAAAAGGCAAAATCAAAAACGCGACCAGCGGCCCAAGCGCCGCGCCAAAGGTATCTGCGGCGCGGTGAAAGCCAAATGCGCGGCCAATATCTTTTTTCTCCGCAGAAAAACTGATCAGCGCATCCCGCGGCGCTTCGCGCAAACCCTTCCCCACGCGATCCGCAAACCGCACTCCTAAAACATGCCAAGGTGCTACGGCAAGCGCGAGAAGCGGTTTTGCAATTGCAGAAAGAGAATAACCTGCCACTACGAGCGGCTTTCGTATTTTCCAGCGGTCGCTCAAACGGCCGGAAATAACTTTTACGATACTCGCCGCGGCATCGGCACCACCTTCTACCGCACCGACAAACGTCGCTCCCGCTCCCAGTACAGACGTAAGAAAAATCGGGATAAAAGGAAACACCATGTCGGATGAAAGGTCGTTCAAAAAACTAACCCCGCCCATGGTGAGCACGTTTCGGGAAAGCCCGAAAACTCGCGTCGGTTTTTTTGCTTCATCCGATTCCATAATTACTATTTTTTTCTTCTATTCAATAATTGTTTAATAGACAACACCGCCCGCGCTCTTAATTGAGGATTTCTCAAAAAAGAGATTACTCCGGGAAGCAGGGAAACTGCAATAATCCCCGCCACGATCGGAAGCAGGTAGCGATCAATATCGGGAATGGCACTGCCGAGAAAATAGCCGAGTGTGGTAAGCCCCACCGCCCAAAAAAAACCGCCAAATATATTGTAAAAGATAAATGTAGTATAGTGCATTTTCCCCGCGCCCGCAAGAATAGGCGCCACGGAACGTACCACAGGCACAAACCGCGCAAGAATAATGGTTTTCCCCCCGTATTTTTTGTAAAATTCTTCCGCGCGGCGCAGATGATCTTTATGAAAAAAAAGAGAGTCGTTCCGCGTGAATACCCGATGACCAAAGCGGTGCCCCAGCGCGTAACCAAAACTATCGCCCGCTACTGCGGAGATAAAACTTCCCAGCGCTAAAATCGTAATGTTTAAATAGTCCTGCGAAGCCAGAAAACCCGCGGTAAAAAGCAAAGAATCGCCGGGCAGAAAAAAACCTATCAAAAAGCCTGATTCCGTGAAAATAATCCCAAAAATTCCAAGATACCCCGCAGTTTTTATGACCGCCTCCGCGTTAAATAAAAATGAGAAAAAATCCATATTATGATTTAATGCGGCAAGATACTTTGGGTAAGCCGTTTTTCAATATCTATTTCTTCTTCTATCTTTTATTTTTAGACGGTTTCTTAGGGATGACTCGCTTAAAAACCACTACAAACGATTGCTCCGGGTACCACGGGTGATCTTTGGGTATGTGTCCGAAGTAGGGTAAGGCTTCATGCTCCAAAGATTTTCTAGCCCTTTGTCTGTCTTCTATTTTCGGATAATAAAAATCTAGATCACTTTCTAGTCCTGCACTCCAGTCGAAAAATCGTAAAAAACGTTGATCTTCATAAATCTCGTGAATAAATGGTTTTGCATATTCAGCAGTACCAGAGTTTTCAATAATAATAATTTTACCTCCTTTTTTAAGCACCCTTGCAGATTCATTGATAAAATCATGTTTTATTTTTTCCTCATTTTCTTCACCACCCGTTAGGTAATCTCCGGGTGCACTAAAAACGTTTTTAAAAACAATCTCATCAACAGTTTCTCCTTCAAAAGGCAAATGATCCCCGCTGGCAATCAAAAATTGCATTTCACCTTGTACTTTATTTTGGATATTTTTGTTCTCATAAATTTCTTTAAAACTTGCTTCTGTTTTTTTCTCTAACATGGGTGTTTCTACTGAATAGCCTGGAATATCTATCCCTACATATTTCTCATTTTTTCTGATTTTTCTTTCAGTATCAACAAAAAATGGTTTTCCACCAACCCCGACTTCGACAATAATCTTATTTGGCAATTTCTCCTTGCCCTCTTTTCCCTCCTTAAGCTTTGGTTTCTCTAATCCTTTATCTATCTGTTTAGAATTTGGATAAGTAAATTTTTCTCTCATATGTTTAGCATAGCATATGGGGGTGATATTTGGTATACGTGCTTCAGTAGCGCTTATAGGTGAATACTTTTTTTCTTCAACAATGCGTGAAAAAACAGAAAATCCCGCATGATACGGGATTATTGAGCATGAGAACTCGAAATAAGTGGGGAGATATTGTCGGATACAACTCTCCCCGCATCACCAAATTATCTATATGGAGGCCATTCCCTGCCCTGCGGCAATTCGTGCCCCATTCTTTGTTTGCAACGAAAATCTTCTTCTGTTTGTAGTTCTTTCACAAACGCCTCGTGAATTGCCGCCGCCAATTGCGGATCTGCATAATGTAGCTCCGACACTTCCAACACGCAAACCAACTCATCACTGTTGCAAGAACGAATTTCAAACCGCTTGTATGTATCCACAGTGAGTGGAGAAACTTCACGCTTACAGTAAGTAACGATTTCTGATTGAAACCGTGTTACAAAGCGATCGAGTTCCTCTTCTGAACCTGCAAGCCCCAACAGTTTTCGTCTGCCATCCACAAAATCAACCTTACTTTTGACATACCAAACCAGCATAAGCTTTTGTTTTTTCTGCATACCTACTCCTTTCTTAAAGCTCCACTGAGTAGCACCCCTCATTTGGGAAGGTTAATATATGCTTATGCCAACAATCATTGTTTCCGCATGCTCCAAAGTCCATGTGAATACCGCATCCGATCCAAACCTCCCCATCCTTGCGGCCACAACTATCGCATGGCAATCCCGGATCTTGTATTTGTTTGTTTGGCGCGAGGGGTAGCATATCACGACCCAACTCCTTATTGATATACAGCTTTACCACGTTTCCTCCTTTCTGAAACTTAGAATGAGCTTTTACAAGAATAATACATTTTAACCAAGAAGTCAATGTCTTGTTCCTAACAGACGCTTTTTCAAATAAAGCTTAATAATTCACAAAATAGCGAATCGAGGCTTTCGAGCGGAGAGTTTCCACCCATTCCCCAGCCGCCTGATTTAACTTTTGTCCTTCAAGCTGTTCTTTAATCTGCTTTTTAAATTCTTCCCCGCCTTCTTTCGGAACCGTGATCTTATTGTCTTTTATATACTTACTTACCTCCTCATCGGCAACTGCCGTTTTATCCGCAAAAAACTTTTTTACTTGAATCTGCGTCCTAAGCTGTTTTTTCAGCTCATCTTTGGTAACCCCTTCCATCTCAAGCAACTGGTCGAGCGTGCCGCCTTGCGCCGCGATAGTCTCCTCGATTTTTTTGATCTCGGCGCTCACCTCTTCGTCTGTTACCAAAGTCCCTGCCTTTTTAAGCTCGCTTTGTACAAGTTTTTCGACAATAAGCGCATCGAGCGCCTGCTTGCCGGAATTTTTCTCAAGCTGTTTTATGACCGCAACCCTGCTTATCGGCCGCCAGTCTACCAAAGCCGCCACTGCAATGCCTTTATACATATATATAAGCCCCCCAAGAACCACGACCACCACCAGAATAACAATATTTTTTACTGTCAAAAACTTCCCCACCCCACCCCCTATTTTCTTTAGTATTCCGTTCATAAATCAAAAAGTTAAGCCGTTAAATAAGTATATCGCCATTATCCTCAATTCTCTCTGTTTTGGCAATTGGTTTTTGATTAAGAAAAAAATTACGTTGCCCTTTAAATATTTCTTTAGCTTCCAGCAAAACGATTTTCTTTTCCCGGATTCGAATATTTATTTATTCGGGAAACACTGCTTGCAAAGATCGTAGTTTTGCGAATCTGGCGCGCCGACATAACCGCAACTCGGCGCCGCTTCAAATTGCGGACAATATTGTGTGTAGTCGAACTGCTGTTGTTGCGCGGAAGGCGCCGCGCCACCTCCTTTTTGCCCGCCTTGCGCTTTGGCGCAGGAGGCAACTCTGGCGGTTATCTCCGCCCCAAGCGAAGGGTCTAATTTGCCTCCTCCTTCGGATTTTCCTCCGTACTTGGCGAGACAAACGGACATCTCGGAGCAATCTTTAGCAAGGCATGTACGGATATCTTCGGCAACGCAAGCATTAATCTTCGTACTTATTTTATTCTTCCACGACGGATCAATATCTATTGGCTCGTCTCCGATGGGATCATTCGATTGTTTTTGGAATTTCTGAATGCAGGTATTCATTTCAGAACAGCCAAGCGCGAAACATTGGTCGAGCTTCTTGCTAAGTTTTTTTTCCATACATTCAGCGATTTTCTTCTGAAACACAGAAGCATCCCCGCATGCCACCTGACCGGATTTTATTTTGTCAATAAAACCTTTCCCTAATTCCGAATCCAGGCAGGCAAGCGCGTCCGGATCGTCGGTAAATGTCGTAAGCTGCTGGTCGGCGTAACGATTGGTGCAGTTGCGCGCGTTTCTGATACGCGTCATCATCTCTTCCAGCTCTTCAAGCCTGAACGCCATCTGGCCTTCTAATAACTTTTTCAAAATTTTCTGTCCTAGATTTTCGTCAATACACTGCCGTATTTTTGGAGTCGTAATCGCGTAGCATGCCTGAAAATCGGAGTAAGCGCCGATTTGCGAAGCCTCTTCAGCAGTCATCAAGCCCATCTCTACCGCAAACTTAAAACAAGTCTGACGGTTTTCCTCTTTGTTGCAAAAAACTGCGCATTTAGTTTGCGCTTCTTCGGGATTTCGTGAAGCTCGCGCGCAATCACCCGGAGATTTGCCCGCGGCTTTTTTAATAAGTTCGGCCTCCCTCGCGCTCATGAGACCAAGCTTTTCTGCAAAACTTATGCATTCATCAACATGTTCGGGATATCCGCAATATGCCTCACACTCCGTTTTTGACTTACAGCCGCCCGGCGTCTCACCGCTCTTTAAAAAAGGGGCTACCTTTTTCGCCTCGGCAAGCTCTTCTCCGGAAATAAACCCCGCTTTTTCGGCAAACGCCAAACATTCATCAATGTGAGCCGGATTTTCGCAATACGCGAGACAATTTTCTTTTCCAGTGCAGTTACCGGGCAATTTTGCTCCGGCCTTGAGTGCAGACGCGATATTTTTAATCTCGGCAAGTTCGTCTTTGGGCAGAAGGTTATATTTTTCTACAAATAAAGCGCACTCCTGAATATGGGCAATGTTTTCGCAATATGCGACACAGGTTTTTTCATCCTTGCATCCGCCTGGTCCCCCGCCTGCGGCAACATCCGCAAACTTCTCTCCTCGCGCAATCATGTCGGTGGGGAGAAGGTTATGTTTTTTGGCAAAAGCGAGACATGCGCGGATAACATCTGCATTACCGCGCTCATCGCAATACGCACGGCATCCAGCTTCGCTATTGCAATTACCTAGTTCAGCAACGGGAAACACAATGTCTTGCGGTGAGGTTGCCGTGGTTACTCCGGTTATCATTGAAAAGGAAATCAACAAGGCGGCGGCGAGAATGGCGGACGATATAAATAAACGTTGAAAATGACGGCTCATAACTTTTAATTAAAAAGGATTCACATATACATCTTTAAGAGGATTGGTTTCGATTTTCTCAAAAGGATTTACCGGTGGAAGTTCTCCCTTTAGAGGATTTTGCGTTTTTCCGAGAATCTGCCCGCCAAGCGTGTCTTCCGCCTCTGCTGTAGAAAGTTCGGAGAGAGGAATCACAGGATTGAAAGGAATCGCAGAGACCGCGGCTTTTCTTTGCGACCAATACCAAAAACCCGCCCCCGCAATGATTACGAGAGTCACGACCACTACGATGATAGTTATTTTGTATTTATTCTCCATGTCCGTTTAATTATATCAAAACATAAAAAACATACAATGTGGCTGCGTATTTAGAACACTCTCAAACTTTTGAACTTATTTTACCAAATCTGATACACAAATCCAAAAAGCGAAACCTGCGCTGATGGCTCGCGGGCAAA
>JACOYX010000028.1 GCA_016181585.1 Candidatus Sungiibacteriota bacterium | reverse complement strand
ATTTCTTGGCTTACCTTGCAGGTAGGCCTCGAATTTTGTTTGAAAAATTTGCCTCGAATTTCTGAAATTTCGCTTCAAAGATAATTCGGCAACAGTCCCGTGATGAAAAAAAGGGAAAAGAAAAAATAAAATAAAAAAGTGGCCATCGCATTGCGATGGCCGTTGGTTGGGGGAAAAATATTTTTTTAAAGACCTAAGTAGGTGGAGTGATGACGTTTGAAAGTCTGAGGGTGGAGATTAACTCTCCTGGATTTTTTGCCTTTCGGCGTTGATGTTCAGACTCGAACATCATCCTCCTTTAGATATTGTACAATAAGACAGTTTTTGTACAAGGATGAGTTATCCACAAGGGAAAAGAAAAAAACTTCTTATGAAATTTTGAATTAAATGGGTAAAGTTTTTTTGCAAAAAATAAAACAACACCACGGATACGGTCTGTGATGTTGCTTTATTTAGAGCATAATACATACATAAACCTTACTAATCAAAAAATAGGGTAGTAAGGTTTAGCAATGTTTTTACGCCGATTTCCTAAATCGGGGAAATTGGAATGCCGAAGGGCAGATGTCTGCAAGCGGACATAGATCGCAACGCGGATCCTTTGCGGTACATATTGAGCGGCCATGCTCAATCAAAAGATAGGTGATGGCAAACCAATCTTTTTTGGGAATCAACGCCATCAAATCTTTTTCTATTTTTACCGGATCGTTTTCTTTGGTGAGGCCGAGGCGCCGGGAAAGTCTTCGAACATGCGTATCCACGGCGATACCTTCAACAACTTTTCTTTAATTATTTTCGCGGTAGTCAAAATATTTTTTGCCTTCGCATGGTAAAATCCGGTAGGCTTTATGTCCTGTTCAAATTCTTTTTCGGACGCACGCGCATAATCATCAAGCGTTTTGTATTTTTTGAAAAGACTCGCTGTCACTTCATTTACTTTTTTATCGGTGCACTGCGCGGAGAGAATGACGGCAACCAAAAGCTCCCAGTTGCCGGAAAACTTAAGCGCGATTTTTGCGTCGGGATATTTTTTCCTGAGGCGCTTCGCGATTGCTTTTGCGAGTGATGATTTTGCAGTCAAATTTTCTTTTCTTAAAGCAGATTGATTCATGATATAAGGTTAGCAAAAACAGTACAGTGAAAGCAAATTCTTAACTATAAAAGCTAAGGTTTTTGTGGGCTAAAATTTCAGGTTCTTTCGCGCGTTCTGCTTCCTTGACTTATATATTAAAATATGGTAAGTAATTTCTGTGAACTTTTACAAAAAGGAGGAGACGGCATGGATCGCTTTGGAGAATTTTTACGCGATATGGCGGTATCGTTTTGTCTCGCAGCAGCAATATTTATTGTTATTTTTTTGATGATGGCGAATAACAAGTCTTATGATCTGACGCATTCGCGAAATAAAGAAAATCTTTATCGCGCTTTCCAGCATGAGAGTAGTCCCAAAACCGAAGCGCTTGGCGGGAGCGAGCAATATGCCGCTCTGTTGCGCACGTTATTCAGTTCAAAAAAAGCGGATAAGCAAGCGATCTTTTTTGACGATCTCGCCAGTGCGGATTTTGCGTATTATGGAAAGATATTTCATGATCTGCTCCCGCGCGAGCGTCTGGCGCTTCTTATGCGCTCTACCGAAATAAATACATTTGTTGCGCGCGAAAATGCATATCGCGAGACGCGGAAAAATGATTCTATCATTACTTCTGCGGCCGGGTGGGCTTTCTTCGTATGGAAGTTTGCAAGTGTCGCATGTATCTTTGTCGTATGGACAAAGGAAAGTTATGTCATGGCATATTTCCCATATCGAGAATGGTGGTTTTGGATATATTCTTTGCTCGCATTTCCCTGGAGCATTGGTATTTGGACCGTGATCGGATACTCGTTTTTGCGGCGCAATATGGGGTCTGGTATTTCTAAAAGCGCTCGGGTAAATGAGGAGGAAAGATATAATCTTCTCTGTAAGGAAATCGCGGCCGAGAAGGAAATAGTATTGGAGAGATGGATGGATCGTTTTCCTCCTTATTTTATCAAAATGAGAACGGATGAATTGCGTGGCGCAATTTCCGAGTTGAAGGATAGAGTTGACGCTGTTGCGGAAACGCTTGAGCAGGCGCAAGGAAAATATTTTTCCGCAAAAAAAGAATTGGAAGATCTTTGTATGCACGGCGAGGAAAGCGCGTTTAATGAATCACGGAAGGAAGAATGGCGGATGGAATTCGAAGCCATTTTGGCGATTCCTCATGTTCGCGCGGCGGATGTTCAACATGGATACTTGAACGTCTTTACCGACGTGTTTCAAAGTTCAAGCGGCGGCGTGGGTCCTTTTCGGATTGAGATAGGATTGTCTGATAATAAATTTACAGCACGGATTGGTCATGGTGGCGTCTTGCGAGGCAGTACGGGGCTTTCTGGCGAACGAGATACTTTTTGCTTCGGCAATGCACATGGTACTATTCTTGGCGCAATTTACAGGCGTCATTATTGTGAGGCTGTCAAATTCATGATGCATTCGTTTCAGACGAATGCACTTCAGTAGAAGCAAGGAGAAGCTTATGACAAATCGTATTGCAGATATGTGTCGTCGGCTGATGTTGGACTTGCGGAGACCGGATAAAGAGATTGTTCCCATAGGATACAGCGGCTCACTGCTTTCGCATGAACAAGCGGTTGCCGATATTCCGTTTCTTTTGTTTACGGATGCTTTGTATCGGGAGCTTCAATTCTATCTTCAGGAAAGCGACGGGGAGTTTCAGCTTATGGGTCTAGTGCACTATGACGAAGAAGACAATCGTTTTGTTGTGGAAGAATTATTGCATCCGCCCCATATTGCCGGAGTTGCCAATGCTGATCTTGACCAAGATCTCTTTCCCCTTTGGCTGGACCAGCTTGAAAAAGAGGGAAAAGATATTCGATTGCTCCGTCTGCAGGCGCATTCTCACGGGCTTATTGATGCGTATTTTTCTTCGGTGGATATTAGGACGATTCGCGAAGCATATGCCTGCGATTGGATGATAAGTATGGTAGGCAACAAAAAAGGGTTTGTGCTTGCGCGGCTCGATGTGTTTCGGCCGGTTGCATTAAGCATCAGCTTGTCTATTGTGGTGGAGTCGCCACAGTTTGTATTTTCTCCAAAGGAACAATCTTGCTGGCGCAATAAACGGGAAAGTAGAATGAAAGGCTTGCCGCGGGCAGAGGCAGAGAAAGGAGAGGTCAATGGCAAATTTTCAGCGCCAGCTTGATATTTTGCCGCCACAAGCGCTGGTGTATCCGGTGCATTGCATTGGGCTTGGCGGCATTGGCAGTAATACCGCATTCTATCTTCGTAAAATGGGGTTTAATCATTTTACGCTGTGGGATCACGATGTTGTAGAAGCGCACAATGTGCCTTCCCAGCATTTTTTTACGGAGCATATTGTAAAAAGCAAAACACAAGCGGTGGCGGATCAGTTGATGCAGGCATTGGATGCGCCGCTCACCTGTATTGCTCGTCCGGAAAAATGCGATCAGGATGCGGAACTTTCGGGAATTGTAGTGGCGGGAGTGGATACGATGCCTGCGCGCGAGGATATCTGGCGCGCGGTGCTTGCATCGAAAACGATGGTCCCGCTCTATATTGATGGTCGAATCGGCGTAGTATGGGACGGTGAAGAAGCAAAAGTGACGGCAGAGTTAATTGAGATATTTACCATAATGCCGTTGCGGTTAGATGACAGAGATTTATATGAGGATCATCTTGGCGGAGAGGCGGAGCCCTTGCGCTGTACCGCGCAGGCGGTGGCCTATATAGGCGCTTTTGTCGCGGGATTCATTTGCGCGAATATCCGCAAATGGATTACCAAACAGCCGTATCACAGATATATCCTCTATGATTGCTTGACAAATCAGGTGCTTGTTGCTAAAACTTAGATGAACAGGTTTAGATTTTTTACAGGAAGGAGGTGATATTATGGCACAATCAGCATCTGTCGAAACATCCGCACTTATGATTCATGTGCGGACAAACGGCGATTATTCCGATGTTCCCCATACGACCGGAATGACAGCACAGCAAGCGGCACGGGCGGCTGGGCTACGCACAGGATTTTTCACGAAGTATTTCGTAAATGGAGAATCGGCGCGTTCGCATACAGCACTTCAGCCGGGTGACAAGGTCACCCTTTCGCCGCGTGTTGCAAACGGATAAAAAGCTCTTTTTAATTTAATTATAGAAATCTCTAAAAACAAAGCTCCCGCATGGGAGCTTTTCATTTTACTCAAACACATTTCCCCCGATGTCGGTGTATTGCGAAGTGCCGTCGCCATCAACGATATGATTTTCGTTTTCGCGGAATATCGTGTTTTGAATTGCGGGCGTGGAAGACGCGGAAAGAAAAATACCATAATCAGTTTCTCCCGCAGTTTCGTTGTGGCGCTGGATGAGTGAATTGGAAATTGATACCGCACCTGCCTGTTGCATAAAAATCCCTGCGCGGCGGTTGTGTTCGATAATAATATTATCTAAAGCAAGAGGCGCATTTTGAATTCGCAGTGCGCCAAGCGGCGCAGAATTTGTTATCCCTCCTCCATAGCGAATTGTAGTATATTGCAAAGATGAATTCATAGATCCGGGCAGGAAAGAAATATTTTGCCAGTCGCCGATTGCGAGCGTTGTGCTGGTTCCATTGGTATCGCCGCATCCTCCGGGAATCCCGCAATCGTCATCGGCGAGCGAAGTGAAGATTACGCGATTCGCCGCTGTTCCGTTTGCAACAATCGTGCCCTCGGCAGTGATAGAAGCGTTGCTATTAAATTTCATTACAGCGCCTGCATCGAATGTGAGCGTTTTTCCGGAAGGGATGGTTATGTTTTGCAAAATATAAGGAAGGTCGGCGGTGAATGTATAATTTTCAGCGAGCGTGTGTTCTGCGACAAAAATACCGTTTATGCCGTTGCCGCTTGCGGTATTGCCGGAAAATACCGGATAAACATTGCTTATGGAAACCGCATAGTTTTCGTTTTCGATAAAATTATTGTTCGTCACTGAAAGCGTGTGTACACCGCCGGTTGCGTAAAGATTTAAGCCGGTATTGTTGTCGAAAAATGTATTGCTTGAAATTGTAAGCGAACTATCGGAGGCGATAAGTCCGGTGCTATCGGTCGAATGGTGCTTGTTGTTGTATTGTATTGCGTTGTGATCCAGCGTGCCGGTACAATTCTTTAGCCATATTCCGTATGCCCCGGAAAATTCGAATGTAGAATTATTTGCCGTGAAGTTACAATTTTCTCCGTTAATAAGCGCCCACGCGGTTGCGGAAAAATCCTGCATGCCGCCAAAACGCACCTTTGTATAGTCAAGCACTGCACTGCCCGTTATTTTAATAGTTTTCCAGTCGCCGTATTGCGGCCAAGTATTTGCGTCGTCGCTATTGGTGTCGCCGCCGTAACTGTCGTCTTTTGCCGCAGTAAATACAACTTGCTCATTTTCACTGCCGTTTGCATTCAATATTCCTGCCACAGTGAGATTGGTACCATCAACGAATTTTACTATAGTGCCCGCTTCGAGGGTTAATGTTTTGCCCGCGGGGATAAGGAAGTCGGCGGTGATAAGATACGGACTGCCGGATTTTGTAAGGGTTGTGTCCGCGGTTAGCGTATTGATTGAAAGGTCTATTAAATAACTCGCGCTATTTCTTTTCCCCGGGGTTCCGGCAATTGCGGTAGTTCCATCTGCCGCTTTGCCGTTTTGCGGGAATCCTGTCCATGTGATCCAGTTTGCTTTTTCTGTTCCGGCTGTTGCCGGATCAATTCGTTCCATAGTAGCGTGCCCGCCTGTATTTCCTCCGCACCATCCGCCGCAGTCTGCTATTTCAGGGGTTTGGTCAAGAATGGCGCCTTGGTATTCCAGCGCCAGCACTTCGCCTGAGTTTGCAAGACCGGCGCCGGAGCCTGAACCGAAAGAAGCGGTGGCGCTTGCGGTTACATCGCTTATGGTATCGTCGTCCGTTCTTTCTATTATGTAGTATCCGCCCGGCGGAATATTTCCTGTAAGACTTATGTTGGGTTTGCCGTCCGTTTGAGATTTGAGGAGAATGTCGGATAGGTCGATGGTCTCTGTGGTGGGATTGTAGAGTTCTATCCATTCATCTTGCGAGAAAGAGCTGGCAGTGCCCGCCCATGCGATTTCATTAATAATCAGCGGGCGGGAATAGTGTGCCACGCTTTGGGTTACTGCGGAACTTTCGTTGCCGTAGCGGTCGGTGGCGCTTGCGGAAAATACGTATGTCGTATTGTCGGCAGGTAGTGTGTAAACTGTAGAAGTTGCAGTAGTGGTTGCTTGAGAAAAGCCGCCGCACGCATCGCCATTTTGGATGCAGGTGATTTGATAGTGGCTAAGATCGGAAGCACTTGAATTCCATTCAAGAGTGACGGCGTTATCGGCGGCCAAACATCCTGTGGGTGAAAGGGATTGAGCGCACTCCGCGATGGCAAATGAAAGCGAGGGCGCGGTGGAATCGATAAAAAAGGTGCGGGAAATAGCATTGGAAAGAATTCCCAAAAGGTTGCGGGAGAAAAATTGAATGGTAGAAGTGCCTTGCGGGAGCAGATCGAGGAGGAGTGACCATGTTCCGAGGCCGCTTACTGAAGTTGAAGCGGTAGAAAAATTTGTGGTAATCGCGGTGTTAAGATCGGCACTGCCGGCAAAGGCGAGCGAAGAGGAGGTAAATATTTCATTATCAGAGCCGGGGAATGTGATTGTTGGCGTATTTGGCGGGGATGTGCTCGGGGAAGGGGGCGGTACGGGTGCAGTTCCGGGCGGTGTAGGTGTTGTGGTTTCCGTGAAATTATTTTCGGAAGTTTGAGGATGTGCCGGCGATGGTCCGCCTCCTCCGGCTATAGGAAGACTTGGCGAGGTGTTGCGCGGCTGTGGCGGGATTGGAGGCGGCGGGTTTTTGGTTGCTGGCGGAGGATTTTGATGTGGCGGCGGATTAAAAAGCGAAGCAAGAAGATTTGAAATATCTAACTTAGCGATTTCACCGCTAAGTGGGGCGTGGGCTTGCGGTGGTTGGGGTGATGGCGGATTGGGCTGTGGATTTGGATTTGGCGGGGGAGGCGGATTTGCGGGATTTTCAAGGTCGTCGAGCGAGACCGAGCTTCCATAGAACAATTTACTTGCGCCGAATACGGAGCTTGAAAATGAATCAAACTTTTTTGCAATCCACGAACGATTTTTGTTGTAGAGCGCTTTCGTCTGTTTTTCCTTTGCCGCTTCGTCGAAAAAGAGTTTTATCGCTCCCGCTCCGTGAAGAACAGCCTGTTTAGAGAGAAGAGACCAGTAGTTGGAGAGGATGAGGTTGTCTGGGTCATTTATAAAATATTCCTCTGTGATTGCGGCATAACTCGATTTTTTAGAAAAAACTAGTTTTGCACCGTTTTTTGAGTACCCAAATTTATAAAGTAGGCCGTCTCCAAGTTTCTCGTATTTCCATAAGCTGACTTTCGGAAAAATATAATCTTTGGAAAAGATTGTATCTTTACTAAAAAAATTGTTATTCGAATACGTTGCAATTGAGTTAAAATATTCTTCTATATTTAACAATACGATAGGTTTTTCGCCGTCCAGTGTAAGCTTTAGTGTCCTTCGGTCAAATTTTTTCGTCCAATTTTCGTAAGGACTGCCAAAATCGTGGATATTGGGGTGCGGGTCATTGCGGGTGTGGTCCGGCACGCTTGCATCTTCCAGCAGATGCAAGACGTGGCCCAGCGCGCGAAGTCCATAGTTTTTATCAGCCCATGCGTATTCATATATTGCGCGTTCCCAAGAATAGTCTTCGTTGTCCGAAAAATTTTCGGTAAACACTCCGCCAAATAATGATGTTGCCATGCCGCTTTGGAGAGAAGAGCTTTGCGCCCATGTTTTGGCGCTTTCCCATCTTGAGCTGGCGCCGGCAAGGACTACGGCAAGGTGCGGGTTATCGGGAAACTGCGAGTCTTCCAGCACAAGGCCGCGGTCATATACCGGGTCATAGAAGTGGCGCATCCAGCGAATGCCCTTATCTTCATCAATACTCCCTTTTACCACGAGTTCCAGTTCGTCTTGGTTTAGTGCGGTTTGGGGAAAATGTTGGTTAAAAAACTTAACTATTTCTTGGGTAAGGGCGGGATGAGTGGTTGTGTCGCTATAAGCAAAAGTTAAAAAAGGGTACACTAAAAGTGCCCCTCCAGTAAAAAATAGAAAGAATGTTAGAGTTCGTTTAACTTCCATTTTGAGTGTACTTTTGCTAAATTAATTACTACAGTTGCTTCACCATCATCATTTCCGGCAGTAAAAAACGCTTCAGTGTCCGTGCTTCGGTATTTTTTTGCTCTTTGCACATCAATGATCATTGTTGTAAGCAACCCCTTCTCCTGTATCTTCGACAACTGTTCGCGCCAGTTTTGTTGTTCATCAATTACAAAGTATTTTGCCGCAAGCTCGGTATCGCCCTTTTTCAGCGCCGCGATAAAAAGCGCGAGTGTTTCCTCGGGAGTTTCTCCTCCGTAAGGATCTTCGGCGTATTGTTTTTCCATTGCCTGCATTTGCTGTAACACCTTTGTTTCCGGATCATTTTGCAGTGCCCAATAGCGAAGCCCAAAAATTGCCAGCCATCCCAAAAACGCCACTATAATTCCCCCCGCTAAAAATCTTAATATATGTTTAATCATGATTTCATTCTAAATAATGAGACACCGTATCGTCAATTGACGGTATGGCAAATTTATTATCTTAATGAGGCAACGCCTCATAAGACAATTCGGCAACAGTCCCATTTTGAAAACCATTATTCACGAGACCCTTGTAAAACAATTGACAAATACTCTATATTTTGGCTATGGTAAGGACGATATACCTACTATATATATGTATGAATCACGCATATCTAAAGAGCTAAACCGGCAGATTTTTGAACTTACCTTGGCGCTCTACAGGGTAACCGATTTTTTCCCACAGGGAGAGGCGCTCCGGAAGCATTTGCGAGAGAAGGCAAATGAGGTGTTTGGAAGCATGAGCGAATACGGCTATACCGTGGATATCGAGCGGGAGACGATTGCGATTTTGGCTAAAATCGAGGCCATGAAGGGGTATCTTGAGCTTGCAGAAGAGCACAAGTTTGTGCGGCCGATCAATATTACGGTACTACTGCGGGAGTACGACGCTATCGCGGATTTTTTTATAGGCGAGCTTGGCGCGGCAAAACAGCAGACTAGAGCAAAAGAGGAAAGCGTTGCAGAAGAAAAACTCCGGCGGGATCCTTTGGAAAAAAAGACAGAGACGGTTTCGAAAATTAAAGAGAGCGCGGCGGTGCAAAAGAAAAGCGCGGCGGACGCAAAGATGGCGCCGGAAAACGGGAGTACTGCATTGAATGAGCGGCAGAGGAAAATTGTAACGCATATTCAAGAAACTACGCAAGCAAAAATCAGCGATTTTTCCACACTGTTCGGCGGGGTAAGCTCGAAGACAATTCAGCGTGATTTGCAGGATCTGGTGACGAAAAATATCTTAAAAAAAGAAGGTGAAAAAAGATGGACTACTTACTATTTAAATGAAAATGTCTTATAGAAGTGCAAAGGACATTTAGGGGGATATAGGACAGCATATCGGACACAATATATGTCTCAAATAAAAAAAGTAATTATACCTGTCGGAGGATTTGGTACCAGATTTCTCCCCGCGACTAAAGCACAGCCCAAAGAGATGTTGCCAATTGTTGATAAACCTGTTATTCAGTACTTAGTCGAAGAAGCGGTGGCTTCGGGTATACAAGAAATTATATTCGTTACCGGCAAAGGGAAACGCGCAATCGAAGATCATTTTGATTATGCGGGAGAACTTGAGTCGTTTCTTGAGTCGCGCGGTAAAACAGAACTTGCAAAAGAAATTCGCAAGCTTTCTTCGCTTGCGCATTTTGCGTTTGTGCGCCAGCGCGAACCGAAGGGTGCGGGGGATGCGCTTTTGCAAGCCAAACATCTTATCGGACAAGAGCCTGTCGCTGTCCTTTATGGCGACGATATTGTGGACGGCGGTCCGGCGTGCCTCAAGCAATTGCTCGAGGTGTATGAGAAATATAAGTCTCCGGTGCTGGCGCTTGAGCGGGTGCCAAAAAAAGAAGTTTATAAATATGGAGTTATCCGCGGGAAAAAGATTGCAGAGAAGACCTATGATGTATTGGACATCATTGAAAAACCGAGCGTACAAGATGCTCCATCGAATCTTATTTCCATTGGCAAATATATTATAACGCCGGAAATTTTTGATTACCTTCTGCACGTAAAGCCCCAGCCAAACCAAGAGCTCTATCTTACCGATGCTTTCAGCGCGCATTTGAAAAAAGGCGGCAAGATATACGGGTATGAATTCGAAGGAGTGCGCTATGACTGCGGCGATAAACTCGGGTTTTTGAAAGCAGTGGTGCACTTCGGATTAAAACATCCCGATGTGGGAACTGCATTTAAAAGTCATCTAAGGCGGATTAAATTATAAGTTATCCACACCTCTCCTCTTGCCGATGTTTTTTTTGAAATTTATACTATATAGACAATAGAATAGAATAGAGGTTTTTCTTCGCCGCGGCTGGCGGATCAGAATGACAGAGGAGAATACAAGTCCGATTTCATTGTGTATGCACTGTATATACTGTATATACTGTATCGCAAACATTGATGAAAGTGGCGGTATGAATTGACGAATATTTCAAAATATACTATTTAGGTAAGATACCGTCGTCGAAATTGTGGAAAACTATGTCTTGCGGCGATGCGCAAGAGAAGTATAATAATGGGGAATGGAGTTGAAGTATCAAAAGCAAGTGATGTAGGCAGGCCATTTTTTTGGCTGCTTTATGCATAATTACAGAGAAAGTATTATTGTGCAGTAGGTCTTTGTTGCAATCTAGATATAAGTTGCGTAAAATGAAATTTGCAGACGGTGAATTTCGTAAGCAATTGATATGTGGGTTGCAAACGGTTGTATACACAGAACAGAAAGAACTTTGAAAATTAAATAAAAAAGGATGAAAAGAAATTACGATATGCCCGCTTCGGATGCGGAAATACTTATATTGATTATTTGGCAAGAGAGTTAAAATAAATTGTCAGTTCTGGAGACTCAAGGTCCGGTCGATCCTCTTCTTATTTCAGAGAAGCAATATATTGTGTTTTGTACTTTGAAATAAGGAGGGGAAGACTTGACTCCAAAGTTAGGTTAAACCTTTAGATTGATTTATTAGTATTAAAGAAAAACGCCCATCTTTTTAATCTGCAATGTCTCATGTCGACAGATAAAAAAGATGAGCGCCCCTGCGAAGAGACCCTCTTTCTTTACTTTCGCTATATATAACGGAAGAAGGGGGAGAGAGGTTTCTATAGAAAGGAAAACTTATGAATATTAAATCGAAAGATGGGGGAAGCATAAAGGCAAAAATTTTTGCTTTTGCTACCGCCATTACTTTTTCTGGTGCCGTTGCATTTATACCGATGGCTGCTGTTGCGGATCACACCACGGCTCACACCATTGAACAATTGACGGCGCAGATCGCTGCATTGCAAGCACAATTGCTGATACTGGCAGGTGGCACTACACCGCCATCGGGTGGAGCAACAGCGTGCACATTTACTAAAGATCTCACTCTTGGTTCAACAGGTGATGATGTAATGTGCTTACAGAAGTATCTTAATGGAGCCGGGTTTCAGGTATCAGCAAGCGGAGCGGGTTCTCCGGGGAACGAAACCAGTTATTTTGGCACAAGGACCAAAGCGGCGGTTTCCGCATGGCAGTCAGCAAATGGAGTAAGCCCGACAGCTGGATATTTCGGTGCTATATCACGCGCGAAATATGCGGCAATCGGCGGTACGGCTCCAGCACCGGCGCCAACTCCGACACCTCCTCCAGCGGACGGTACTCCTCCTCCGGCACCAGTTGGATCAGGACTTACTGTTGCGGCGGCGGGATCACAGCCGGAAGCATCATTGGCTCCTTTAGCGGCTGCACGCATTCCATTCACGAAAGCGGTATTTACTGCCTCTTCTGATGGTGATGTAACCGTAAAATCGGTAACGGCAGAGCGAAAAGGTTTGGCGGATGACGATGCTTTTGATAGCGTAATTCTCCTTGATGAAAATGGCATACAAGTCGGTCTTTCTAAGACTTTGAATGCAAATCACCAAGTACTTTTGAACGAAGCTTTTGTTGTTAAGGCAGGTACATCGCGTGAAATGACCATTGCGGCAAACATGGTATCCACCTCCGGTTCGAATGCCGGTCAGGTTGCATACTTTGCGATTGTTGCGGTTGATGCGGGTACTTCAACGGTTAATGGAACATTTCCTATTCAGGGAAATGGCCAGACCATCAACGAAAGTTTGTCGATCGGTACATTGGTAAGTCCGACACAGGGCGTACTCGATCCGGGAGCCGCGCGCAGTTCACTTGAAGTAGGAACTACCAAGTTCTTTGCATCAGGTGTGCGATGGAGCGTGGGTTCTGCAGAACCGGTTATCTTAGAACAAGTTCGCTGGTATCAATCGGGTTCTGCCGCATCGGGTGACATCAAAAATATAAAAGTAACGGTCAAAGACGTCGACTACGACGCGACCGTTTCTTCCGACGGCAAGTACTACACGGCAAAATTCTCGCCGGGTGTTGAATTCGACAAAGGCGCTACCATTGATTTCGGCATTAAAATTGATGTTGATTCAGGTTCAGACCGCACTGTTGACTTCGACATTCTTCGGAGGACGGATGTTGTAGTAAAAGGTAAAACTTTCGGCTACTATATCATCCCTGCAAACGGATCAAGCGATCCTACGGATGACAGCGGAGCATTCTCCAGCGGCGAGCCATACTACGATGCAAACCAGCACACTATTGCAAAAGGTTCATTGCGCTTAGAAAAATCCAATATGGTTCCTTCCGGCAATACATCGGTTGATGTATCGAACGTAAACCTTGGCGCAGTAGCGCTTGAGGCGAAAGGCGAGCCGGTACAGATTTCTTCATTCAAAGTAAGCTTCGTGCTTTCTGCGGGTGAAGACGGAACGCAGATGGACAGTGTATCAATCGTAGACAAAAATGGTGCGGTTGTTGCCGGTCCTAAAGATGTGGATGCAAACGAACAAGTTACCTTCTCCGATACATGGACAGTACCGGTCGGATATCAAGAGTACTACATCAGAGGTAAACTCACGACTGACTTTGAGGAAGGTGATACTATTCAAGGTTCAGTTGATCCGGATGGAGACATTACCGCAAAAGGTGAGAGTACTGGTTTAACGATTACCGCAAGCCCGACCGCCTCAACCACATTCTCGACAATGACCGTACGCCGAGCCGCACTCTCGGTATCGATGAGCAACTCTCCTTCTGCACAAAATGTGGTGCGCGGAATCAACGGATTCCTCTTCGCAAAAGTGCAGTTCGACGGAGGTTCTTCAGGGGAAGATTTGAGAATTACCAAACAAGAATTGACAGTTACAACCAGCAGCAATGCTGACATGGATGATTTGAACAACTGTCAGATGTTTGACGGCGCAACCGCTTTGAACACCGGTTCGAACGTGGTCAACCCGTCAGGCAACGCCGCAGGTGCAGATGCAGAAATATCTTTCACGCTCGACAACAATTTGGTTGTTCCAAAAGGAACGGTAAAGTTGGTTGATGTGAAATGTAATATTTCTTCAAACGCAACGAATGGTGAAACATGGTCAATCGGTATTGCAGACACAAACGACGATACTACGGTAGTCGGCAAAGATACTGCGACAACGGTTACTGAAACAGTAACTGTAAACGTAGGTCCGACCATGACTATTCGCTCTGGCGGCACGATGGCAGTGGCATTGGATAGTTCAAGTCCATCCGAACGGTTTGCTATTTTCGGCAAGACCGATCAGACTGCTTCTGTCTTCAAACTTACTTCGACATACGAAAATCAGAGAATTACGAAGTTTGGGTTTAACATGGCAACCGGTACAGCATCTACTTCAGATGTTACTAAAGTGACGTTCTGGGATGGTGCGACAAAGGTTGGTGAAGGTGTATTTACCGGAACCAATGCACTTGCAACTTCAACGTTCTCGGGTGACTTCGTTGTGCCAAAAGACAGTGATAAGCTTCTTACCGCAAAAGTCGACATTATTCCATTGGCAAACAGTTCAGTGGGTAAGACAGGACATCTTGGCGGTGAAGACAGTGGACATCTTATGGTAATAAACTGGGATGGAGCACGCACAACCGCAACTGAAGCGGTGGGTGCAGATTCAGGAAGCACGATAAATACTTCAGCCGGTTCACATACTGCGGCAAATGGCATGCGCTTGGTAAGAACATACCCAACGGTTGCACGTCTAGCTGTACCTACCAATACGCTTTCTTCAGGTGATATGGCTTTGTATCGCTTTAGTGTAACTGCTGACGCTTCCGGTGATGTGGGGCTCTATATGGTTCGTTTCCGTGTATCCACACAAGTGCCGATGTCGGCTACTACTTCAAGTTATCGTCTCTTCGCATATACTGATTCTGGATTTTCAACTGCGGCATATGCGCAAAATCCGGTTAACACGAATGATGTGGACTGCGTAGGTTCAAGTTCTCTTGAAACTGGAGGAGCGAATGATACTTGCAGTGCAAACGACAACAACAACGACAGTCTTACTTCAAGTTCGAAGTATGCAAATGCCGCCGCGAGTTCTTCGCGGGTGACAATTCTCTTCGATCCGTCAACCAACACGCCTTCTAACCCGAATGCTGAAGCGATCAACATTCCTGCAGGCGCTACTCGATACTTCTCGTTGGTCGCCAATGTTTCCGCGACAACGACAGATACGATTTCTGTAGCACTGCTTGGTGATGCCACTTCTCGTGCGAGAACTGATAGATCGACAGCAAGTTTGGCGTTGGGTGATGCGGGCGCGGCTGGTACTCCATCAGAAGAGAACAGCACTGCGTTGTTGAGCGATACGCTTTGGATCGCAGATCGAATTGCAACTTCGTCAAACTTTACATGGTCGCCGAACACAACAACGACATCGGCAACCACGACAAACGATTGGCTCACCGGGTATCTTGTGCCAGGACTTCCTTCCACAGAGCTTGGTCAGCAAACCTTCACGAAGTAAAGCTTAAGAGCATCCTTGTAGCTCGCAAAAATCCCCGCCGTGGCGGGGATTTTTGTTATAATTAAAACCCTCCGTTTGTTATCGGAGGGTTTTGACTTATCCACAGTTTTCTTATTTCAAAAATTTGCAATAAAAGAGTAAACTTAAGGTGGGTTAACTCATCTACACCCGAATTCACTCGGGTGCAAACAAGTCGACGGTTTTTATTATTTTTTAATCACTCAATGAAACTATGTCATATGCAGAAAAGTTTCGTTTGTCGCGGTATACTTTAGTTTTTGTCGCGGCGCTTATGATGGGCGCTGTGTTGGGATTTGGCGCTTCAGTCTGGGCAACATCGCTTGGTACTGATTTAACCGTTTCAGGAACAGCTACCGTAACCGGTAACACTACATTGTCGGGAACTGCCACAATCGCTGGCGGTCTTACGGTATCAACTACCGGCACTGTTTCCACCTTTTCGACGGGTGGGCTAAATGTAGGATCAGGACAATTTGTTATAGTTCAAACAACCGGCCTTGTGGGAGTAGGCACTTCAACGCCAGCGCAATTATTATCGGTTGGCGGTTCGTTATTTGTAGGAGCGTCGGCGAGTGGAGGAACATCTGGCGGTTTAGGTGTGGGTCAAGCGACAACTACTGCCGGCGTGATCCAGACCGCATCTACTACAAATGTTACTTTGTTCCAAAGTGATGTAAGCATAACCAGTGCTGGAACTAGTACGCTTCGTATTGCGCCGAGCGGTAAGAATCGCCGCGGATGTATTGAATTAACCGGCGAAGACGGTACTTTCGCCTTATATGCTACAACAACAGGTCCCGCAATTTTGAATTCAGGAGTATGTGAATAAATTCCCATTATTCTTTATTTATTAGATATGCGATTATTTTTATTCGTCATTTTCACTGTAGTACTGCCGTTTGTTGCGTCTGCGACAACAATACCGGAAACTATTCGTATTATTCTTCCCACCGACGGATCCGAATATAATCTTAATGGGGGAAGTTCGTTCAATACCCTCACCATTGATTCAACGAAGTTTACATTTGAAATTCCCGCAGGCGGAAGCGTCGAGTTGATTTCGCAAGATAAAAAGAATTTATCGAATGACGGAAGCTATTCAGTTATCTGCAATAGCAATGATTCTCGTTTGGTAATGTCTGTTGCCACGGGAGGCGCTACAAAAACGGTGATAGTAACTCCTTCCGGAACGTGTTCTACAAGCGTAAGCGGCGGGGGAAATCCTTCGATTGGTGCCACTTTTGGGGGCGGCGGGGGTGGTGGAGGCGGGGGTGTGAGTACGCCAGCGGGCACGACATCTCCCACACCCAGTCCGGCATCAGCATCCACATCAACAGTAGCAGTAGCACCTGCTCCGGTTACCGTATCTTTGCCCTCAACTACATCTATTCCCGCTCCGGTTCCAGCTTCAATAAATTTTGAAAAAGATCTTGCTTATGGCATGGAAAATAATGATGTAAGCAGACTGCAGGCGCTACTCGCAGACGATAAATCTATTTACCCCGAAGGAATTGTGAGTGGCTACTTTGGCCCCGCAACACAACGTGCGGTAAAACGATTTCAAGCAAAATATGGACTGCCGCAAGTGGGAAG
>JACOYX010000027.1 GCA_016181585.1 Candidatus Sungiibacteriota bacterium | reverse complement strand
AAAGTGTTTGGGATTTCGTACTCCTAAAGAGGTTTTTGAAGAACAGTTTTTATCAACTAACACTTATCCACAGTGTTGCACTTGAAGGTATATTGTAGGGTTCTTATCTTGTTGATAGTATAGCATATATAAGTATAGTTGTCAAGTTATTTTGGCATTAAATATAAAAAATGGCTTAAATAAGCCATTTTAACGTGTTATTTGCCTTTGACTACACACCCAACAGACCCTTTAAGCAACAGGTCTAATCTATTATCCCCCGCTCTGCCACTTTAAAATAAAATCAAATGGGTAGACCAGCATGATGATGTTGAGTATTAAATTATCGCGGATATACCAGCCAACGATAAGCTCCATCAAAATTGCCGCGACAGCAATCAGCCAAACCGGAAAGCGCCATGCCATGAAAAATCCAAGTACCATCATCAAAACATCGAATACCGAGTTTACGATTGAATCTCCATAATAGTCGAGCGAAATGGTAACTTCGCGATAGCGGTTGATGATAAAATCCGTATTTTCAAAAAGTTCCCAACCGACTTCTATGAGAAGCGCCAAAAGAAATCGCAGTCCGAGCGGCCAATTATATTTTTTCCCGGCACGCCAAAAAATCCAATAAAAAATAAATCCGTGAATAATATGGGAAAAGGTATACCAATCCGAAAGATGTTGTGAGTTTTCGGAACTGAATACGACCCCATGCCACAGTTTTATGTACCCGCATTTGCATATCAGCACCTGTCCCATAAAAAAAAGCGCCAATCCAAAAAGCGCGATAATGGCTGTCGCAATTGCCGCATATGCATATTTCTTGTCCGCTATTTTTTTAAAAAAGTTTTGTGTCAAACCTAAATCCTACAATTTTTTGATACGATAATCATCAAATTCGGCATCCATGAAATCCGTGCGGATCCCAGCATGCCCTTCTTCCAGAATAGCATGCCCGCCATAGCTTTTGCCATCGTCGCGGGCTTCCGCGGCAAAAATCCAATTCCCCGTTTTCCCGGTGTTTATATAAAAGACCTACTGCATAAAGATACTTCTACTGCAATTTCTTAATTTAGGCCAAAATCGCTTCAAAATTTCTTGGCTTAACGAAGTATCTAAGCCGATAGGCCTCGAAATTTATTCAACGATTTTATCTCTAAATTAAGAAATTTCGTTACGAAAATCTTTACGCAGTAGGTCTATTATATGATTCTCCCGAATTTATGGAATTATAGCTCATAAGCGGTATTTGGCAGGAGACCCTTTATAACATTAATAACAAAAAATCTTTTGGAGCAGTTTGAAACAACAAAAACACCAATCGCATCGGCGATTGGTGTTTTTTAAACAGCAGAACAAAAATCCCTATTTTTTCGAAATTTGTTTCCAGAGCCAAATGCCGAGGAGGATAAGATCGGCAAGCACCACAATACCCGTGATGACGCCAAATCCAGCACCTCCTCCCATCATGCCCCAGCTATTTCCGTAACCCATAGTAATTAAAGATGGTTACAAAACTCTTTTTCACCGCTAAATTGCAAAATTTTGAGCGAAAACCAAGAAGGACGAGGAGCCTACTTGACTAAAGTAAGCCGACGAGTCATGAATGATTTGTAGCCAAAATTTTGCAATTTGAGCAGAAAAGGGGAGTTTTATAACCGTCTCATAGTATATTAGGAATAATAAGTATAGTATACCAAGCGCTATACGTCCCGTCGAGCAAGCGCATAGCCGCAAAATTCACAATCAGTTGAAGGCTCCGGCGCATCGCCGCGTTCAAGGCATTTTTTCAGTTTTTTAAGCACTCCTTCAATCCAGCCGTCTTCGCCCGTATACGGCAGAAGCGTTATATCAAACTCCACTTTGCCGTCAAAAGCCTCCTTGTCAGTGCGCCCGTTGCAATAGACAAAATAGCCGGTTTTGGAAACTTTGAATCCGCACTGGCGCAGGATCCACTGATAAATTTCCATCTGCCGTTTGTAGCCCATTTGCCACTCGGCATTGAGATTCACTTCACTGGTTTTCGAAGTGGCCTTGTAGTCGACGACGATAATCTCTCCGGCTGGATTTACCCAAATATCATCCACCGCACCTGTGATCAAAAGATTGGTTTGCTCATGCAAAAATTGCACGCCCTTAAAATTTTCCCGCCATTCGTCCATTTTTTCGTGCTGATAAGGCACGGCATCAAGACCGTACTGCGCCATCAAGGGATGCGCGGTTTTTTCCGCGCGGTGCAGATCGAATTCTTTTTTCAAAAGCGTATCCACCGCTTTATTTATATTAAACGGCGGACCGGAAGGACGGCGGATGCCGAGGCAATTGTTCAAATAAAAACAGCAGGGGCACTCCACAAAAAGCTCAATCCCTGATCGGCTAACCTTAAACGGTTTATCGTCTCCGTTTTTAAACAAACCACGCGATTTTATTACAAATTCCTTTTTCATATTTTTGGAAATTTTATTCTTGATTTATGGTCTCCTGCCGAATACCCTTTCACACAAACCCTATTTTATTCTGCCTCAATTCCTTCCTTATTTGCAAATACTCCGGCACTGCTTGCGCCACCAAGCCCCAAAACCGCTTCGAATGATTGAGCTCTTTCAAATGGCAAAGCTCGTGCACCACGATATAATCCTGCACATGCTCCGGCAAAAACAAAATGCGAAAATTAAAATTTAAATTCCCTTTCTTCGAACAGCTTCCCCAGCATGTTTTCTGATTTTTTATTCTGATGTTTCTATACTCATGCCCGTAGCGCACATTAAAATGCGCGACTTTCCGTTCGGCAAGCACCCGCGCGTTTTCTTTATATACTGCATAATCCCGCTTGCCGTAGCGCACCATAGGTACCTTCTCCAAGCCTCTGAAAAAAGCTATTTTCGCAAGCACCCACTGCATTTTATCCTGCAAAAACCGCTCCGCAATTTCTTCTCCCGCAACATACGGCACAGTAACCACCACCGAAGCATCGCTTTGCACGGCAATCCTCACCCTCCGCGCATTTCTGCTTTTGCGAAGCGTATACGATATTTTTTTGTTGTGAAATAAAATTTTTTTTGCATCCATTCTACTGTCCCCAATCAACGACATCAGTAATTCTGATATAAAAGCCGTAAGGGTCTTGCAAGCGAAAATCGTGCCATTTTCTCTTTCCATCAATTTTCTTCGCCAATTCCTGCACAATATATTTCTTGAGCGATTGAGAAATAGTGCTATAAAAACCTCTGATGTCCGACACGGGAATAGTAATTCCCACCGCATAGCCCGGAGGTGTTTTGCGATCAAATCGTTTGAAATATGATTGATCGTATATTCTTTCATCGTCGCCATAAAAATTAATCAGCGTATTGCCGAAAACATCTTTTCTTTTCATCACCAAATACCCGGGATATTCCCCTTTTTTATCTTCTCCGGCAATTTCAAAACCAAGCTTTCCGTAAAAATCTTTTACCCTCGCGAAGTCAGGCACATGAAGCTCAATTATTACATTGTTTTGGATTTGTAATTTCATGTCGATTATGCATTGAGTATACAATTTTTTTAATTTTTTGTATTCTTTTTCCGCGTGCTCGATCATGGCAAGTACTTCACCCTCCGGCGTATCTTTCAGGAGATCGCGCACTGTCTCCCGCGCTTTTTCTTTTATTTTCCCCTCCAGGCGGCCGCGCAGATCGGTAATCTCTTTAATTTTATCCTCCATCATCTGCCGCACATCGAAGCACCGCTTTCCATCTTCTTTTCCCTCATCATTTTTTTCTTTTTTCGGCTGTTTTTTTGTCAGAAGCCGATACATGCCAAAACTACCCAAAGCCACCGCAGAAGCCAAAGTACCGTAGAGATACCATTCGCTTGTGGACTGCTCGCTTTCTAGCGGAGCTTCTACTGGCAGTGCTACTTGTGTTGCAGTGGGCGCAGGCAATGGCACTGGAGCGGGAGTGGCTTCTGAAGGCGCTCCGCGCGGCGGTACATGGACAGGAACCGCCGTTGACCCAGCTTCAGCGCGCGGTGTAGAAGTCGCGCGATCCACCGGAACCGCATCCGCCGCAGGCAAAGCACCATCTCTCGCACCGGTTGCCCTATCACTCGTCTCTTGAGCAAAAACAAAACCACCGGAAAAATTTGCCAACATAGTTATGATAATCAAAAAATACATAGATCGCTTTATTAGTCGTCGCAAAATAATCCAGAGAAAATTCCAGCTCCCGAGTAGGAATGATCTACAAAAGTATAAATGTAATGAAGGTATTAGACAACCAAGGCGCTCATCATTCCAGCTTAAATAACACTCTTGCCAAGCGGATGGTATCGTAGGGAATGCGGCCTTCAAGGCGCTCAAATATTGGCTTCAAGCGTTCAGCGCCGAGAGTGCGGAAAGCCGCGTGCGTTTCGGCAATCGTTTTTTCATTGGCGCGGAGGATGTGACGCACGTCTTCAGGATAGAGTTTTTTTAATGCCGATAAAATTTCCAAATGTTTCAAAATAGTTCCCACGCTTTTACCGCGTTTTTTGGCTACCTCTTCAACCGAATATCCCTGCCGTATAAGCGTGCGCGTCTCCTCTTTCGAAGCATCCATCTTATATTCTTTTTTACCTCCGCTGGCGGTGGCGTGCCGCGGCGCGCCCTCCTTTTCTTCCCCTCCGCAAGTATGGATAAATTTTTTGTGCCGCGCTTGAATCTCTGTCGGCGTTAAGAGCGACAGATATTTACTGTTGCGCTTCGATACGGCGCGAAACTCTTTATCTTTTTCAAAGATTCCGGGATGTACCTCAAAAGCACGCTCATTGGCGCCCAAAAGATAAAGCCCCGAGAGCCGCCGCACGCGGGAAAATGCCACATACCCCTGCCCATATTCAAACGCATCGGACAAATCCATCACCGCGGCGTCCATGCTCATGCCCTGGCTTTTATGCACCGTCATGGCCCACGCCAAACGCAAGGGCACCTGCACTATTTTGGCGCGCATTTTCCCCCCTTCTTCCACCGCCCACTCCATAGGCTCCGCGATTAGTTCCCCGCCTTCTTTCAGCGCGACAATCGGAAAGCCCGTGTCCTCATCAAAATCCTGCACGGTGCCAAGCGAGCCGTTTACAAATTTTTCCTGCGGGCTGTTTTTGGTAAACATCACCGCGGCTCCTTTTTTTAATTCAAGCGCTTCCGGCGAAAGACAGCTTTTTTTCAAAAATTCTATCAGCGGTCTGCGGCCAAATGATTGCATGTAAAAAACAATTGCGTCGCCCGCAATTTTGCCAAGCTTGTCGGTGTTGATGCGATCAACGTCGGCGTTGTGCGAAAAAAGTTTGGGAATATCCTCGGGTATTTCCAAAATAGTGCGCATGCGGCCGACAATAGGCTCGCGAAGCGTTGTGTCTGGATTTTTTGCGCGAATGGCAGAAAGCGCAGACAGAAATACCGTGTCGTTCTGGCGATACTGCTCCGTTAAGTAGCAAACAATAGGTGCAAGTTCGCTCCACGCCGAAGATTCGAAAGCAAAAGGAATTTTTGCGCCGTTTCGCGAAACCGGCGGAAGCTGGAAAAAATCTCCGACTAAAATCACTTGCAATCCGCCGAAGGGCTCGTTGATTTCGCGCACCGCGCGGCACACCGCATCCACCAAGGAAAGCGCGGCGGCAGGAAGCATTGAAACTTCATCAATAATTAAAATGCGGGTCGAGATAATTCTTTTTCGGATTTTGTTCCTTCCGGCGATGGTAATAATATCTTGAGGGGTGAGTGCGGAAGCCACGCCGATACCGCTCCAAGAGTGTATCGTCATGCCGCCTATATGCGTGGCGGCAATGCCGGTTGATGCGGTGATGGCAGGCTCGATATCATGCTCGCGAAGATATGCGACATATTGGTTTATCGCATGTGTTTTTCCACTCCCGGGCTCGCCAGTCAAAAATATATTGGCGCCGGTTTTGAGGATTGCGAGCGCTTCGTGTTGAGTCATAGGTGGATGAGGCAGTTACAAAAATCTTTTTCGTTGTGAGACCACATAATTCACTTGATGATAGCATAATTTTAAAAACAAAAACATTCCGCAAATGAGCAGAATGTTTTTTATAACGACACTTTTTCTTATTACACTTTCAATACCCCCCTTTTCTGTTTATGATCACATAATTTAGGCTGAAAAATCTTCATATCTCGTCGTGTTATTATCCTAATAGCCCTCCTCAATCTTCAGATTTTTCACTCGAAATTATGCGATCTCGCTACGAAAAAAAGTTTTGAAATGGTCTCATTGATTTATTTTAAAAATTGTTGTATACTATTCCGACAAACGTTCCTTACATCATTTACCAAAGGAGGTCTGCTGTGATTGCAAAACTGAAGCGAATGCTGATTGGAGAGCGCATGGCGACAAAAGCCATCGTGCATGAAAAACTATCCAATGCGGAAGGACTTGCAATTTTGGGCGTAGATTCGGTTTCTTCCACCGCCTACGCAACTGAAGAAATACTGCGCGCGCTTATCCCCGCAGGCATTGCGGCGTTTTATCTTTCCGTTCCCATGGCAATTGTTATTACCGTTTTGATTTTTCTGGTCTCTTTTTCGTATCAGCAGGTTGTGCACGCATACCCGCAAGGCGGAGGAGTATATAATGTAGCAAAGAAAAACCTTGGTGAATTTCCCGCGCTTCTTGGCGGCTCTTCATTGTTGATTGACTATATTCTTACCGTCGCGGTATCTATTGCCGCCGGTGTCGCCGCAATCACTTCGGCCTTCCCTGCTCTCCACCAACACCGTATTGCAATCGGCATCGGAATTATCGTATTGCTTACTTGGATGAATTTACGCGGCGTGCGGGAATCAGGCAAAATATTTGCTCTGCCGGTATACCTATTTATTGCATCATGCGCGGCACTCATTGGTTACGGCCTGATCGCTTTTTTCACTGGACCCCTCCCTCTTTTACCTGCCGCAAAATCCGCACATTCCGGCGGAGAAATATTGAGTGCCTTGATTATCTTGCGTGCATTCGCTTCAGGATGCACCGCAATGACCGGTATTGAAGCGACATCAAACGGTGTTCCGCTTTTCAAACAGCCGGAATCAGAAAATGCCGCAAAAACACTTTTTCGCATGGCGGTGATACTTGGCACCATATTCGCCGGTATAACTTTCCTCGCATATCAACTTGGTGTTACTCCGTCAGAACACGAAACCGTCATTTCGCAGATGGCACACGCACTCATGGGAAATAGTATCTTATATTATGTATTCCAGGGATCCACAATGATCATCTTGCTTCTTGCCGCAAATACGTCGTTTGCGGGGTTCCCCCGCGTGGCATCGCAACTCGCAGAAGATGGATATATGCCGCATCAATTCCTCAACCTAGGCTCGCGGCTGGTATTTGCCAACGGCATTCTCGCACTTTCCGGATTGGCTGCCACGCTTCTTTATATATTCAATGGCTCGGTGCATGCGCTGATCCCGCTCTATGCGGTTGGCGTATTTCTCGGATTTTCCCTTTCCCAGCTGGGTATGATTATCCATTGGCAACGCAATAAGGGAAATACGGGGAAAATGCTGATAACTTTTATTGGGTTTGCGGCAACCGTAGCGGTATTTGCCATAGTATTTGCGACAAAATTTTTTCACGGAGCATGGGTGCTCGTGCCTGCCATTGCAGGCATCATCATGCTCATGAAAAAAATCAAAAGGCACTATACGGATGTTGCAAACTTTTTATCGCTTGAGAGGAATAGTCTTCCTCGGGTGGAACCAAACCGCACGATGGTCGTACTGGTTTCGGAGGTAAATCGCGCGGCGCTATATGCGGTGCATTTTGCTAAAATTTTCCAGCCAGCGCATCTTCGCGCCGTGCATATCGCGGTAAACCAAGAGGAGACTGAAGAGATACGCGCCAAATGGACATCACATGTACCCGATGTCCCGCTGGATGTGCTGACATCGGAAGACCGAGATCTTTTCACTCCCATCATCACCTATCTGAAAGCGATCGATGGGATGTGGAGCGATGATTCGGTTATCGCGGTAATTCCAGAATTCATTCCGGAAAACTTTCTGCATAATATTCTTCACAACCAAACCGCGCTTCGCCTGCGGTATATAATAGAAAGCGATCCTGAACTTAATGTAGAAACGTTGAATGTCCCGGTAAAAGCCAACACGCCTTTTACCGGACAAACTCCCATCGAGAAAGCCGCATAAAAAATACCGTTCCGGTTTTGCCGGAGCGGTTTTTATATTAGCCACACTGTAAAATTTGGAACCAACCGCGTGAAATCCAAAAACTTTCCTGCCGCCATGTTTTTGCATGCGCGCCTTAAAATAAAAACACTTCGGAAAGATCGGAGCGCTTTTATGGAGCAAGGGTAACGGGCGGTTTATACCAACCGCGGCGGCGCATGGGGCGCTCTATCATGTATATTTTCCGAATACCTTGCGCCATGATCGCGTTACCGCTTTTTTCTCCAATCACCAGGACCATATCACCCCTTTCAAAATCAATGCCGAAAGGAAAGCGCGTTTCCGGCAATACCACCGCGATAAGCGTTTCCCCGCGAACGGTTTCAACCAGCATCCCTTCTTCAATCATCTGTTTAACAACGCCGAGATACACTCGCTCGCTTTCCTGCATGCCATAGCTCCTATACAACCGCCCAGCAACGGGAAGCCTGCCATCCCGTGCATGAAGAAGCAGTGTCTCATGTATGCCCGCCATAGAAACCGCAATATCTGCGGCTATAATGATAACCACAATACCGCCCAGAGAATAAAGAATCGGCTTCCGATAGGCAAAAGAATACCGGCGCAATGCCGCCTCCAGCAAGAAAAGAAAAACGATGCTAGAGATTATCAGCACCCATGGAAGAGAAAGCAGAAAAATTTTCAGCCCCCACGCGCCAAACGAAGGAAGAAACCACACGCCGGTTTTACGGAGCAGAAATATGATAAAACTGGTGAAATACAACATCACCAGCAAAAGCGCCAAGAAGCCGGCTGTTCCAAAAAACCCGTACAATAGGAAAAACCAGCGCGGGCGCATATGCGTACTTCCAGCCTTGATCTTGCCTAGCACCACTTCTTGTATCGATGGTAAAGATTTATTATCCATGATGTGCTGTCATTGTTAAAAATATTTTTTTGAGCATTGCTTTTGCACGAAGTAAACGCACACCGACCGTGGACACCGGAATATGCAAAATTTCTGCAATCTCCTGATACTCCATTTCTTCCAGGTAGTGCAGTACCAAAGTCTCGCGGTACTTGGGATCGAGCCTTCCAAGGCATAGATCTAGCATTGTTTTTATTTCGCGGGTATTCGCTCCTATATCCGCCAAATCTTTTGCAAAAGGATGCGGAAGAAATGTATCGAAATCGAAAAGCGAAAATAAAACTGGAAAGCGGCTTTTCTTTCTGATTGCATTTACAAATTCATTGTGCGCGATGCGGTAAATCCATGAAGAAAATTTTCGTTCCGCATCAAAACTCTTTATATTCGTGTATGCTTTGATGAATATTTCCTGCACCAAATCCCGAATGTCTTCACCGCTTGATATAAATTTGCGGCCGTAGCGATTCAGTTTTTCTTCGTAGCGCAGAACCAAAAAACCAAACGATTCCGCATCGCCGCCCTGTACTTTCCGCGCAAGTTCTTCATCGGAGGATTGATTCATCCGCAACTAGCCTATTTTTTTATATATACCCCCCTACATATATTACACGAGAAAAAATCCATTGTTACAAACAGCGGAAGCAATTAAAATAACTCAAACAAACTTGCGATACCCAAAGCATAGAGTGTGTTAAACACAAGGTTGCCGGCGAAGACCGCAGGCAAAACATGCAAAAGGCGATACCCAACAAAGCCGAGAGGAATAACAAAAATTTCATTGGGCATAGGCACAAGCGCGGCAAACAAAAACAAAAGGAAAATGGGAAGCCATCTGTATTTTTCACGCATCTCTTGTATATCTGCCAGAATTTTTTGCTCCATCGAATAAGAAAGAATCCTCTCTCCGATTTTTCCAAACCAATAGGCGATTATGTCTGCCAGCGTCATGCCGGCCGTAATAAGAAAAATAGTAAACCAAACATTCAGACCGGCCTCAAGAAATACCGGTAAAAAAGCAATCGCTGGTACAGGCACTGCGAGATTAAATCCGCTCACAATACTCACCACAAAAATACCGATATATCCGTAGCGCACCACAATCCCACGTGCCGCATCGCTTTCCCTTACAAGAGATGCAAAATAAAAAGCCACTGCAATCACTGCGGCGGCAAAAACAAGCTGAAAAATAATATTTTTAGTTTTTTTACTCATTATTTGAAATGAGTTCTAAATCCCCCGTGCCGTTCGCGGGAAAAATTGCGCCTGCCGCCCCGCGAGCCAAACGACGGCCGTGATCCGCTGCTGAACGGCCGAGATTGCTGTGCCAAAAAGCGTACAGGCGGAAGTTCTGCCGGAAGTTCGGAAATTTGCAAATTTTTTCTGATGAGCCGCTCAATAATTCGAATTTCGTGCTGTTCCTCGGGAAGGGCAAAAGAGATTGCATGGCCTTCGGTCCCTGCACGAGCAGTGCGGCCAATACGGTGTACATAGTCTTCCGCCTGCGAAGGCAAATCATAATTAACTACAAGCTCAATACCACGGACGTCTATACCCCGCGCGGCGATATCGGTAGCCGCCAGCACGCGATATTTCCCCGCCTTAAATCCTTCGAGCGCATCCTTTCTTTGACTCTGCGAGCGATTGCCATGAATTTCAGCGGCGTTGTGTCCCATGGCGCGGATCATCCGCGCAACCTGTTTGGCTCCGTGCTTTGTACGGGTAAATACCAGTGTAGATCCTTTATACTCGCCCAATATTTTTTCCAGCAAACGAATTTTTGCATCTTTTTTTACAATAAAAATTTCCTGCGATACGCGTTCGGCGGTAGTGCCGGGCGGAGCCATCTCGATCCGCACGGGAAGTTTCATGTGCTGGGAAGCGATTTTCAAAATTTCTGAAGGAAGCGTTGCCGAAAAAAGCATGGTTTGCCGTTCCTTGGGAACCGCCGCCAATATTTTTCTAATTTGTGGCAAAAAGCCCATATCGAGCATACGATCCGCCTCATCGAATACAAGAATATTAACTCCATCAAGGCGGAGATTATGCTGATCCAAATGGTCGATCAAACGGCCGGGCGTTGCCACAACAATATGAGGATTTTTTGCGATAGCATTCATTTGCGGCCGCATCGAAACCCCGCCGATCAAAACCGCCGTGCGAAGCCCCAAAGCGTGCCCGATTTTATGGAGCTCTTCGTCCACCTGTAAAGCAAGTTCCCTCGTCGGGAGAAGTACAAGCCCCTTCTTTTTGCTCGTTGAAAGCGATTGAATCATCGGAATACCGAAAGCAAGCGTTTTTCCGGTGCCGGTCTGCGCCACGCCAATTACATCCTTTCCCTCAATGGCTATAGGAATGGATTTATGCTGAATCGGCGTTGGGTGCGTATAATGAAGTTTTTCGAGAGTCTCAAAAATCCCCGGTGCGATACCAAGGCCGTGAAATGTTTGATTTGTCTGCGGTATTGTGTTTTCCATAGGATATTACCGAGTAAAACGGTGATGTATTTAATGATACCATATTTTTAAATATAAGTAAAGGATTTCTCGAAAATTACGCAATAGTATGCGTTTTTCTCTGAGTTTTTTCTGCACATGTTTTGCAGACGCCATAAAATTCGAGCGAGTGCTGTTCGATAGTTGCAAAGCTTCGCGCCGCGCGCAAAAACGCCGAATACATGCTTTCTACTTCGCACCCCGAGATATCCTCCACTTTTCCGCACGAGATGCAGATCATATGATGATGGTCGTCGTAGTCAAAGAGTTCATAATGCGCATGGTTATGGCGCAAATCCACTTGCCGAATTATTTTTTTTGATTTCAGCGTATTGAACGCACGGTAAATAGTCGCTTGATCCATTTTTTTGCCGACGCGCTTTGCCGCTTCTTGCGCGCTGACTGGCGCGGAAGATTCCGCGATAACATTTAACAGCGCTATGCGCGGATGCGTTGCCTTCAGACCGCTTCTGCGCAAAATGCCCGCCATATCTCTCCTTTTTTTATTTTGCGCCGGATGTTTTTCCATAAAGCAGTAAGCTTATAACAAAAAGCATTCCCGCAATCGCAATGATGATCGGCCCCAGCGTGAAATCAAAACGCTCGGCAATCATAAGTCCGCCGATCACTGAAACCACCGCAGAACCGGAGGCAATCGCCAGCATACCGTTTAAATTTTTTGCCAGATTGCGCGCCGTTGCCGCGGGAATAATAATAAGCGAACCCATAAGCAAAACACCTAAAAATTTAAGACCAAGAATAACAGTCAAAGCAAACACAATTAGAAATGAAAGTTGAAGTCTATCCACAGATATGCCGGATGTTTTGGCAAGTTCCTTTGAGACAAGGCTTAAAACAAGCGCGTGACGATTGCGTATGATAAACCCAATTACCACTGCCGCAATGACACATCCAAGCAAAAATTCATTGCGCGAAATAGGCGAAACTCCGCCAAAAAGCGTCTCCACCAACTCGTGCTCTTCTTCGATAATTAAAGCGCCGAGCGCCAAACTCACGGAAAAAAGTACGCCAATAACCGCTTCGATATTCAAATGCGTAAGTTTTTCGACTTTCCATATAATAAGCACACCTACAAGCAGAGCGAGAGCTCCGCCCCAAACGGGATTATACGAATACAAAATTGCAAGCCCCATGCCGGGAAGCGCTACATGGGAAAGCGCATCCCCCGCAAGCGTCATACGCCGCATAAGCGCAAAAGAGCCCACCATGCCGGAAGCCACCGCGGTAATTGCCGCCAAAAGAAAACTAAAGATATCAATGTTCGTCATGAAGATGATGGAAAAATTTATAATGCTCTTTGCCGTAAAGTTCGGCCAATGTTTCGGAGCGAAGCACTTCTTCCGGAACACCAAAACATATTCCCTGCCGATTGAGGCAGAGCACTTTATCAGCATAGCGATTCACCAAACTTAAATCGTGGGAAATGGTAAGGATGGTCAAGCCCTTTTTATCCTGAAGACGGTGGAGTGTTTCGTAAATCTGCTCTTCACTCGGTTTATCAACTCCCGCAGTAGGCTCATCAAAAAGAAGCACATTGGTGTCGCCAAGAAGAGCAAAAGCAACCAGCGCCCGCTGAAATTCCCCGCCAGACAAAGAACCGAGCGGTTTTTCAAGAAGCGCCGGAGAAAGGTGCACAAGTTCAAGCGCCGCCATGAGATCCTTGCCTCCGTTTTTTTCAGTTTTTGAAATCAAAAAATCACGGAGCGACAATGGCACATTGCGCTCTATATCGAGCTTTTGCGGGACATAGCCGATCCGAATATCGGGGGACGCCCATTCAACCGATCCCGTGTAGGGTACAACACCGATGAGCGCTCGAAAAAGCGTTGTTTTGCCGGAACCATTGGGCCCGATAATAGTCAGATATTCGCCGCGCTTCACTTCAAAACTTAACTGTCCAATTACGACATCCGCCCCAAAAACAACGGACAGATTTTTAACTGCGAGAACAGTGTCTTTTTTATCGTCCATGTTATAAATGCTAATTAATTGCAAATAATTTTTATGATTGTTTTTATGTTTATGTGTTTACAGTATACTCTCATCCTGATTTAAATGCAAATAATTCGCATTTATTTAGAGCACAAAACAACCTGGTCAAAAAGCGGCAGATTTATTTAAAAAATCGCACCGGGACAGAAAAAGAATCCGCGTACTCCGGCAAACCGGAGGGATTGTCCTTTTCAAAAACCAAAGTGCCTGTTTCGGTAGCGGGATCGGGAAAGTTCATGATTACTTCAAACGGCACAAAATCGGTAGTCATCCATTCCCCCTTCGCCTGTGCCACAGCCACCGCAAGTTCCTCCTTGTTTGCATCATAAAGCCTGATAGGAAACGACGCCTCGAAATACCACGCTCCGCGGGCTTCTCCGCTAATTACCAATGGACTTGCAATAGCCGCATTCGCAACCGGCATAGTCACGCGGATTTTATCGTTGCCTTGCGGAATGGAAACAGTTTCCACAAACGATTTAGCGCCCGCACGGCATTGCCGCGGATATGATTCCATCATCGGAAACCCAAGCGCCGCACAGCGCTCGAAACTATCCGCCGCACGCACTTTCTGCCATTCAAACAAAAAACACCAATCGTCCTCACATTGATTCAAAAACCACACGCCTGCCGCGGCAATGACAAGCGCAATAATAAGAATAAGAAAAGGGATACGAGCCATATGTTTTATGAGTTATATTAATATCTATATCTTACTCTACTATAATTCTATAAATATAGTATTATCAATCCATGAATTATATTGAAGCGATTATTCTGGCGGTTATTGAGGGTATTACGGAATTTCTGCCGATTTCTTCCACCGGCCACTTGGTGCTCGCGGCAGAATTTTTAAAGATCCCCCAGACGGATTTCGTAAAAAATTTTGAAATTACGATCCAGTTGGGGGCGATCCTCGCAGTTATAAGCATGTATTTCAAAACAGCATTTTTAAACAAAAAAATTCTAGCGCGCGTTATCGCCGCGTTCATCCCCACTGGAATCATCGGATTTATTTTTTATAATTTTGTAAAGCACACGCTCTTGGGAAATACCGAAATCACTCTTGCCGCACTTTTTTTCGGAGGCGCCGCACTTATTATGCTGGAATTTTTCTATCGTGAAAAAGAGCACGTCGCGGGAGAAATGGAGAATGTAACATTACGGCAAGCATTCATGATCGGAATATTCCAATCGTTTTCTATTATACCTGGCGTATCCCGTGCGGCCGCCACTATTGCCGGCGGACTGCTTCTGGGGCTAAAACGGAAAACTGCGGTGGAATTTTCATTTCTCCTTGCCATCCCCACCATGGCCGCCGCTGCCGGATTTGATCTGCTTAAAAGTAATTTAAGCTTTACCGGCAATGAAGGGATGCTGATGGTAATAGGATTTGCCGGCGCGTTTATCTCCGCACGCATGACAGTAACCTGTTTCCTCCGCTTTATTCAGCACCACACCTTTATTCCTTTCGGCATCTACCGAATCGCGCTTGCAATAGTATTTTGGTTTTTGGTGGTAAGTTAAAAATATCGTTTGACATTCTTTTATAATAATGCTAACATTAAATTTATGAAAATACCGGCGAATACAATCCAGAATATTCTTCAAATCCCTCGCGGGACGTATTTTGCGTTTGCGCGCATATGGTCTTATTTCCTCATGCCTTACAAAACAGCCGCAGTGCTTGCAAAACCATATCGAAGGGCGGGAAGCCATTTTAACGTTTATCGCTAATTTTAAACTTTAAATTTGCATATAAAAGTTGAAAAAACATCCCGCTCTAGAGCGGGATGTTTCGTTTTTTAACAATTTAATCATCGAAGGAGGTTTGTATGGGTGATTGGGATGATGCAGTACCGATAAAAAAGCAGACTGTGTTCTTCTTTGCCCGAGGAATGAAAACGCTTTGGAAACTCCTCGGCACGGAGAAAAATAATATTTTGCGCGTGTTTATATTGCTGATCTCGATACAGTTTTTGGATCTCTTGTCGCCGCTCTTTCTAAAACTCATTTTCGACGAATTATGGGTAATCGGCGTCGGGCGAAAGGTAAGCAGTACGGCAATTTGGTGCATTAGCGCAATGTGTATAACACAGGTTTTATCCATTGTTATCAAGCGTTTTTTTGAAGAACCTCTGCTCATAAAAAGCATTTTGCGGCTTGAGAACTGGTGGCCGGTGATGGCGCAGGAAAAATTGCTCGAACTTTCCCTCTCCTATCACGAGCGGGAAAATACCGGAAAAAAGATTGCCAAAATCAGCAAGGGCTGTGAAAAATTGCTTGATGTGATAACCAGCTTATTCTGGGGACTTCTGCCCGCGCTTTTCTACTTGGTGCTGAATATAATTCTTATTCTCACCATGGATTGGATGCTGGGACTCCTCTTTCTTCTTCCGCTCATTCCGGCTGTTTGGATCAACCTTAAAAGTTATGAGCGCTTCACTCCTATTTGGGAAGAATGGGAAAAGAAAAAAGAAATCGCAAACGGCTTTTTCTGCCAATCGCTCGTTAACGTGCAAACCGTGCAGTCGTTTGTCCGTGAAAATCACGAAAAAATGCGTCTGGCTTCAATCCGCCGCGAAATGGAAATTATGGATCTAGACGCATCGCTTGCCGTTCAGAAATATTTCCTCGCCATGGGATTCATACTCCGCATATTCTTTGTTTTCACCATCGCCGCGGGAGTATTATTTATCAGCTATGGATGGAGCACGCCGGGAACAGTGATATATATCGCCACTACCGGTTATGTTACCATTCAGCACCTCTGGGAAATTGTGCATGTATACACGCGCATTTTGCGAAACATCGTGGCGGCGGAACGCATGCACACGCTCATGGGCGAACCGGTAGAGATCAAAAATATGCCGAATGCAATCACTCCGCCGCGCTTTCGCGGAGATATTGAGTTTTGTGGTGTTACGTTTAAGTATGCCGGACAAGAGCGCAAAGTGCTCCGGAAAATTTCATTCGCCATCGAGCCTGGAAAAATGGCGGCACTCGTAGGCAAAAGCGGTTCGGGAAAAACTACTGCGGTTAAACTGCTTACCCGCATGTATGATACGACAAGCGGCGCGATACTTGCCGACGGAGCAGACATAAAAACGCTTGACCGCGGCTGGTATCGCAAACTTTTTGCCGCAGTACAGCAGAATGTGGATATTTTCGATGCAACTTTGGTCGAAAATGTATCATATGGCAAGCAAGACGCTTCGGAAGCTGAAATTATTCAGGTGTTTGAGGCCGCGCACCTCGCAGAAGTTATTCGCGACAAAAACCGCTTTCCTTACGGCATATATACCGAAGTCGGCGAACGCGGCGTGCGACTCTCCGGCGGAGAACGCCAACGCGTAGGCATTGCCCGCGCATATCTGGCGCTTCTGGGCGGCGCCCGCATCTTGATTCTCGATGAAGCAACATCAAGTTTAGACAGTGAAGCGGAACGCGCAATACAAGGGATGATCGATAAGTTGCGTTCAACACTCGCTATTTCCATTGTCGCAATCGCGCACAGGCTTTCCACCATCCAAAAAGCGGATCATATTTATGTGCTTGAAGACGGAGCGATCATCGAAACGGGAAACCATGAAAAACTTATCCGTCAAAACGGACTTTACGCAAAACTCGTAAACCTGCAGACGCTCGGCGAACTGCGTGAGTAATCGGATAACACAAGTTAAAACTTAAAAAGCAAACGGATATACTCGCTTGCTTTTTCATTTGTGCTAAATTATGTAAAATCATTCTTCCACGATAAGCGTTCCTTTCATCCCCATCTGCCGGTGTTGCATCACGGAGCAATAGTATTCGAATGATCCTGCTTTGTCCGCTGTAAATTCGACAGTTTGGGATTGGCCGGCATCCAAAACGCTCGATCCTGCGCCGAATTCGTCCACGCGCCAGTCGTGTTTAGTGTCCATGCTGGTAAAGATAATTTTTACCGTATCCCCTTTTTTCACTCTAATTTCGTTTACAGAAAATTTAAATTTGCTCCCGCCTACATTAAACTCCTTAACTGTTTTGGGAGCCAAAGCGGAATTGGGGGCGGGTTGCAGGCTCTCAAGCGGAGCAGGTTTCGGAGTATTTTCCGAATTCATCAAACCATCCCTATCCATGTTTTGAGTGAAAATTAAATACCCGCCCGCCAAAGCCGCAACAATGATAATCGCAAAAATAATTTTATTCATATTGATTATTATAAACTTTTTAAAACAAATATATTAATTACAAATACCGCACCGAGCATAAATGAAATTCTTGATAAGACCTACTGCGTAAAGATTTTCGTAACGAAATTTCTTAATTTAGAGACAAAATCGTTGAATAAATTTCGAGGCCTATCGGCTTAGATAAGTCAAGAAA
>JACOYX010000026.1 GCA_016181585.1 Candidatus Sungiibacteriota bacterium | reverse complement strand
TTGGTCATTCGTAATTGTAAGTCAATGATGCACTACTTCTAACGTGGCGAGCTCTAAAATATGAAATTTCGCCACGAAAATTATTAGGCAACAGGTCTAATTAACAAGCCAACCTCATTACTAGTTAATTTTATATATAATGAAACATTGTTCGAACAGAATACTTGCGGAAAGTGTTTGTGCGTCGGCGCTTCTGCTCATGCCGTTTTTGGTGGTGGCACAAACCACGGGCACAGATCCTATCGCAGTTCCCGTGCGTCCGGGCGCGCAGGAACGGCGAGAGGCAATACAGCAAAATGTGCAAGATCGAAAGGATGCGGTAAGGGAAAATATACAAGAACGCCGCGGTACCATAAAACAAAATATTGAAGAGCGTCGGAATGCGATTAAAGACACGATGCAGGAGAAACGCGAGGCAATGAAGCAAAATATTGAAAAACGCCGTGAAGAAATTCGCGTACAAGTGCAGGAAAAGCGCGCAGAGGTGCGGCAGAATTTGCAGGAGAAACGGCAGGAAATCAAGGCTAATTTAGAAGCAAAACGCCAGGAATTTCAGGCAAAGGCAAAAGATCGCCGGGAAGCATTAAAAAAGAAAATTGGTGAGAAACGAGCGGAAAATATCGAGAATCTCTTCAGCCGTATGGCCGATCGCATCGAAAAGGCGATTAGTCGTATGAATGAGCAGGCGGGAAAGTTGAGCGAGTTTATCGATAGTCGTGCGGCGAAAGGAATTGATGTTGCGGAGGCTACTGCTTTGCTCGATGAAGCGCAGTCAAAAATCGGCGAGGCTAAAACGGCATTTGATGCGGCAAAGGCGAAATATGGGGAAATGACCGCGGCAAGTGATCTGCAGGCGAAATTTAAAGAAGTTCGCGATACCGTATTGGAGCTCAATGAAACCGTGCGCGCGGCGCATCAGGCGCTCATGGCGGTCGTGCCGGCGATCCGGAGCGCTAAACCTACGGCTCCCGTTCCTGTCCCAACACCAGCGGCTAATCAATAATTTTAATCTACTTTCTTATGGATACACCAAATATGCCATCGTCGATGCCGTCGCAGATTACCTCCTCGGAACAAAAGACTAATTCGCAGACAATGATTCTTATCGGTATCCTTGTCTTAATGATTGTACTCGGCGGTATTTACTATCGGTACCAATATTACAAAGATATTATGACCGCTTTGCCTCAAGAGGAGGTAAAAGTTCAAGACTCCGATCCTTCGTTAAACGAGCTTGAAGCGGAAATTAGTGTGGAAGAAATGAATAATATGGACGCCGAACTCGAAGAGATAGAAAAAGAGCTTGCGCCGTAATATCTGATTTCGCAGTCTTAAAAACCACTCCGATTACCGGGGTGGTTTTTGTGGCACTTGTAAAAAAAATTATTTTATGTATTATATAGGGAAAGTTTCTCGAAAGAAGGAGTGAGTATGTCAGAAATTAAAAAACGCGGTTTTGGCTCAATGACGCCGGAAAAGCGACGCGAGATTGCTCGCAAGGGCGGTCAAACGGCTCATCTGAAGGGTACGGCGCATCGATACAATCGGGAAGAAGCGCGGGATGCCGGGCGTAGGGGTGGGCAGGCGGTTAGTGTGAACCGCCAATATATGGCTGAAATAGGACGGAAGGGCGGAAAGAATTCAGGAGAAAGAAGGCGACAGAAAATAGCAGAAGACGTGGTTGAAGTTCCTTCTTAGGATTTACTTCTTAGCTCTTTTAACTTTTTTATTTATTAGATCCAACAGACCCATAGCACTCGCAAGAGTGCTGTTTATTTTTAATTTATATTGTTGGGCGCGCAAGGGATCGAACCTTGGACCTCAAATACGTCAAATTTGCGCTCTACCACTGAGCTACGCGCCCCTTTAAAGTGCTACTTTCAAGTTTCTATTTACGCTCCCACCGGGATTCGAACCCGGGTACCAAGCTTGAAAAGCTTGTGTCCTAGACCAGGCTAGACGATAGGAGCAGATAAGGGGATTGTATCTGATTTTAAGCTTTTTTTCAATACGAATAATAAAACATCCCGATGTGGGGGTGTGTTTAGTTTTTATTCTTCGCCAAGTGCTCTAAGAGACGAGATGCCGTGTCCCTGTATAATTGCCGCCAGATTTTACGCATATTCATCTGTTTAAAGGACGTCTTTTTTATTTACACAATTTATGCTAGAATCGTGCCATGAGCTACGAACCAGTCATCGGTCTCGAAATACACGCGGAGCTTAAAACCAAAACGAAAATGTTTTGTTTTTCACCGAACGATCCGGATGAAAAGCATCCGAATATGAATGTTTGTCCAATTTGCATGGGACACCCGGGCACATTGCCAACTATCAATGAAGAAGCGGTAAAAAAGGTGATCAAGGTAGGACTGGCCTTAAACGCTGAAATTTCGGAATTTTCCCAGTTCGACCGCAAAAACTATTTTTACCCTGATCTGCCGAAAGGCTATCAAATTTCACAATATGAGCATCCTTTGGTAAAAAAAGGGTATCTCGAAATAAGTGAAAAAAAAATTTGCATTACCCGCGTGCATCTGGAGGAGGATACCGGCCGTATCGTGCACGATAAAGCTTCGGGGGTGTCTCTGATCGATTTTAACAGGGCGGGAGTTCCTTTGATGGAGCTTGTGACGGAACCGGATTTCCGGACAGGGGAGGAAGTAAAAGAGTTTGGTGAGGCACTTCGTGCTATTTTGCGCAGTATCGGCGCATCAGATGCTAATATGGAAAAAGGGCAGATGCGCGTTGAAGTAAATATCTCTCTGCGAAAAATCGGCGAGGAAAAATTTGGTACGAAAGTGGAGATAAAAAATATCAATTCGTTTAAATTTGCAAAAGATGCGGTGGAGTATGAAGCCAAGCGGCAGAGCGCATTGCTTGAGCGGGGAGAGAAGATCGTGCAGGAGACGCGGGGATGGAATGAATTTAAACAAGAAACATTTTCCCAGCGTATAAAAGAGGAGGCGCATGACTACCGCTATTTGCCGGAGCCGGATTTGCCGCCGCTTTCCATTTCCCGCGAATTTGTTGAAACGCTTCGTAGAGAGCTTCCCGAGCTTCCTGCGGCAAAGCGAGGGCGTTTTGTGTCGCTTTATGGTCTTGATCAAGAAATAGCGGTGATCTTGGCCGGAGACAAGCCGCTTGCCGACTATTTTGAAGGAGTGGTCTCGGAGCTTTTGCAATACGATCAAAACACGCCCGAGAAGCCGAAGAAAAACCTCCCGCGCTTTGCCGCCGCGTTTCTTACCGGAGAATTTCAGCATATACTGAAAAATATTTCCGCTTCTTTGGCGGATGTAAAAGTTACCGCGGAAAATTTTGCGGAACTCATGATTTACGTTGCCGAAGACAAAATTTCAAATACTGCGGCAAAGCAGGTGCTTGAGGAAATGGTGAAAACCGGAGGTGATCCTTCGGACATTATAGAGCATCTGGGACTTTGGCAGGTGTCGGATCAAACGGGTCTTGAAGACATTGCGCGCCATATTATTGCGGAAAACCCAAAACCTGTCGAAGACTTCAAAAAAGGCAAAACCGCCTCTTTGCAATTTTTAGTGGGGCAGATGATGAAAGAATCGCGCGGAAAGGCAAATCCAAAATTAGCTGGAGAAATTATAAAGAAATTGTTGATGTCTAATTTCATTGGTAATTAGGCATTGAGCTTGGTGATTAATGGTTTGCAGTGCGTCATTGCGAGGCGTTCTGGTACTACGGAACGCGCAATTGACTTTCGCCAAACTTGGCATTAGGTATTATAAATTACACTTTAATGTCTCTCCTTTGGTATCTTATTTCCTTCGACCATCGTTCGCTGATCTATGCGGCCCTCTTTTCTATTTTGGTGTTTTCCGGTGTGGGACTGCCCATGCCGGAAGAAGTAACGCTTCTCTTCGGGGGGTATCTTGCGTATGTCGGGTTTATACATTTTTGGCCGGCGGTCTATATCTTGCTCTTGGGCAATATAACGGGAGATATCATGGGATATTGCGTTGGCCGTTTTTTTGGGGCGTGGATGTATCGGACGCTTTTTGCGCGGTTTCAGCTTACGGCCAAGCTTTTCAAAAAAGGGGAAGAATATTTCTCACGACACGGCGAGCGCATTGTATTTTTTACGCGTCCATTGATCGGCGTTCGTGCCGCCATACCGCTTCTCGCGGGGCACTTTAAGATGAATTTTTTTAAATTTGTATTGTTTGATATTATCATCACCATTCCGTGGACGTTTGCTATTGTCTTTGCAAGCTACGCTTTGGGCACGGGACTTGAATGGCTTACGGAAGTACGCATTATCCGCCATATGATTTTTGCAGTCATCGGCGTTGCGGTTTTGTTTTTTTTGGCAGTACAGTATACAAAAAATAATAGACCTGTCCCTTAATAACATTCGTTACGAAATTTCAGAATTTTGAACGAGACGAAGGTAAAAATTTTGAAGCATATACGGCGTATATGTTGAATAATTTTTATCGAGTCGCAGTCAAAATTCTGGAATTGCAGTAGAAGAGTTATTAAGGGACAGGTCTAATATGAAGATCGTGGCTTCGAGTGAGTAAAAATATATACGGCCATAGTTTAATGGGCTGAATGCAAACTGCTTTGCATTCAGCGAGAAATCCCGTTCGTCCTCCGTGGTGAACGAAAAGGATTTACCGGGATTTCATCCGTCGAAAGGCGAAATGACGACCGCTTCCCAAGCCTCGTAAGACAACTTTGGCAAATGCGGGATTAGTTTAGTGGTAGAATGGCTGCTTCCCAAGCAGCAGATACGAGTTCGATTCTCGTATCCCGCACAATGTTGGACTTTTAGCGCTCTTGCGCGCCAATCACTGTTTTTATTTCAGAAATCTTGCGGGTTCTAACATCGTCTAGTTGCCCGTGTAAGGAAATGGAATTTTTTATTGCTGAAAAATAAAATCTTCTGAAAAAGAAACGGGTTTTTGATGATTCGACGGAGGTTCTAACATTTTACCACCAGCGGGATCCGTTTTGTAGTCAATACCTTTGCATCACTTCTTGCGGCGTTTGATAATTGATCCCCATGTGCAACCGCTCATTGTTGTAATACGGAAGGTATTCTTTCAATGCGCTTTTGAACGCTGCAATGGTATGGGTAGTTTTGTCCAAACATTCTTCTTGTACGGTTCGGTTGAATCGTTCAATGTGCGCATTGTCGTTGGATTGTCGTACTCTCCCATGGCGATGACGCATATTTATCCGCCAACATCCATGAGTGAACCATGTTGAGAACTCAGAACCATGATCTGACTGAATCATGGAAAAATGAAAGGGAGCAGCATTCTGTGCTCGTTCAACAAACCACACACTTTCTTTTGCACCAATTTTCTCTACCGCCTCTGCATATGCCCACCGACTAAACAAATCAATAATGGCATAGATATATATTCTGCTCCCATCAGGAGCAATAATATGAATGGTATCAATCTCCAACAGAGCTCCCGTATATGCGGCATCAGGTCGTTCGGTGTAATCATGGGGTCGTTTCCAGGGACTTCGCTTCTTGAGCAATCCACATCGATCAAGCGTACGCTGTACGCTCGAGAGACTGACACTCACTCCGTCCCGAAGCAATTCTCGATGAACAACTTGGCCACAACGCTGTCTTCCACTTCGTTTTGCAACAATCGCACTGATTGTTTGTCGAGACAACGCATTGGGCATAGTTTTCGGACGAGAGGAAAGCGTTGGAATTTCATGCCATCCTCCCGACGGATCTTTTTTGCACCATCGAACAATGCTGCTTTGGTTGTATCCGGTATGTCGTGCGACCTTTCGGGTACTCCACCCACGATACTTTACTAATCGAACTGCATCTCTGCGAACTTTGGGGAGATGGGGGTTTGTTGTATATGCCATATGGTTGGATTATATCGCAGGGTGATGCAAAGGTATTGAAACATTACGGGATCTTGACTTTTTTTATAGATTTGCTATACTTATAAAAGTTGGCATCAGGTGGTATCTCGTGGGGAGATACCGCAGATCGATGCCAAAAGTTCCATAAAAAGCCTGAAAGGAGGCAAAAATGAAGAAAGTTATTGGCATCGTGGCCGGGGCTTTGGTCCTGGTCGGTTTCATCGGCTGGTTCATCGGATCGTCAAATCCCGAGAGCCCCGCCGGATACGTCGGCTACCTCACCCAGGGTGCGGTTTTCGGCAAGACGAAGTTCTACGGTCTCCAGACCGGTCCGTCGTCTCCTGGGCGCACATGGCTCCTCTCGACGACGAACGTCAGCATCACGCCGTACACTTACACGGAGGACTTCACTGGCGAAAACTCGGTTCTGTCCAAGGATAACCTGAAGATAGGTTTCCGAGTCCATGTCGTCTGGAAAGTTCAGCCCGACCGCGTGAAGGAGTTTGTGGAGAAATACAGCACGCTCACCAACGACGACAAAGCCTCCAACAAGGTGGTCGAAGTCGCCTATACCAACTTCCTGAAGGAGCCGCTTCGCACCTATGCGCGTGACGAGATTCAACGCCTCGACGGGTTGGAGATCAAGGATAAGATCACGCCCGTCGGAGAAGCAGTCTTCACTCGGGTCAAGACACTCACTCAGAACACTCCGTTCGAGGTGGCAAGTGTCGTGGTCGGCAACATCCAGTATCCGGCAGAGGTTGCCGATGCCGTCGCCAAGAAGATGGCGATGACCCAGGTGCTCGAACAGAAAGCGACCGAGCTCAAGATCGAGGCGCAAACGAAGGCCATGCGCATCGTCCAGGCCGAAGGCATCGCCAAGGCCATGGAGATCATCCAGGCCAAGCTCACCGCGCAGTACCTTCAGCACGAGGCCATCGAAGCCCAGAGGGCAATGGTAAACTCCCCGAACCATACGACGATCTACATCCCAGTTGGCCCGATGGGCGTTCCTCTCGTCGGCACGTTCGACACGACCAGCGGTAAACCGCAGTCAACCCAGAAGTAGCACTAAGCCCCAGGCGTGTGGGAAATCGCGACAGCGATCTTCTCCCACACGCCTTTCTTTATTTATTGTGATTTATTATATGGAGAATAATTCTATATTTTTCCATATCACTATACTAAAAAAACGCCCGTCCTGTGTGAGCGTTCCTATGAGCAACATTTTTCAGCAATTTTTTATATCGTGAACTTCGTGACTATTGTGAATATTTGCGGATGGATACGGACGTAAAAAAGTTGGGCACTCTAAGCGAGGTTCTATTGCAGACGGGCAGTATTCATCAATATATCAGTTTTCTACTTTCTAACAGCGTCTAACAGCTCTCTACAGCATTGAGGAAAGCTACCAAGATGCTACTATATTGAATACCGAATAGTCGGTTAGTGCCTTGAGAGAGGTTCTAACCTGTTCTACTAAAGTGCACAATGTTGGACTTTTGACGCTCTCGCGCGTCAATGGCCGTTTCTATTTCAGAAATCTCGGAGGTTCTAACACGGTCTAATTGCCCGTATGGGGAAATGGATTTTTTTATTGCTGAAAAATAAAATCTTCTGAATAAGAAACGGCTTTTTAACGATTGGGTGGAGGTTCTAACATTAACGACCCGAGTATGGTATTATTTGTACATGGAGGATAATTTTCAACAATCCAAGTCGCAAACAAAACCACCCTTGTTACAACGTCCTTGGTTTCAGGGTGCTTCAGCATTTATTCTCTCCATACCTGCCGGCATGATTATTACACAAATCGGCGGGCTTATTTTAAGTCCAGCTTCCTTTTTGGAAGATTTTTTCCTCCAAATTTCTTTGCTTCTTGTCGCGAATACTCTGCTTTTGATTCCTATTATTTTCGTTGCGCCATTTTTTGCGCTAGCAGGAACAATAGTAGCCCTTGTGGTTGCTCGAAAGTATCCCAAAAATCTTTTCCGCAATATGCTTATAGTTGGTACGATTATTGTAGTCATCATTGATATTATTTTTCTATCATGAGTAAATCTTTAAAAATAATTGTATTTCTTCTTTCCATAATTGTTCTTTTGGGGGTATTGGCGGTTGCGTATATGGGGACAGGGATATTCTTCGGCGTGAAGAGTGCCAAAAACGCAAACGATGAAGCCATCAAAGAAGTTGCCTGCGCTCATTCAAATATTTATCTCCGCAAATATTACGAAACAAATAAAGAATATCCGACGACTTTCGAACAGTGGGCGCCGGATTATGTTTTGAAAGAACCGCCGCACTACAGTCCCTCATACGTCAGGACAAGCCTTAACTCATTTACTTACATAGTAATCTTGAACAGCGGCAAGAAATTTACCATCACTGAAAAAGATTTGTTTTCAACTCTCGACCCTAACGTATCCGAACAGTGTAAAGAGTGGCTTAAGCAACGGAATTAAGGTTCTGCACAGATGTTCTAACATCGTCTATAAAAGTGCACTTTTTAAGACTTTTCGCGCTCTGGCCGCGCGAGAAGTATTTAAATTTCACAAATCTTGCGGGTTCTAGCAGCATTCTATTGCCCGCACATGGAAAAAGAAGTTTTTTAATTGATAAAATATTTCTTTCTGATAATCAAACGGTTTTCCGGCAGTTAGACCGAGGTTATAATAAAAAAGCGGCTTGATGTTATCGCACCGCTACAAATAGTGGATTTATTATTTCCACCCTAACACTTTATATCCATCGTCTTCATAGAGGCTGACTCCCTCTTCAACACACTCAAGCCATGTATTCTCCATATCAGACCATACAAAATTGCCTTGATAAATACTACCCGAAGAATCCTGATAGCGTAATCTTACAGATTTAGTTTTTCTCTTGGGCGGCTCGCTGGTTTTCCAGTCCACCTTGACCACAGGAGCCCCTTTTATTGAAGGCTTTGGGGCGAGCCAATTGCCGACAACTTTGATATCTTTCGCCGTGAAGTAACGCCATCCTTGAAAACCTCTCATGGGAATTGGCTTGATCCATTTCCAACTGTCGGCCTGCATAATAGCGTGAGTTCCGTCGCCCCAATCGTAACCCGTAGTACCGCATTGCATGTCACCATTCTTGATTTCGGAAACAATGCCGAATCCGCGCACATAGCCATCTTCCAGATAAAAAATGCGTGAGCCGATTCCTAAGTGGCGGGGCGTGTTCCTGAATGTTCGGAAGTAAAACCCACTGCCAGCTTCAAGACATTGGCGTGCTTCTTCTTCAGCAATCTCCGTCTTGTTTTTTGGGGTGGTAACAATGATGTCTTGAATCGTGCCTGTCATTCTAACCATTCTTCACCTCTCAAAGAGCTTTTATAACCTTTCTCAAGATAGCTAATGTACCATACGGCGTCAATAGCCGAGATTGAGTAAAAAGGCACTATAAGGATATACATCAAAATATCAGTTTTCTGCTTTCTAACCGCGTCTAACAGCTCTCTACGGCATTGAGAAAAACTACCAAGATGCTACTATATTGAATACCGAATAGTCGGTTAGTGCCTTGAGAGAGGTTCTAACATCGTCTATAAAAGTGCACTTTTTAAGACTTTCAGCGCTCTCGCGTATCAATCGTTGTTTCTATTTCAGAAATTTTGCGGGTTCTAACATCGTTTTATTGTCCGTATAGGGAAATGGGGATTTTTGTTGCTAAAAAACTAAATCTTCTGAAAGAGAAATGGTTTTTAAATGGTTAAACAGAGGTTCTAACCAAAAACCAAATTTGTATTGAAATTTGGATAATTTTAAGTATAATAAAATCATGTCACAAGAATCTTTTGAATATAAAAGGGAACTGGAGTCAGAGATGGAAGAGTTAAGAACCCTTAAGGATAGAAGGGATCTTTTACAGCAACATTGGAGCGAGTTATTTGAAAAATCAGAGGCGATCGAGTCTAAATATCCGTGGCAAGAGCGTTTTGACGAAGCGAAAAGATATAAAGGCGATAGAAGTTTTTTAAACCCTGAAGATAAAGAAGATTTCTTAACCATAAAAGAGGGGATGGGCGGTGTTGAGGCAGAAAGAGACGAGTTGGATAAAGAAATTCTCAAAAAAAGATTTGAACTTGGTTTAAAATATCTTGCAGAAATCAATCAAAAAGAGGATGTGGTTTGGCAAGAGGTTCGCGAACACAATCCAGACCCCCAAAACCACTTTGATATTTTATATTCAAAGCAGTGGAGAGCGAAAATGGGCGATAATATAGCGGAAGTTAGTATGACAGGAGAAACTGGATCCTCGTTTTTTTCAGAAATGAAGCGTTTTGTCGAAGAAGTTGGAGATACTCAAGTATTGGAAGCTCTTAAAAAATGGCCAAAAGAGCGGAGGCTTGATTTTAACGAAGTGCGCCTTTCGTTCTCAATTAGCCCGAAGTCAGCATCAAAAAGAGAAAGAGAAGCGTTGGTTCCTGGTCTTGGTGTATCTAAACGATTTGATCATTACGACGAAACAAGAGATTCAGTCGAGGTTAATTTACCGCTTAGCCATGCCGCGTATGCATTTCCAAAAATTGAAGAGGATCAGCAGGAACTAGCAAAAACTGAAATGATCAACTTGACCAAAAGACTCGGAGTAAAGTATTTTTAACCGTCAATTCTGACACCAAGACAGGTTCTAACGTCGTCTATAAAAGTGCACAATAGTGGACTTTTGACGCCTTTGCGCATCAACCTCCGTTTCTATTTCAGAAAAACCGGAGGTTCTGACATTGTCTAACTACCCGTATGGGGAAATGGAAGTTTTGTGTGTCGAGAGTTGAATATTCTGAAAAAGAAATAATTTTTTAATGATTGGATGGAGGTTCTAACAAAAATTGCAAGAAGAGCGCGGACATGCTATCTTGGGCTTAGTTCCAAAATCCAAAAAGACAAAGGAAAATACAGATGCATAAATGGACTTGGCGTCAGATATTTTTAAGGGCATTATTACATCCTCTTCTTTTTATACAATTTCTACGACTTCCTAGAACGTATTCTTCCCTAGACGAATGGCTAATCATAGATGAACAAAAAAGCGAAATTGTGGTAAAAATTATCGGATGTAGAAATGTTGAAAGTATTAAAAGTCAACAGAGAGAAAATATGCAGTATAGGAAAAAATTCATCGACTCCTTTGACAAGTGGATGGAACTGGTCAAACAACCAGAACATTCAAGTGCAATAGGTGTTATTTCTGAAAGCTATATGCGAAGAGAGCTGTGCCATCGTCAGTATAGAGGAACTGAAGCCGGGGTCTGGTGTTATTGCCAATAATTCAGAGGTAGAGCGGTAATTCGCCGCTCTTTTTTTATCCAAAACTCGGTATAAACCATTCGTTCGTGTCCGCCAGAGAGGTTCTAACTTCGTCTATAAAAGTGCACAATAGTGGACTTTTAGCGTTCCGGCGCATCAATCCCCGTTTCTATTTCAGAAATTTCGGAGGTTCTAACATCGTTCTATTGCCCGTATAGGGAAATGGAATTTTTATTGATGAATAATAAAATCTTCTGAAAAGAAAACGGCTTTTTGATAATTTGGTGGAGGTTCTAACTTGTTTATCCACCAAATTTTTTGAATAATAAAAAATCTGGGGAAGTATTATCCCCCAGAAATCAACGAAAATATTCTTTATTCTAATATCTCAGTGAGTTGTTCATAAGTTTGAACTCCTTCTCCGAAATTCGGATGGCTTTGTCCAACAAGATACAGTGGGCCACTTTTACGAAAGCCGTAAAAAACATTACTATCTCTCGTTATCTTTATAAGCGCTCGTTCTTTTTTATGAGGGGCAATAATGGTATCGCACCGCATTACAAGAACGTGATAGCCACAATACCAGCCGCGCTCTTCTGCCCCGCAATCGGCACATATGCGCATAGGAGGACTATCGTTTAGCTCTACAAGCCGAAGGTGTTTACATTGTTTACGCAATTCGCACAGCACATTGTTTCTTTGCCGCACCAAATCTGCGATTTGACTATTTATCGTATTTAACTTTTCAGCAAGCTCCATAATGACCCCCTCATGAATTGATATTGCCAATGATCTGTGTTTTAATATATTCCCTAATCATAAATAGGTCAATAATGCCAGTGATGATTCCGTTTTCTATCGGCGTCTTACAGCGCTTTCAAAACATAGTAAACTGTCATCCAAAGGATCAAGTAGCGCCTTAAGAGAGATTCTAACGTCATCTATAAAAGTGCACAATAGTGGACTTTTCGCGCTCTCGCTCATCCATCGCCGTTTGGATTTCAGGTTATTAGCGCTCATCTCAAAATTATGCAAAGGTAAAAAGACGGCATATTTTGCCGTCTTTTGGTTTTGATTAAGCAAGGAGGACTTCATTGCCGAACCATTTTTTATTTTCTTCGAATACTTTTTGGAATTTTTCCGCTTGGCGGGCAAACGGAATACCGTCCAACCCAACAAAAGGTGTGCCGCTTTTCGGTTCGGATACGTCGGCAAGCCACCGAATGTGATGTTGGAGGAATGCAATACGAGGACGATGTTCTTCTACCACTCGAAATGCAGGTTTTTCCGCATATGGACCATATCCTACTGGTTTTGCCCAAATTTGGCACCATTTCATGTTTTGCTCCGCATATGCTCGGATTTGCTGTGCAAGTATATTGCGAGGATCTGGATTGTTGTAGGCCTTGAAGCGCTCTTCGCGGATGCGTGCGGTAATATATTGAATCGGTTTGCCTAATAACCCCAAATATTCATCTACCCATATTTCGTGCGAAAAAGTTTTCTCGCGGAGCCCGGGGATTATAAAATAAATCATGCAATCAGTCATGATGGCTACTTCGAATTCGATGGTATTGATATAGAGTGCCCAGTCCAGCCAGCTCCAGGCGGGTGAGTACCCACTTTGCCTGAATTCATGTATATGAAGCAATTCGTGTAGAATATAAAGATCATGAATATAGGGATTGGCGTATACTCCGCTTCGTCGGCTTGTGCACTCAAAATAACTTCCAAAATGTCCCGGAGGAAGTACTGCGTTGGTAAGCCATACCCTCCTCATTGTAGCGCAAAATTTTGCCACATACGGCGAGTTCAAAAATTCCTGAGTTTCAAAAAGATTTCTTGCCAAAACAATCTCTATCATGTTCATTATGCGCCTCCTTACTGTTTTAGTCATATCAAATTTAAGCACTCTTGTCAATACATCGCGCGGTCAAGTGAAAAAACGGAGTAAACCAAGCCGAAAGCAGATTTTGTTTCAGCTTTTTACACATTGAATTAACATATTTTTTAGAGTATACTTTAAAAATATGTTGGAGTATTCTACGCGTCCGCCAAAAGAATCTCCGATGGGGAGGTATAGAGTTGAAGTAATTTCGCTTCCGGAAGAGTGCGATTGGGAGCGATATTTGCCTGTGGAGATTCGTTATATTTTCAGCCGTTCCCCGGAATATAAAGAAAGAATCCGGGCTATTTTAGCGTGCGGAAAATCGATTGGCGTGCGGACGGTGGTGCGTACCCCGGAGAATATTTTAAAGGCAGTGCATACGATTAGTGTTCACAGCCAGAAAAATTTTATCATAACATGGCTTCCGAAGCTTCTACGCGATAAGCACCTTCCGCAATTTACCGGGGCGGATTATATCCGCGCAAAGGAGCATGGCGAAGATTTGGACGGCGCGGTGGAAACGATTCTTCGCGATCGCCTGCGTTTTAAACAGATCATGCTGATAGACAGTGAAAACTTAGGTATCGAAGCTTCCGAACAGCGTCTTGTTACCGAGCTTTCCGAACTTATATATCCGCTCGCCGTGGATTATTCGGTATATCGCGTAATTGCTGACAACGCGCAGGAGCGCACAGAAATTGCGCAATCTATCATCAAAGCGCTTTTTATAGTAGGGCCGGTGGCGCATATTTTGGAGAAATTTGCAGCGGGGGTGGGTAAGGTGTTTGCGGCTTCCGTAGATGATCTCTTGGGTGAATCGGCGGAAATCATGGCACTTCGCGGTTCGGGATTTGCTTGGCGTGAGCTTGCGAAGCGTTCCCGTATTTTGGTTCCTGTGTTCCTGCTTGCCACGTGGGGCGCCTTTTCCGTTGAGGGACTGCTCGAGGAGGATAGGCTTGTCTTGGGGGGTATTGTATTCGGTGTTTCCGCCGTTGCGCTTTCACTCACTACAGCCATTCAATCTTTTTTTATGTATCGGAAAAATATTGAAGTGCTTGATAAAGAGGAAAAGCTTGGGCTCGACCAAAAGCCGATAAAAGCAAAGCTCGCTTTTTCGCAGGATTTTACCAATCCGGCTCGTCTTGGTCTTCTCATGGGAGCGGGGCTTGCGCCGATAATGGGTATCTTGGGTGCCCTTTTGGGATATATGCATAACGGCTGGGTACTTGCGGCGATCGGTTCTACGGAATCTATTGTTGCGGGAATTACTGTCTTTTTTACGGGGTATATAAATGAGCGGCGTTTTCGCGTGCGGCTTTTGAGGATGATACAATGAAAACTTTTTTTCACGGATTTGCGATAGCAGTTGGAGCCGGAGCGATAGCGGTGTTTTTTATGTTTGTTGTATTCGGGCTTACTCATGGCGGGTTTGCAGATATTGCATCACCGGCAAGCCAGATGCTGAATACCGATGCATTTATTCCTCCACAGAAAACCAAAGAAGAACTTATTGCCGAAGCGCTTGAAAAATCGGGCAATATTAAAGGTATTTATATGACTGCCGATGTGGCAAGCGATGCCGGTGCGGGGGCGACGCGTTTGCGGAATTCCTTGATAAAACTTGCCGAAGACACGGAAATCAATGGTATTGTGATTGACGTAAAAGAAGTATGCGGCGCGGACTTTAACGAAAAAATGATTAAAAGCCTTCTCGAAGAGCTGCATCAGAAAAACATTTGGGCAATTGCGCGAATTGTGGTGATGAAAGACGCGTCGCAAGTTGAAATGCATCCCGAATGGTATTTAAAGCGAAGCGTGCCGAAAACGGTGGGTGATGAGTGCAGTCGAAAACGTCACTTGCGGATAAAAAATCCAAACGGTGTCGATTCTAAAATTATTTTCTGGCGCGACAATCGCGGTGGATATTGGCTCGATCCCGCATCCGACGGTGTGCGGCGGCATATAGCGGATTTTTCAAAGAAAATGATTGATCTTGGGTTCGACGAGATTCAATTCGATTATGTGCGGTTTCCTTCGGATGGAGATGTGGAAAAAATAATATATCCCGCATGGGACAAAAAAACGCAAAAATATGCGGTAATGAAAAGTTTTTTTGAGTTTTTGCACAACGATCTCAAGGCGTATAAACCGGATATTATTTTATCCGCCGATCTTTTTGGCTATGCCGCGATTCGCGAGGGGGATGTAGGCATTGGGCAGAGGCTCGAAGATATCGGTAATAGCTTTGATTATATTTCTTTTATGGTATATCCCTCGCACTACTACAGTGGATTTTATTTGCCTGCAGATTCTGCAAACAACTTGCCTGCGGTAAATTTCAACGTAAATCAGGCGCGCCTGCATCCCGATGTGATTATTGGGCGTTCTTTGCAGTTTGCGCGGGATTTTCTCGACGGTAAACATGCGGCAACTTCTTCATCGGCTACCACCACTGTAGAAACACTCACCGCGCCTGCAAGCAAAGCGCGATTGCGCCCATGGCTTGAAGATTTTTACCACGATGCCGACAAAGCGGCCAAACGTCCGTATGGCTCCCAAAAAGTGCGTTTGCAGATCGATGCGGCGGATAAAACGGAAAATCATGGGTGGCTATTGTGGAATGCGGCCAATGTGTATACGGAGGGGGCATTGAAAAAAGAATAGGTCTGTAGACATCACGCTATGAAATCGGACTCCATAAGACAACAAAAACGGCTAATTACTTGTTTTTCCTGCCTAAAAATCCTCAATATACTTGCGCCAGTATATCTGCGGTTTTTCGGCAGTCCAAAACTGCGTAATTCGCGCATTTCTGTTGCTTCTAAATCAGATTTCATAGCGTGATGTCTATAGTAAGAAACCTTTCCCTATCTCGTCATATATAATAGTAGAATATAAAAAGGTCGAGAGTCGGTATTTTTAAGGCAGTATTTATCTAATCTAATCTAATCTAATTTAATTTAATCATTATCATTTATGATGAAAAAAAATAGTTACATTATTCTTCCTCTCGCGGTGATCGTGTTGGTGGTTACGGTGGCTTTTTCTGTTTCCGCAAATGAGAAAAATAATGGAAAAGCAAATGGGGTAGTAAAAACGATCGAAAAAACGATAGACAAATTGACCAAATGGGAAGATAAAGACTTTAAATTTAATGAACAGGACTTTAATCAAGGTAATGTGCCGGAAACGCTGAATGTCGGCCCCAAGGGGCATACGCGGATTACTGCAGGGAAGGTTACGGCGATTGCCTCAAGCACAGTGACGGTTACGGTCTGGAAAATGAATTTTACGGTACATAAAATGCCCGATACCAAAGTGCTTGCGCGGGGCGGCGGCAATTCCACATTTGAAAGCATTAAGGTAGGGGATGTGGTTGACGTAAGCGGTGTTTTGGACAGTGAAAAGCCCATGTTTATCCACGCAGATGTTGTCCATAACAGAAGCACTGTTTCTGCGGAGCGGGAACGGGAAGTGAGCCGCTTGCGCGCGCAGATCCAGGAATTGCTCGAAAAATTGAATAAATTGCTTGGCAAGGCTACGCCGCCGTCTTCTTCAGAGCTCAAGATTGGTGATCGAATAATTACTACGGCTACCGTAAATGTGACAACTGATCCTCTTACTGATCCTGCTGTGGTGGTTGGTTCTCAAGCAACTAGTACGGTGGGTACTATTATTAGCGGACCGCGCGTGGTAAGCGGCGTAAAATGGTGGGAAATCAATTTTGATAGCGGTGCGGATGGTTACGCAAGTGGCGGTCATTTGAAACAAAATTAAGCTCATATCACAAAAATCCCCGCATATGGTGCGGGGATTTTTTATTAGACCTACTGCGCTTATCTAAGCCCGATAGGCCTCGAAATTTATTCAACGATTTTGTCTCTAAATTAAGAAATTTCGTTACGAAAATCTTTACGCAGTAGGTCTATTGAAAAATAAGAGATTTTGATGTACAGTATTTTATATTGCCACTTTAGTTCGGCTGGTAGAGTCCCGCAGAGCGGGATTGCCCTTTATTTCCAAAATTTTTAGCCGGAGTAGCTCAGTGGTAGAGCAATGCTTTCGTAAAGCAGAGGTCGCGAGTTCGAATCTCGCCTCCGGCTCAAAATTTTGGATAAAGAGGGAACAATATTTCGTAAAGCAGAGGTCGCGAGTTCGAATCTCGGAGGTGGCTTATGAAAATCTTCAAAAAACTTATACGGGACAAAATACCGGAAATCATGGAGCGGGAAGGGAAAAAGCTCTCCACCCGTGTTTTGACTGACGACAAAGAATACATCGAAGCGCTTTTGCGGAAAATGATTGAGGAAGTGCAGGAATTGCGGCATGGCGATGATCCGAGAGAAAAGATCGCGTATCTGTATGAGATAATTGATGCACTGATTGCGGCTCATGGTTTTAATAAAGAAGAAATTTTTGCAGTGCGAAAAACTCGGTACAAAGAACGCGGAGGATTCGATAAAAGGCTTTTTTTGGAGGGAGTGCTGGAGTAATATATGGTCTTCGCAAGACCATATATTTTTTTTGGTAAGGGACTATTTCTTGCGACTTTGGTGAATTGCGTGATACAATAGCAATATGGACGAATTGAATGCACGCATAGGCATATTGAAGGTTAAAATCCGCGAACTCGCGGACCGTCTTTGACGTACTTAAGAAACGGGAAGAAATTTTGAAAATAGAGCAGGATATGGCTGATCCCAAATTTTGGGATAATAAGGATCGTGCCGCAGGGCGTGCACAAGAGCTTTCCCTGCTGAAGCGGGAAGTGGAGAATTGGGACGATATAACCGGCGGGCTGGGGTCGCTTGAAGAGCTTTTATTGCTTGCAGGCGAGGACGAAGCCATGCAGAAAGAGATTGCCTCGCGTGTCGGCGAGATTGAAAAGGATATTGCTACGCTTGAAACGGAACTCTTTTTTTCCGGAAAATATGACAAAGGAAGCGCAGTGCTTTCCGTATACGCAGGTGCGGGCGGGAGAGACGCGGAAGATTGGGCGGCGCTTTTGTTTCGTATGTATCACCGTTTTGCGGAACGGCGCGGATGGAAAATGGTGGTGGTGCATGAACATTGGGGCGAGGGTTCGGGTCCTGCCGGTTGGGGGCTTAAAAATGCTACAATGATTATTGAGGGCTCTTATGCGTACGGATATTTGAAAAAAGAGGGCGGGGTGCATCGGTTGGTGCGGATTTCTCCGTTTTCGAGCCAGCAATTGCGGCATACCTCCTTTGCTTTGGTAGATATAATGCCTGAATTTGTGGCGCCTGAAGAAGTGGAGATCCGGCCGGAGGATTTGAATATTGATTTTTTCCGCTCATCGGGTCCCGGAGGACAAAATGTAAACAAACGCGAAACGGGAGTGCGGATCACGCACGTGCCGACCGGCATCCAAGTCGCTTCGCAAGCCGAGCGTTCGCAAGAGCGAAACCGCGAACTTGCGATGAAAATTTTACGATCGAAAATATATCAGTTTGAAAACGAGCGGCAGGAAAAAGAACGGCAAGGCATACGGCAGGAAAAAGTGGCGATAGAGTGGGGAAGCCAGATTCGCTCGTATGTCATGCATCCGTACCAAATGGTAAAAGACCATCGCACTGAACACGAAACCTCGCAGATTGATAAGGTTTTGGACGGAGATTTGGATGAATTTGTGGAAGCGGAAATTAAAATGTAATCATGATTCTTCTCGAAAACATTTCAAAAATATATAATCACAGTTCTGTCGCGTTGAAAAACGTGAATCTTAAAGTTGAGCCGAAAGAATTTGTAACGCTTGTCGGCACTTCAGGATCGGGGAAAACCACAATGCTGAAGCTTTTAACCCGCGAAGAAGATCCGACAGAAGGCAAAATTTTTCTTGACGGGATCGATATTACCGATCTCCCGCGAAGCCAACTGCATCATGTGCGCAGGCGCCTTGGCACGGTGTTTCAGGACTATAAATTGCTCCCCGCGCAAACCGCCTATGAAAACGTGGCATTTGCCATGGAAGCCGCAGGGCGCACCGACGAAGAAATTCAGGAGGATGTGCCGCAATCGCTTGACCTTGTGGGGCTTTCCGATAAAATTAATAATTTCCCGCACCAGCTTTCGGGCGGCGAAAAACAGCGGGTGGCGATTGCGCGCTCACTTGTGAATCGTCCGGATGTTATTTTAGCCGATGAGCCGACGGGAAATCTTGATCCCATCAACACATGGGAAATCATAAAACTTTTGCAAAAAATCAATGATCTCGGGACGACGATTATTTTAGCAACGCACGACAAAGAGATTATCAACAACATAGACAAACGAGTGATTGTTCTCGAAAAAGGGGAGATTATCAGCGATAAAGCGAATGGGAAATATCTGGTGTAATTTTAGATTTATCTATTAATAGTTAATAAATAATAATCATTATGTCTAAAGAATCTTATGTTATTGATGCGTTTGGTAAGGCAGAGTCCATGCCTGAACAAGAAAAAAATATTCAGGATTTTGAATATCAAATTAAATTAAGGGAACAAAGAATCCATGAGTTGATGGGGGCGGCCATAAAACCGCCACGGCCGGAAGCACGAAATGAGATTGCTAGAGATATTGATAAACAGAAGGCAGAAATAAGAGCGTACGAAGGTAAAATTGCAACTGAATTGCAAGAATTGGTTTCATTTAATGAAGCGCGCCTTGCACAAGCGGAAGGTGGTGGTAAATCTCCCGAAGGAACAGAGGCGGGTGATAAATTTAACAAGAAAAGACAAGAACAAATTGACATGCTGACTGAAAGAACAAAGAGATATAAAAAAAGACTGGAAAGATATGGTAAAAAATAACTATCCGCATTGTTTATGCTTTTCACCAATATAAAAAGAGTTCTGCGGGCTGGATATTTGAGCTTCCGCCGCAACGGATGGCTTTCTACGGCAACGATTACTGTCATGGCGCTGGTGCTTTTCGTTATGGGGAATCTCATATTCATCGGCGCGCTCTCGCAAACTGCGCTTGATGCGGTGGAGGCGAAAATAGATATTACCATGTATTTTGTCCCTGGCGCTTCAGAGGATGATATTTTGACGATCAAAGAAGAGATTACAGCAGTTCCCGCAGTCGCCGGAGTTACCTATGTTTCGCGGGATCAGGCGCTTGCCGAATTTCGCGAGCGGCACAAGGAAAATGCCATGATTGTGGACGCGCTTGGAGAACTTGACGACAATCCTCTCGAAGCGAGCTTGAATATTCAAGCCAAAAACTCCTCGCAATACGCCGCAATCAGCGAATTTTTAGTCAACAAAAATTATCCGACGGTGGAAAAAATAAATTATTCGGAAAATCAGAAAGTGATCGAAAAACTTGGCTCTATGATCAGTACTGTGCGGGGAGCGGGAGCGTTGGTTGCACTGCTTCTTGCGTTTGTCGCCGTGCTCGTAGCATTCAACACGATTCGTCTTGCCATATATACCATGCGCGAAGAAATCGGCATTATGCGCCTTGTAGGCGCGACGAGGTGGTTTATCCGCGGGCCGTTTTTGGTGGCGGGGGTGATTTACGGAGTTATTGCGGCAGTGGTTACGACAGCGCTTTTTTATCCTTTGAGTTGGGGGTTTGCGCCCTATCTTGCCGTAGTGATTCCAGATTTTGATATTTTTCAATACTACAAAGGGAATATAATCGAGTTTTTTGCGATCATGCTCGGTGCGGGACTTCTGCTTGGTGTTTTTTCGAGCGGCATCGCGATTCGGAGGTATTTGGAGGTGTAATTTTCGCGATCGAATCCTATTGAAATTCCAATAGAAATATGGTTATAATAAATGCGCCCACAGGAGAAATCCTCGGCGCATTTGTTTTATGTGATTATTGCCGGGTCGTCTAATGGTAGGACACATGCCTCTGGAGCATGTTATCTTGGTTCGAATCCAGGCCCGGCAGCCACATTGTATGAAGATGTACCGTTGCTTACGGGAAAGAAATCAACCAAAAAGATTAACTTCTCTCCCGCAAGCAACAGCTTTTGCATTATTTGTTGTAAAGAACTTTTCTGCTTTCGTCGTTTCCGACTCATCAGGTGGAATATACATTCCACGAGCAGGGGGTTGATTTTTTACAACCCCACTTTTTTGGAGCTTGTGCTTGCTCCGTGTGCGGCTTTGTGCAAGCCGCGAAAGAACTTGAGGCGATGTCGATCCCGCTTGGCGGGACAGCTACTCCTTCCAGCTTACGCCCCGCGCTGAAAGGGAAATACTGCTACTCTGCGGCGACCCCGCATCTAATTGCGAGCTCTCGCAGAGTAATTCCCAACCGCTTGATTTTGTAGTCGGCGGCTGGGACCAGACTGTTAGCCTCTTTGCAGGCTCTGACAATCTGGCGGGAGCAAACGACTTTATATTTTCCCCAATAAGATATTGGGGAGGGAGGATCGATCATTATATCGATGTGGTCTCCTTTCCACCTCACATCCCACGACAACAGGAGGTCTTCCCGCTCCGGTTTGATTCCCCAGTCGCCTTTCATTGCCCCGCACATCAATCCTTTTTCGTGCGGAGTGAGAGAGTCCCATAAACAACCGAGGACTTTCTCACAGACTTGGTCAATAGTGTTGATGTCACCTTTGGCGAGCTCTCTGACAGGCTCGCCAGTGGAAGTAAGGTACTCATAAACTTTTTTTACTACGTCCATAAGTCACCTCCTACCTCTCATGCCGCTCGTCGGCTACGAGGCGGTGCCAGCCTCGAGGATCTTGGTCGAGCGGATGAACCTGCTCGTCCAACTCATTTCCCGAAGACCATGCGGCGTCTTCCACTACTCCGTTTTTGTCGAAGACAAAGTTGAGGTGGAAGACCCAGTCTTGGTAGTAGCGGATTCCTCCGCCTACTACCTCCACTCTATCAAATGTCCGTCCCTTTTCCACCTCCAGGGAGTCAACCGCATGGAAGTGGTCGACAGCGATTCCACCATTCTCGCGCAAAAAAACGATTAACGCGCGGAAGGTTTTAAACCCTGCGTTGGTGCAATCAACTCGTGCCATAATGTACCTCCTTATGGCGTTTCGGCTTCCGTAGCTCGGTAAGCCGACGGGCTGGTTTAATATAGTTTCCAGCCGCGTTTGAAAAGACATTTTCTATCTCCTCAAAAGCAGTCAGAAATCTACATGAGTAGCAGCACTATTTAATTCAAAGAACTCCTCTCTCTTCTTATGATTGCATTTACAATCAGAGATAAGGATGAAGAAGATATGGTATTTTGTAAATCGAGATTCCGTAAGGCCATATTATATTATTGTGTGTCTCGGCTCGATTTATCTCTCTCCTCTCCATCCTTCTCTCAAATTACCTACAAAAAAAGCGACTCTGAACCCTTTCATAATAGAGAGGAGAATTCACAATCGCCTTTTTACAAGATTTACGGCTCTTGCGCGCCGACTCTCTCCTCCAAAGAAAGTATGCTATCTATCGAACTTTAAGGAACTTATCAGATGTTCTCTCGCTTCTACTTTCAGCTTCATGCCAATAGTATAGCATGGTATTCTAATTTTGTCAATCATTTTATCTAACTTTAGCAAGAATAGGCAAAAGTCCTTATTTTAAGGCATATTTTAGCCATTTACCCAATTCTATCCACCTTTATTCTCGGTCTATTTATTTCGCCTCCGCCTGCCCGCAAGGGCAGAACACCTCAACAAAATTTTCTTCTTCCTTATTTGTTTTTTTGGGCGCGCGAAATCTAAAAATTGGAGAAGAAAATTTTGTTGAGGCGTAGCCCCGCTCAAAGTGGGGCTGGATGAGCGAACCCTCTCGTCTCCAAATTCAGAGTTCGTTGCATTTGATTCTGCTGCGTATTTAGAACACTCTCAAACTTTTGAAAAGCGAAACCTGCGCTGATGGCTCGCGGGCAAAAAATTTCCTCCACCTCACCCCTTCCATTTTTTGCCCGCTCGCCTAGAAAAAATTATTCGTTGCCGAAAATTTAAAGTTCTATAAAATATTTTTTATTTGATTGTTTTTTTTGGTGTTTCTGATATAGTAACTACAGAAAACTTGACAACATAGAATATAGTAGGTACATATGCTTGGTTTTTGGCAAGCAAAAATGCGAAATAGAATGATTTTCATGTATTCTTTTGCACCGTTTTTGGAAGAAGCCGGAACTTTGATTTTAGGCGCAAAACATCTCTGGTATCCGTGGTCAGTTAAGCGGGCAGACGAGTTAACAAAAATTTCTTATGCACTACAAGACCGCGCTAGAACATTAAGACAGAGAGGTTTGGCATGGGCAAGTAATGTATCAGAATTCGGAGAAGACCCGGCCTATCTTTTATCCACATCTGTTCATCATCGATATCACAACAACGACACAAAAATATCCTGTCCCGAAGCCGTGCCATACATGGTGTCAGCGGCGATTAAGCTCCTATTTATTCTTCTTCCGATGTTCAAAAAAGTTGAAGAACTGTCGTATGAAGAAAAAGGACTAGTAAAGTGGCTTTCTGAAATGATCGAGACCCTAATGGAGTCTCCTTACGCTAATCCCGCGCTGGAAATCTCGGACAATATGATAAGAACTATAGGCACTCACGGAATTTTGATTGAATGTGAGGGCCTATCATATACGCAGGCAACCATAGAAGATAGTTTTGATCGAAAAAACAGAAACTCAAAACGAAAAAAGAGATCAGATCTTTCCGATGCCGAACTAAGAAAGTTAGCCTTTGAAATCGGTATGCCGTTTGAAGTAGTAAAAGAAGTATTTGAAACCGAGTTTTCTTCTTGGTGGAATCAAGCAACAAAGTACAGAAATCAAGCTCAAGCGCAACGAGAAACTTTTTTATCCTCTTTGTCAGCAGAAGATAGAATCAAGGAAGGAATTAGAATTGCGTGGAATCCGGGCACGACCACACAAAATTGTCATCCTGAATGTTGGGGTGAAAAAGAACTTAACAAGTCAGAGAGGATCATAAAAACCTTTATCTCTATGTTTCTCTTTTTTGCTGAAAATGGAGAGTCAGAAAATCCGGCAACACTTTATAGATTATCGAAAAAAAAGTTGATCGAACCTAAGTCATCGCAAGCTCAGTAGAAATACTGGGCTTTCTTTTTATTGCGGCAACGAATAATTTTTTCTAGGCGAGCGGGCAAAAAATGGAAGGGGTGAGGTGGAGGAAATTTTTTGCCCGCGAGCCATCAGCGCAGGTTTCGCTTT
>JACOYX010000009.1 GCA_016181585.1 Candidatus Sungiibacteriota bacterium | reverse complement strand
CGCACGGGAATACCCGGCTTCGCTAAATTTCCCGCGAATCACTATTATGATTCGCCCGAATTTATGGAATTATAGCTCATAAGTATAATTCGGCAACAGGCCCGTAAAGGCTTTCGTATATAAAAACGCGCTTTGTAAGCGCGTTATCTTGATACGCCAAACAGCACTTGAAAAAAACCCGCCCTATCCGCAATAAAATAGGAAATCCCAAGCGCTAAAAGAAACAATACCATTGTCATGTCGGTATGCTGAATAATATGGCTTACCGCCGCATCCCATACAAACCCTTTGCGTACGATTTCAAATACCAGCCATACCGCCATAAGGCACAAAAATAAGAACAAAAAGATAGCAAACAACGCACCCATGGAAAACAGTATTTCATACACCGATGCCACAAGACCCCCTCTAATACACTAAAACATGATACAGAGCAGCAACAAATGCAAGTCCCACTATCCAAATACCGAGATTGTCTGCATCTTTTCTTTCGGCAATCGCTTGGGCGCCCTTCTTCAGAGAACCCCAATTCCCTATCGTAGTGATGAATAGGATAAGCCCTGAAAATTGTATTGAAAACGTAAGCCAGCTTTGCAGAAACTCAAGTATGTGCATATAGATCTCCTCGTCAAAGTTCTAGCGCCAGTATAGCACCTATTCGAGAAACCGCAACCCATAAAATCCCTATCTATTTGTATATGCTTCCGCCTCTTCAAATTTGAGCGAAAGGAATTTGGAAACCCCGTCCTCGCCCATCGTAATGCCATACAAAATTCCGGCGCATTTCATGGTTTCGCGATTATGCGTTACCAAAAGCAGTTGTGTTTTTTTGGCAAGCTCTTTCAAAATCGCGCTGTAGCGCTGGGAATTCGCCTCATCGAGCGCCGCATCGGTTTCATCGAGAATCAAAAAGGGTGGCGGGTTCACGGCGGTGATGGCAAAGAGAAGCGCAATGGCAGTCAGCGCGCGCTCTCCGCCCGAAAGCATCGCAAGCCCTTGAATGCGCTTGCGCGGAAGATCAACCGAAATCTCAATACCCTCTTCTCCGACGCCACTTTCCGCAGACTCCTCATCATCGATACCTGAAGAAACCAAGTCGAGCAATGCCCTGCCGCCTCCGAAAATAACTTGAAAATAATGGGAAAATTCTTCCTTTATTTTCCCGAATCCCTCGCGAAAATCCCGCTCAATGTGCAAGTCTAGCTCCCGCGAAAGTTCGCCAAGAGAACTCGCGGCCTCTTTCAGATCACCCACTTCTTTGATTAGAAATAAATACCGCGCATCAGTCTCTTCGTATTCGCGCAGTACCGAGGCATCGATGCCGCCCACTTCTTCAAGGCGAGCGCGCATCCGCTCCGCCTTCTTTCGCGCATCATCACGCGAGATCGCCACACTCGCCGCGGCAAACGCGCCATTTTTTTCTTCGATATCAGTAAGTGTAATACTCATCGCGGCAAGATCTTCCCCAAACGATTTTTCGCGCACGGCAATTTGTTCTTCGTCGAAGCGAAACCGTTCGAGACCCAGCGCAATATCGCGATCTTCCTCTTGATTTGCCCGAAGCATCATATCAATTTCCCGAATATGCGCATTTGTTTTCTGTATACGTTCGCGATTTTCTTTTTCCGCGAGTTGCAGTGCGGAAAGCTCCGCGGCTATCTTTGTCGATTCTTTTTGCAAAACTTCAATCATGCGCTCCGTTTCACCATTTTTATCATTCGATGGTGAAAATTTTTCCGAAACACTGCTTTTCCCCTCTATTGTGCCAATCATCTTTTCCAGATCATCCGCGAGCATGTCGAAATGCGAGCGTATGACCATTATGCGATCCTCCTCGTCAAGTAAAGAACGCATATCACGAAGAAATCGCTTTGCACTCTCTGTAAACTGCCGCACGATCTCCTGACTTGGCACAAAAGGCGGTGTGCCTCGCTTTACTGCCTCTCCCGCGCCACGTTCTGCTTCAAGTTTTCCTTCAAGCCTGCCGAGTTCTCGTTCAAGTTCACGCTGTTTTTGGGAAAAAGTTTGAATCACTCGCTCGACTTCCGCATCACCTTCTTTGCGTATAATCTTTTTTTCCTCTTCCTCTCTCTCCCGAGACAGACACTCGATATTACTTTTTATTTCTATTTTTCTGTCCTGCAGAGGACCGCTCTTTCCGAAAAGCTCCTTTTTTTTAAGTGCAATTTCTTCCTGCTCTTTCAAACAATAAATATATTCATACTGCCGCAGGTCGCTTTCAATCACTCCACGCATTTTTGATTTTTCCGCTTGCGATTTCAGAAATTTAAGGTGCGGCGCAATTTCGCGGATGAGTGCTTCAACTTGTTTTATATTAGCTTCCGTGGCTTCAAGCTTCCGCTCTGTCTCGCGTTTTTTTATCTGATACACCCGAAGCCCCAGCGCTTCCTCAAACATTTCCCGGCGATCACGCGCGGAAGACAAAAGCATACGATCAACTTCCCCTTGGCTTATGATATTATGCTTGGCCTCACCGAGCCCGGCATGCGCCATAAGCTCCACCACGTCTTTCAAACGCACCTGCGCGTCGTTTACATAATATTCATTCAGCCCGTCGCGAAAAATTTTTCGCGAAAGAACCACCTCTTCAAAATCCACCGGCACTTTACCGTTGGCATTGTCGAAATAAAGGGTGACCGACGCCTTGCCCATACGCGGCGCTTGCGGAGAGCCGTTCCAAATCAAGTCTTCGCCTTTCTTTCCGCGAAGCGACTTCATCGATTGTTCTCCCAAAACCCACCTAATCCCTTCGGTAATATTGCTTTTCCCCGAACCGTTCGGTCCCACAATCGCCGTAATCCGCGACGGAAATTCTAAAACCGTCGTTTTTGCAAACGACTTAAATCCGGAAAGTTCAAGCTTCTTCAGATACATGAGGTTATTATAGAATAAAATACCTTTCACCGAAAGGTATTTTATTACTTAGCTTTACTTATGAGATCGGATCTCATAGTATTTACTTATGCCCAAAAGAAAAGAACACTTCTCGGATGGTGAGATTTACCACATATGTAACAGAGGTGTGGATAAACGTTTATTATTTCTCGATGATCAGGATTATTTCCGCTTCATTCATAACCTCTATGAATTCAATGATGAAAAGCCTGCCACCCTCTTTTACTATAAACAATCCGCACTAAAATCCTATGAGATCCGATCTCATAGTGAACCAACCAGAAAACCTGTTGTGGATTTGCTTACCTTCACGCTCATGCCAAACCACTATCATCTATTACTCACACAGAAAAAAGATAACGGCATCACTGATTTCATGCGTAAATTAGGGGTAGGCTACGCAATGTATTTTAATCAAAAATATAACCGCTCCGGAACACTTTTCCAAGGCGCATTTAAAGCAATAAGAGTAATCAAGGAATCCCATTTTCTACACCTTCCTTTTTATATTCACGCAAATCCCCTTGATTTGAAGTTCCCCGAATGGCGTGAACAAAAAATAAGAAATTATAAAGCGGCCATGAAATTTTTAGAAAATTATCGTTGGAGTAGTTTTCCGGATTACATTGGAAAAATGAATTTCCCTTCAGTTACCAACAAAGAATTTTTATTAAATTTTTTTGGGTCAACAAATAGTTACAAACACAATACTATAGACTTATTGCGAGAAATGCATTTAACGGCAGTTAATGAAGTATCTCTGGAACCTATAGACAAAATCCTATGAGATCGGATCTCATAGGATTTTGTCGTTCAATTACATATGGCCATTATTGAGCAATGACATCCTGAAAGTGCTCAGCGTTGTTGTTATTGATAATTTTGCATATTTTTATGAAAACTACAACACCCTATGAGGTTTAGCCTCATAGGGTGTTGTATTATCTAATCATTTCTCAAACTTCTCTCTAAGTACGTTGAGTTTAACTCGTGCTCTTTCTTCCATCTGCAGTGCCCAGATTCTCCGTTTATCATTCCCTTGTCCACCTGTCTCGATCGCCAATCGTTCGTATTCTTTGGCATCTTTAAGCGCCTCATCCATCATAGCTTCTGCTTCTTCCTTTGAGTAAGAAACGCTTTGCAAGACTTTTTTCCACCATTCTTGCTCTCGAGCCGAGACCGCATTTAATTGTTCCTGCTCAAGCTGCTGCCTATCCCGTGCTTCGCGCGAAGCATTTTCTTGCTTTGGTGATCCTTCCATGTATGTTGTTATTTCTATTTTCTATAAAAATCCGACCTTTTAGCTGTTTACTTATTTAACTTTATTATCCCCACTTTTTTGCCTCAAGCGCGTTGCGCGCGGCGGATTCTTGGGCGATTTGTTTTGATGGACCCTCGCCTTCGGCAACCAGTTCTTTACCGAGGTAAACGCCTACCACAAAAATTTTGTCGTGGTCCGGCCCTGCTTCGCGCGTTACTTCATAATTTGGCGTAATACCTACGCGTTCCTGCGCTTCTTCCTGAAAAAGAGATTTTGGATCCTTATAGAGTTTTTTATTCAATACATCCTCAAGCAAATTCATAACACAGCTGTCGATAAATTTTTTGGCACCTGCATACCCTTGATCTAAATAAATTGCCCCGACAATTGCTTCAAACGCGTTGGCTAAAATGTATTGACGCGCCCGTCCCGTATCTTTGGCTTCTCCGCGCGAGAGCATCAAAAAATCATTCACTCCGAGATTCAGCGCAACATCAGAGAGAATTTTTGCGTTCACCAATGCCGCGCGAAAACTGGTAAGATCCCCTTCGGGTTTGTCAGGAAATTTTTCATAAAGCTCTTCGGTGACCACAAGTTCCAACACTGCATCGCCCAAAAACTCAAGCCGTTCATTGTGGCCGAGTCGAAACGTCGGATTTTCGTTTAAATACGAACGATGAGTTAGCGCCTGCAAAAGGTGGTCTTGGTTCTTAAATGCGACCCCGAGTTTTTCTTCAAATTTAGAAAGATTGTGCATTAATAAAAACGAATTATGAATCGTGGAAAAAACGGAAAATTCACATAATTCATGATTCTTGATTCATAATTCAATAAATTATCCCTCTTCTTCGGTTTTCTCCTCTTTATTTTCTCCTTCCTCTTCTTCTTTTTTCTTCGCCAGTTCGTCCCTCGTCGGGTATTCTTTTCCCGGTTCGCCAATTTCGCGATACACCGTGCCCAAAACACCATTTACAAATTTACCGGAAGAATCTCCGCCAAATGATTTTGCAAGCTCTATCGCCTCGTTGATGGCGACTTTCGGAGGCACCTCATCTCGACTGCCGAAAAGAAGCTCGTAAAGCCCCAGACGCAGAACTGCGCGGTCAACGGAGGTAATCTGCTCGATAGGCCACTCTGGTGCAGCCTTTTCAATGATTTCATCGATCTTTTCCAGATGATCCACCACCCCCTTGACCAAACGGTCAATAAACCCGAATTCTTCGTCGAGACCGGGACCAAATTCCTTTTTGTTGCGCTCTACAACCTCGTCGAGAAGATCGGGATTTTTACCTCCAAAATCCCACTCGAACAAAGATTGCATTGCGATAGAACGAGCTAAATGGCGTGATGCCATAATTAGGGTATAGCGTTTAGAAAATAGCGCTTAGTCTAAAACTCTAAACGCCGGATCCTAAACCCTATTTTACTTATGCGAAAGTTCTTCGGCATTCAATGTTTCCCCTTTATTCGCAGATTCGGTTTCGTGCTGATGGAGTTCTTTTTCTTTTTGTTTGCGTTCTTTTTTGTCGAGACGCGCCAAAACGTCAATAACTTTGCGCGTGCCGTAATAGCCGCAATTTTTGCAGATCTGATGGGAAATCACGGGTTTCTTGCAATGACTGCATACTGAAAAGCGTACTGCTTTCAAAGCGTGGTGCGAGCGCACCCGATTTCGCTTTCCCTTCGTGTGTTTCATTCGAATTACCATGGGGGTACTATACCAAAGGGATGAATTTTTGGCAAATTACTCAATTTTTTCCATCCGCATGCTCAACGGCAAACACTTCTTTCTGGATACCTTTGCGGATTTTCGGTGTCGGCCAAAAACCGAGATATCTGCCAAACATCAGCCGCGTTTCCGCTTCAATGGCGGGAAGAGAACCCAAAAATACCAGTGTTATGGGGATCATGATCCACTGCAAAATCATGTAAAGATATTTGCGCTTGCCAAAACCGAAAGGGCGCGGCGGCAGAAGCACAAGAGATAAATAAATTGAAGTAATAATGCCGAGCATTGCGAGCGTCAATATAATTCTGGTCAGACGCGGCGTGTTATAGGCAAGCACTGTCGTCCCAAAATGCGCCCCGCCGATTACCACCGGAAGCCAGCCCAACAGAAAAATCAAAAAAGAATTTGTGGACCATGACCAGAAACCCTCGATAATGTGAAATGTCCAATAACACTTCTTTTTAAACGAAATCTTTTTATTTTTTAGAAACCCGAAAAGAAAATAGGGGATGTTCTCACAACCGTACGCCCACCGGCGCTGTTGTAGATACAAGTTCTTCATCGTTTGCCAAAAAGTGCTCGCCACATTGGCATCCATGGACACGGGAATAAATAAAGGCACCACCCGCCAATCGCCGTCAAATGCCAAAAATCCTTCCCAAAAGATACGCGAGTCTTCCGACACTACATTGGTCTGCCAAAATCCGATCTCCGCCATCGTCTTAAATGGAAACGCGTGCGAAGAAAAAGACGTCAGGCGTTCGGGGCGCATATGATTCATCATGTGCCAAAATGTGGAAGAGAAAGAAACCACGCGCGCAACAGCGGGAGCTTCCCAAATATTGTTGATAAAAAGCGGAATGGGCTGATACGAAGAGCGCAAAGGCTTTTGTGCCGTCAGATAGCAGTAGGTCAGACGGCCGAAATACTGCGGAGAAACTACCGTATCCACATCGAAGACGGATAAAATTACCTGCTCATATGGGATATTCATCGCATCCACAATCTCTCTTTGCGCGATCTTTGCCGCCCATGTTTCGTTGGCTCCTTTCCCCGCAAGCTCGCCATACTGATCCACATGCGTGGTAAATAAAAACTTGCCGAATTTTCCTTCATATTCTCTTGCAATGCGTTCTCCGATTTTTTGCGCTTCTTCGCCAGCGCGTGCTTCCCCGGTAAGCACCACCAAAATCCGCTCATTCGGATAGGGCGAAGCCGCCATGGCTTCACATGTATTTTTTATGATTTCATAGTCTTCTTTATAATAAGGAAGAATAACCAGATGCCAGATATCCTTTCGCCAATTACTAATTCCAAGCATATTTTGCGCTCCATCAAGCGCATCCAATTTCACCACCCAATCGGTTCTCATGTATTCGCGCATTTTTTTAAATGTTTCGCGCAGGTGCCAAGAAAAATATACCGACCGCAGAAGCCAGTATAAATCGAAAAGAATAATAAAAATGGCCGCCACAAGCGGCGCATAGAGCGATCCCAAAACCATAGCGGCGAAAGTTGTCCACAAGAGGATACCGGGAATACATTCGAAAATGCGATAAATAATGCGGTCTTTTGTACGTTCTATGTCGCGCGCCGACCCATACTGAAGATATTTTTTACCAGTTTCCATTATTTATATTTAACAAGAAAATTATATAAAAGTCAATTTTTATCTCTCCAACTCGACTACGTGCTGTTTAAAAATCTGCAAAAAGTGATTCTATGCACCGGCGTGAGCCCATGCCGGAGGATGCTTGCCATATGCGCAAGCGTACCATATCCCTTGTTGGTATCAAAAGAATACTGCGGAAATTTTTTGTGTAGGCGGCGCATCATGCGGTCCCGCGTAACTTTTGCGATGATTGATGCCGCGGAAATCAGCGGTATTTTCTCATCCCCTTTTATAATCGTCTCCTGCGATATACCACAAGGCAAGTGCAAACTTCCGTCGAGCAAAACATGCACTCTGCTCTCTTTGTGAGCAAGTTTTTTATACACAGTAAACGCGCCTGCATGTGCGGCTCTCGCGATATTTATTTTGTCCACCGTTTCCGGAGTGATGACGGCATATGCCCACGCAAGACCGCGGCATGCAACAATTTTTCGATACCATTCTTCTCGTTTTTTTTCAGTTAATTTTTTTGAATCGCGAATACCGGCAAAAAAATCTCCCGCCGCGCCCGAAGAGCGCATCATCACTCCGCCAACCACCAAAGGCCCCGCAAGAGGTCCTCTACCGGCTTCGTCGATGCCGATTATATTGACATATTTATTTTTATTATGCATACTAAGAAATCGTCTCCATGAGGAGGATTACAAGGTGGAAGTACCTCTATGTCTTTTTATAATAGCAATAGCTGGTTTTTCTGCATCTTTCTTACTAATATTGAAGAGCGTGCGCCGATATCGGAAACGAATACTCCATGTCACCGTACTTATTGATCGAGTATGCAATACTGATGAAAATATGTCATGGGTAGAGCTTACCGCAAACATATTGGCTGTTATCCGAAAAGTTTCTCTGCTCTTTGAAAAAGAATTTGCAATGAGTTTTTCGGTAGTAAAAATACTTACCTATGATTTTTCTACCAACCCGCATAAGTGCATGGTAAATGATTACTTGAAAGAGTTAAAATTCTTTGCAGAAAAAAACGCTTCAGATATTATCCTCGGCTTCACAACGAAAGAACTTTTTTACGTTTGCGACATGGAGAACGGCGCGCCCGTTTTGAAATATTGCGCAGGATTTGGCGACCGAGCCGGAGCTGCGATAATTCGCCTGACCCCATGGGACAGAATCAACACATTTATAACCTGCCACGAATTGGCCCACGTCTTCGATGCAATACATTGTGACGATACCGCATCGATAATGATAAAAAGTATTTCTGTGGAAGAAAAAAGTAATGCGTTTATAAACTGGATTCGCATTTCACCGCCAATTCCGCAAACATTTGACCGCCGTAATAAACAAATTATTTTGTTCCGTAAATTTAAAAAATTCACAAAAGCGTTTCCTTCGTCATACCACATTGAACATCGCATCGCATAATATGCGATGTTTTATTTTGACAAAAATTGCGCTCATAAATTGTTATCCGTATAATGTGTTCATGCAATTCACCCATCTTCATGTCCATTCCCATTATAGCCTGCTCGACGGCCTTGCTAAAATCGACGATTTGATCGCGCACGCAAAAGAACTCGGTATGACATCCCTTGCTCTCACTGACCACGGCAATTTGTACGGCGCCATTGAGTTTTACCAAAAAGCGCGCAAAGCCGGCATCAAACCGATTATTGGGTGCGAAATGTATATAGCCGCGGGCAGTATGCGCGACAAACGCCCCGGAATCGATGACAAGCGCTACCACCTGACCGTGCTCGCCTATACCAAAGAAGGCTATCACAATCTCGTAAAGCTCGTCACCAAAGCAAACCTCGAAGGCTTCTATTATAAACCCCGCATCGACAAGCAGGCACTCGGACAATATTCCAAAGGACTCATGGCGCTCTCCGGCTGTTTAAGCGGCGAAATTCCCCGCGCCATTCAGTACAAAAAAATGGATGCCGCAGAAAAACTTATCGGCGAATACCGCGAAATTTTCGGAAAAGATAATTTTTTTCTGGAAATAAATCCGCACATCGGCTACGACTACCAGAAAATCACTAACGAAGGGCTCAATTATTTTTCCAAAAAAACCGGAGCGCGCCTTGCCGCGACCAACGATATCCATTATGTAAAACCCGAGGACAACGAGGCGCAGGATATTCTGGTATCGGTGCAGACAGGCACCAAGGTAAAAGATGAAAACCGGCTCACCATGAAAGCCGCCAATCTTTCCATGCGAAGCGCGGAGGAAATGTTATCGCTTCTTCCCGATCACCCCGAAGCAATTGCAATAACTGAAGAAATCGCATCACGCGTCAACATCGATATTTCGCTTGGAAACTGGACATTTCCATATTTTAAGATTCCCGCTGGAACAACATATGACAGCGAACTTCGGCGCGTGGCGGAAGACGGACTGGAAAAACGCCGTCTTGAAAAAAACGCTTCGACGATGCAACGCTTCAACTATGAACTTGAAGTAATCGCGAACAAAGGTTTCGCGCCGTATTTTCTGGCCGTAGCAGATCTTTTGCGCTACGCGCACGACCACGGAATTTTAACCAATGTCCGCGGATCAGTCGCCGGATCGCTCATTACCTATCTCACCAACATCACCAACGTCAATCCTTTTGAATACAAACTTCCGTTTGAACGCTTTCTCAACCCCGAACGCCCTTCGGCGCCGGACATTGATATGGATTTTGCAGACAACCGCCGCGACGAAGTAATACAATATGCCAAAGAAAAATACGGAGAAGCAAATGTGGCGCAAATCGGAACATTTGGAACCATGATGGCGCGCGCCGCCGTGCGCGACGTTACCCGCGCGCTTGGACATCCCTACGCCATGGGCGACCGCATCGCAAAATTAATTCCTTTGGGCTCGCAGGGATTCCCCATGACCATCGCCCAGGCCATGGAATTAACGCCGGAACTCCGGGGACTTTACGGCAACGAGCCGGATGTAAAAACCATAATCGACCAGGCAAAAAAACTAGAGGGCTGTGTCCGCCACATTTCCGTCCACGCGGCCGGTGTCGTGATCGCACCCAAACCGCTCAACGAATATGTCCCCCTCCAGCTCGATCCCAAGGGCGGTAAAATTATCACCCAATACGACATGCACGGCGTAGACGACATCGGACTTTTAAAATTCGACTTTTTAGGAATCAGAAATTTATCAATTCTCGAAAATTCCGTGCGGCTTGCCAAGCACTTCCAAAATGTCGATGTAGATTTGGATAATGTGCCGCTCGACGACAGAAAAACATTTGCACTTCTTTCGCGCGGCGAAACTATGGGGCTTTTCCAGCTGGGCGGCTCCGGCATGACCCGTTATTTAAAAGAGCTCCGACCCTCCACCATTCACGACATCAACGCCATGGTAGCTCTCTACCGCCCCGGGCCGCTTGAAATGATCCCTGTTTATATCCAACGAAAACACAACCAGCATTTGGTGAGCTATCTTGACCCGCGTATGCGGGAAATTCTCGACCAATCCTACGGCGTTATTACCTACCAGGACGACGTCATGTTGATCGCCATCAAACTTGCAGGATTTTCGTGGCTTGAAGCAGACAAACTTCGCAAAGCCATGGGCAAAAAAATCCCCGCGGAAATGCAGGCGCAAAAAGAAAAACTTATGAAAGGATTCATCGCCAATGGTCTTCCGGGAAGAAAAGCTGAAGAACTATGGAAACTTATCGAGCCTTTTGCGGCATATGGGTTTAATAAAAGTCACGCAGCAAGCTACGGCCGCGTGGCGTATCAGACCGCATTCATGAAAGCGAATTTCCCCGGCGAATACATGACCGCGGTATTGACCGCCGATTCCGGCGATACCCAAAAAGTTGCGGAAATTATCGCCGAGTGCGTGCGCATGAAAATCCCCGTGCTCCCGCCGGATGTCAATGAAAGTTTTGCGAAATTCACTTTAATTCCTAAAAATTCCGAATCCGGCGACAAAATCCGCTTCGGTCTTGAAACGGTTAAAAATGTCGGCGCAAATATAGTCGCGGCCATTATCGAAGAGCGCAAACAGGGAGGAAAATTCGCATCAATCGATGACTTTGTGAGTCGCATTCGGCATAAGGATTTAAACAAAAAATCACTGGAGTCGCTTATTAAATGCGGAGCGATCGACGGCTTGGGCGAGCGAAGCCAGCTTCTCGCAAATTGCGACGCACTGCTTGAGTACAACCGCGAGATGCAAAAAACACATGCCGCGGGACAAACGGATTTATTCAGCGCCACACCGGCCGTCGCCGCCGTAAAGCTCCGGCTGAAGCCCGCCTTGGAGACAGCGAAACGCGAACGGCTTTCGTGGGAAAAGGAGCTTTTGGGTTTATATGTGACCGAACATCCTGTAAAAGAATACGAGGAAAAATTAAAGGCAAAAAGAGTAACACCCATGAAAGATCTCACTGGTCTTCGCCGCGAGCAAATGGTTTCCATCGGAGGGCTTGTAAGCGACATCAAACGCATCAACACCAAAAAGGGCGATCCCATGCTTTTTGTAAAAATAGAGGACATGAGTGCGTCCACCGAAGTCTTGGTGTTTCCAAAAATTCTCGCGCAAAATCAAACCATATGGCAAACGGATAAAATTTTGATAATAAAAGGCCGCCTTTCGGATAAAGACGGCGTGCCGAAGATTTTGTGCGAAGAGGTTGTTGAAATTGTGTGATAATAATGATAGAGTTAAACAAGTTTTTCGTTTTTCAACTCATCACACATGTGGTACGCTTCGTGGAAAATATCCAAAAGATGCCGCTCGAAAGAAGTCAAATAATCTGTCGGAAAACCCAGTACATGAAGGATTTGCCGCAAGTCATCTTTTAGATGAGAATAAAAAGTGCTGAAAGAAGTATTATATTTTTTAGAACTTTCTTGTCTCATCCACTGTAAAAGCATGAGGCGCAATACCTGCATATCAGGATTATATCCCCGAAGATATGAATCATATTCTATCTCTGCCATATTAATCTCCTTCTTAACGCAGAATAAACTAAAATGAACAAAAATCAAGACCAAAACGAACTTCCTGAAAACGACCATCGCAAGCTCGGGCAAGAGCTGGGGCTTTTTTCTTTTCATGAAGTCTCACCCGGGGCGCCATTCTGGCATCCAAAGGGCATGATAATTTTCCGCGCGCTTGAGGAGTATGCGCGAAAATTAAATGACGCGGGCGGATATTTTGAAATTTCTACGCCAATTTTAGTAAAAAAAGATGTGTTCATCACTTCCGGACACTGGGACCACTACCGCGACAATATGTTTTGGTTTGAAAATCCGCGCGACGAAAACGAAGTGCTGGTGATTAAACCGATGAATTGCCCGGAGTCTACATTTGTATACAATGCCGAAATACGAAGCTACAAAAACCTGCCCCTGCGTCTCGCGGAAATCGGACGGCTTCATCGCAATGAACTTTCCGGCACGCTAGGCGGGCTTTTCCGCGTGCGCCAGATCACCATGGATGATGCGCATATTTATGTAATGCCTTCGCAAGTGGAAGCCGAAGTGGAAGCGGTTATTGAAACGATTGAACACTTCTACGGCATGTTCGGCTTTAAACCGCGCTACGCGCTGGCAACACGCCCCGAAGGCGCTTTGGGCACCAAAGAAGATTGGGAGTTGGCGGAGCGGGCGCTTGAAAATGCACTCAAGAAAAAAGAAATCCCCTACAGCGTAGAAAAAGGCGAGGGCGCGTTTTACGGGCCAAAAATTGAAGTCCACATGGAAGACTCACAGGGGCGCGACTGGCAATTGGGCACCGCACAGCTCGATCTCGTTATGCTTCCGAAACAATTCGAACTTTCCTACATTGACGAATCGGGTGCTAAGAAAATGCCATGGGTTATTCATCGCGCAATTTTCGGATCGTTTGAGCGCTTCATCGGCGTTTTGCTCGAACATTTCAAGGGCGCGCTCCCTTTTTGGCTTGCCCCCGTGCAAACCGCTATCATCCCAGTAAGCGAAAAACACGTCGAATACGCAGAGCGCGTCGTGAAAGAGCTTCGCGCAAAAAATATCCGCACCGAACTTTCCGAAGCCAACGAAACATTGGGCAAGCGCATCCGCGTGGCGGAAACACAAAAAATCCCGTATATTCTCGTAGTCGGCGAAAAAGAAATCGAGACAGAAAAAGTGGCGGTGCGCGAGCGCGGCAAAGGAGATTTGGGACAAAAAACCATTGAGGAATTTAACGAAATGATACCCGACGCTCCGCAATAAAATGTAAACTCTGCTTGGAGATCGAACCTCCAAGTTTCCACAAAATTAAAATGAAACACATCATTATCATCTTCTCCATCGTTTCATTGCTCGGCGCCGGATGCCTCACGGCGCTCGCGCATGGCTTGACCGTAACCCCATATGTCATACTCGACGTCAAAGAACCTCTTCTGGCGCCCGGCGATTTCTTCTATTTTGCAAAGAAAATCAGCTGGGGCATCCGCCAAGCGTTTGCGTTTGACTCAATCAAAAAAACAGAACTTGAGCTGAAGCGCACGGATGAAGCGCTCGCGGAGAGCTACAAAGTGGCGGCGTCCGGCAGTGCGGATGCGTTTGATCAAGCGCTAGAAAACTACCGCAGTGCGCAAGAGCGCCTGCAATCCCGCCTAGAGATGCTGAAAGATGCAAACAAAAACACTGAAGAAATAGTACAGAAAATTTTGCGCCGCATGCTCGACCACGAAACCGCATTTTCCGCCATGCAAGACGATCTTGGCGCGTCAAACGGAGAAAAATTGCGCGTAAATGCGGCCAAAACATTGAAAAAGGCCCAAAGTCTCGATGAGGGAGCGTTCAAAAAAGGACTTATGCAAATTGTTGAAAATCCCGCCCAATACAGTTCATATATGATATTTGGAGAGTCGGAAGCATTACTCGCGGAATTAGGAAAAAAGGTTTCGGAAGAACACGGTAAAAAAGCAAATCCGCCAAAAACTCCGCCCCTTTCCAATCCTTCGCCTCCCCGCAAAAATTCTTCAGAAGGATCGGAAATTTTTTGTACGGAAAACTATAGCCCTGTTTGCGGACTTGATGGAAAAACGTACTCAAACTCCTGCAAAGCGGAAACCGCCGGAGTCGGCGTGCAATACGAAGGAAAATGCAGTAAATAAAAATCGCTCTCGTGAAAGAGCGATTTTATTTTATTTCAATTTACCAAGAACTTCCCCGATAATTTTGTACACCTCTCGATTCACTACGAGTCCCAAATGCCCGCCGAACACTGCTCGGTTTTCCGCAAAGGGTGATCGTGTAATCGCCGAAGCAAGTATTTCATCTTCGCTTGAATAAATGGCAGTCATCTGCAGACCTTGCGGCAGGGGGAGATCGATGCGTGCCTGCACGCAATTCTCTTTATCCGCAGTCCGCATACTGCATGCGCTATACTTCCCTTCGCAAGTAAAGAGCTGAAATAAAGAAAAAATGAGCGGATGCACCGATTGAGGATCGCGATGCATCGGCGACCCGATGGTAATCACATGCGAAACATATTCGGGAAGAAACCCTGCAAGCACTTTGCCCTGCGCACCTCCCAAACTATGCCCAACCACCACAACTTTCTGCTCTGAAGAATCTGCCGCTTGCCGCAGACTCTCCTTCAAAAAATCTACCGCCGGCATCTGGCACCCCGCATTCCATAAAAAATTAGAGGGATGCGCCCTGTATCCTACGCGCGAAAGCCAGTTGCGAAGCGGCCTCATAAGCCAGTCACCCACAAAAAATCCGGGAATCACCAGCACTGGCTGTCCGTGTCCTCGCACAACACCGGTACCTATCCAGACAGGATCCTTAACCAACTGTCTATATTGCGCAGAATACTCGCTTAAACTTTGCCAAATATGCCTAGTCATTCTTTGTACTCCACCGCCCTTGAACTAAACATAAAATACATATAAATTGGATAAATGTCAAAGCAACAAATTATCATCATAACAGGACCCACCGCATCGGGGAAATCCGAGCTTGCAGTGGCAGTGGCAAAACATTTCAACGGTGAAATTATCTCCGCGGATTCGCGGCAGATTTATCGCGGACTCGATATCGGCACAGGAAAGGTAGAGGGACGCTGGAAAGGAAAAATTTTTGTATACAAAAGTATCCGCCACTATTGTATCGGCATCTTCTCCCCTAAGAAACAATGTTCTGCCGCCGATTTTATCCGCCTCGCAAAAAAAGCAATCGCCGATATTCGGAAGCGAGGAAAAATACCCATTATTGCAGGCGGTACAGGATTTTGGATTGATGCGCTGGTTTACGGCTTCTCCTTTCCCGAAGTTCCTCCCAATAAAGCATTGCGGAAAAAACTTGCAAAAAAAGATGCGGAAAAGCTTTTCTCCTTGCTGAAACAACTCGACCCCGTCCGTGCAGGAAACATAGATCCAAAAAATCCGCACCGCCTTATCCGCGCCATTGAAATTGCAAAAGCAATCGGCAGATCGCCCCGCATTGAAAAACATGCCATCTACGACACGCTCTGGATCGGCATCTCCATCCATCCGGAAACGCTGAAATCGAACATAAAAAAACGCCTTGCGGCGCGTATGCGAGAAGGCATTATACAGGAAGCAAAAACGCTTCGGCGGCAGAAACTCTCATGGAAACGCTTTTATGAACTTGGACTCGAATATCGATTTCTCGCGGATTTCCTTAGAGGAGAAACAACTAAGAAAGCGATGCGGGAAAAATTGGAGTACGCCATTTGGCATTATGCCAAGCGCCAGCTCACATGGTTTAAACGAAATAAAAATATCAACTGGGTGCAAAACCTGCGCGAAGCTATCCATATTATTCAACTTTTTCTCCCGTCCACCGATAGCCTGAAAAATATAACCGCATGTCGGCATTCTTTTTCTTTTCCGCAAACCAAATGAAAAAATCGTTATTCTGCCCCTTCACTATTTCCGCGGCCACGTCTCTGCGTGCCTGCGGCTCGAGCACCAATACGCGAAAATCTTTAAATCGCAATCCATAGACCAGCCGCGCCGCGGCTTCCATATTGCTTCCTTTTTTGATCGCTTCGTCAGTGCGCAACCTTACACGAAGCGCAAAGTCCTGCGCCAGCCCCTTACCCTCTTTCTCCAGAATTTTATCCTCGATCAAAAATGTTAAAGTCCCACGCGCGATATCGCGGCGCAAAGATGCGTTTTGGGATGAAAAAAAATCAACCGGCTCCATACCGGATTTTTGAAATTCCGCATTGGCAAAGCTCTCAGCCGCGCGCGCGGATTTTGCAAAAGCACGGAAAGTGATCAATTTTCCTTCCACACGGGCAACGGGATATAATCCTGAAAAGAAAATAGCCGCTAAAAGGATAACTGCCGCCCCCGATAGGTAAATAACGATCTTTTTCATTTGTTGAACCAAATCTTAATACTATCCCACAGCGTAGCTCGAGTGGGTTCCTCCGGAATGTTTTCTTTCTTCTCCGGAACCACCACAACCACTTCTTCGCCGGGAAGCTTCAAATTGAGTTCCGCTTTTGCCTCCCGTTCAATAGCCTCTTTTGTCTGAAGTTCAACAAGATAGGCCTCAAGCTCCTCCTTTTTATTCTTCAGTTCTTCTATTTGCTTGCGCTCCTCCACGGTCTGCTCGCGCACCACAAATGCCTGCTTTACCGTGCGATACGCGCTGATACTCAAAAACACCGCAAGAGTGATGATGATAATATTAACAATAATTGAGTTTTTTAATGTTTTCCACATATTTCTTCAACTTTTAAGACGGTTTCTAAGGTGTTCCTTTCAAGCGCGTAAGTCCTAACTTTAAACTTTTCTATTTTTAAATTAGTCCTCGAACGGCATTGACACGCCGTCCCAATTTTATATCATATAATAATGAATCCCGCTAAAAATCTCAGCGACTTGTTTAAAAGATTTTAAAACGGGTCAATAGAATACACAAATTTATTAACAATAATTTTCTAACGGGATGAACCTAAAATCCAAGAAAAAAATAATTCACGGCATTTGGATCGTCATTTCAATCTTTGCGGCCATTTCCATGGTCGCCTACCTCCTGCTTCCCATGGTATACATTGGAGGCTTCTGATGATTTACCATACCACATCAAAACCGCATCCCGCAAGGTGCGGTTTTTTGAGTTTGGTGAATAATAAATTTATTCTTCGAGCTGGTTTATCCCGATGAAAATCATAAAGAAGGTTACCCTAATTTTTAAACAGACCTACTGCGTAAAGATTTTCGTAACTCGAGGCCTATCGGCTTAGATAAGTCAAGAAATTTTGAAGCGATTTTGGCCTAAATTAAGAAATTGCAGTAGAAGTATATTTGCGCAGTAGGTCTAATGTATGTTCTCGACCCTGGGCCTTCCCGGACGGGTTTAGGATAAACTCTAATAATAAGCATTAAAATAAGGGTTATTCACAGACCAGTTTTTGTTGACTTTTTTACTGGCTGGCGTAGTTTTATAATAGACCTGCTAATTAAGTTAGTCCCTTAAAAAAGAAAGAGGGAATCATGTCAACATCCGGTATGCAGATGTGGAAAAATGAACGTCAAAGAATCAAACACATAGCTGAAGATTACCTCAAACTCGAACCTGAACTCATAGAAGAACTGACTCAATGCAAAACTGAATTCGGTTTTTTTGTCCGCCTTGTGCGCGATAATGGAATCGTTGAACACCTAAAAGGATGGAGAATTCAGCATTGCAACCCTTATGATACGGGACGCAAACCTCATAAAGGCGGATTCATGCGTGCCACTACAGTGGGACGAGATATGTTACGCGCGAAGGCCGCTATTATGACATGGAAATGCGCCGTTGTGGGACCAACCGATGAAGAAAGAATTCAGTTTGGCGGCGCCAAGGGCGGTCTCTGTTGTGACCCTCTGCAATACTCTGAATCAGAAACAAAACGGCAAATGGAGGGCGTTGCGGATGAAATAAATCCTATTGTCGGACCGACATGGGATTCTATCGGACCCGATGTTGCGGTAGGACCGAAAGAAATTCGCGCGTTTGTCACTCGTTATTCACGTCTGAATAAAGACAAGGGTATACCCTGCGGCGCGGTCGCAACCGGTAAACCGCTCGAACATGGCGGCGGCGGATGTCCAGGGCGCATCATGGCTACAGGACTTGGCATGCATTTTGTATATGAAGAACTTTCGCGGATTCATCCTTTTTTCCGAAATATGCCTGACCGTCCTCGGGCAATTGTGCAGGGATTTGGACAAGTAGGAAGCGCCTATGCGATCCTTGCGGAACAATTTGGTATTACGATCATTGGGGTAAGCGATATTTATGGTGGAATATACAATCCAAACGGCATTGATATACAAAAATTATCCGCGATAAACAAAAAAACAAGGAGAATCGATTCTTATCCTGAAGCGGAATTGGTAAGTTGCGATGAATTCCTAAAGCAAGAATGTGATATTCTTGTACTTGCCGCAACTGAAAATGTGCTCACTGAAAAAAATGCATCGCTCGTTAAGGCGCCGATGATTCTCGAAGGCGCAAACGCGCCTACTACACCTGAAGCTGACCTGATCTTGAGAGGGAATAACCAGCTGGTTATCCCCGATATATTGTCAAATGCAGGCGGAGTAACAGTCTCATACTTCGAATGGTGCCAGGATATGCAAGGAAAATTTTGGCGTGAAAAAGAAATTAAAAATGAGCTTAAGCGCTACATGGTGGGCGGCGCAAGACGCACGTTCCAGACATCACAGAAATTCGCCGCTGATCTGCGGACCGGTGCCGGTCTTTCCGCAATCACATACTGCGCGCCGGCACTCCGCGAAAAACACGGATTTAAAAAATCACCGAAATCCCTGGTATAGAAAATCAAAAATCTCGCCTCGTTGCGAGATTTTTTAATCTAACCAACCGCCACCTAATTCCGCGATCGCGGAATTAGGTGGCGGTCGGAAAATTGTAGTGAGTCTGTTGCGGAAGAAATTTTTTGAAACATTTGCTTGAATTTATTGAATTACAGCCAAAGCGCTATTTACCAACAGTCCCTTGAGATACGTTTTTTGGGTGAGTTCCGGGAAATTTGATTCGCCCAAATTCACACCGAAATAATGCCTATGTTTTCTTCAGCATTTTCAAAAATACATCAGGGGGGATTTCAACGCGTCCCATGGATTTAAGACGCTCCTTGCCGCGCTGTTGTTTTTTCCAAAGCTTCATTTTGCGGGTGCGGTCGCCGCCGTACATATATCCGGTAACGTCTTTTTTAAGAGCAGTAATCGTCTCGCGGGCGATAATCCGTCCATCGGTTTCCGCCTGCAGGGAAATTTGAAAAAGTTCACGCGGCAAAAGCTCCTTCAATTTTGCCACGCGCTCCCGCGCGATATAATATACTTTCTCGCGCGGAACTATTTCAGAAAATGAAGATACTTTTTCACCGGCCACCAAAATGTCGAGCCGCACCAAATCTCCTTTGCGCCAACCAAGCCATTCATATGCCATCGAGGCAAACCCCTGCGAAACGCTTTTCAGCGTATCGTAAAAATCAACGACTATCTCACGCAACGGAGCCTCAAATTTAATCAGAAGCCTTCCGCCGGAAACGCTGGAAGTTTCAACGATATATCCTTCGCGGTCTGAAACCAGCGTTGTTAAAATACCCAAAAAACGCTCCGGCGTTACCACCTCCACCAAAACCCATGGCTCTTCCAAACTTTCGACTTCGTGCGCCGAAGGAAGTTTTGCCGCGGAATATATCACCTCTTCTTTGCCATCGCGAGCGCGCACGCGAAATGACACCGAGGGATTGGAAAAAATAAGTTTTAGCCCATATTCTCGCTGAAGACGTTCGGAAATAATTTCCATATGAAGCATACCTAAAAAGCCCGTGCGAAACCCTCGTCCCAAAGCGCCGGATTGTTCCGGCTCAAACGAAAGTGCGGCATCGTTGAGCTTCAATTTTTTCAGAGACTCACGCAGTGCTTCATAGTCATCCTGATTTTCGGGAAATACGCTTGCAAAAACCACCGGATTTGGTTCGCGATATCCCGACAGCGGTTCTATGTCTCCCGTCGGACGATCTCCTCCTTTAAACGTTAAACTCGTAATCGTATCACCCACCCGCACCTGTTCCGGCTCTTTAATGCCGGTTGCGATATAGCCTATCTCCCCCGGCCCCAATACTTCCGATGAAATCCTGCCCGGCAAAAATACACCAACTTCCATAGCCTCGCATTCGGCGTCGGAAGCCATAAATTCTATCTTCCCTCCCGCACGAACTGTTCCGTCTATCACACGCACATGCGCCACAACCCCTTGGTATGGGTCATACTGCGAATCAAAAATCAGCGCACGAAGCCGCGCATCCGGATCCGCAGATTTTGGCGGTGGCACGCGTTCCGCCAGATGGCGCAATAAATTCTCGACACCCGTGCCGTCTTTTGCGGAAACTTTTAAAATAGAATCCCGCGAAATAGCGAGCAGTGTTTCAAGCTCCTCTTCAGCTTTTTCGATTTCCGCCGAAGGCAGATCGATTTTATTGATCACCGGAATAATCGCAAGACCCTCTTGCTCTGCCAAATGCAGATTCGCGATCGTCTGCGCCTGAACCCCTTGGGTTGCATCCACCAAAAGTATGGCGCCTTCCACCGCCGCAAGCGCTCGCGACACCTCGTAGGTAAAATCGACATGTCCTGGAGTATCGATCAGGTTTAGAATAAATTCCGTATTCCCCGAGTTCCAACGCATGCGAACCGGCTGCATTTTTATCGTAATCCCTTTTTCCTGCTCAAGCTCCATTTGATCCAAATATTGCGCATGCATTTTTCGTTTTTCTACCGTACCGGTAAGCTCAAGAAGCCGATCTGCAAGTGTCGACTTTCCGTGGTCTATATGCGCCAAAATGCAAAAATTGCGAATAACCTGTGTCATTTTAAAACCTTAAAATTTTCTCCTTTGAATATTTAAACTTTCCCTGCAGTCTCTCCATCCCAACTCTTTGGCAAAACCCCGAAACGCAAAAGCTTTTTCTGCAGGCTTTTGGTAACATTCAGCAAATCCTCCGAACCCATTGCATAAAGCGTTACGCCATACGCTATAATCCCGCATACTCCCGCCAGGGACCCGTGCAAAAACACGGACAAAAATCCGCGAAGTTCTATCGTTTCGGCAAATCCTTGCAAAACAAGATAGGCGACAATTCCCGCGGCAACCGATGCCGCAATAATTTTAAAAATTGCAATGTAGGGTAAACCATAGGCCGCACGAAATTCTTTTTTCCCCGCAAAAAGCAAAGCCGCATAGAGCATAACAACATTAAACACAATGCCGACGGCAAACCCCGCCGCAAGCCCCACCGCCTCTCCATGCGGTAAATCGGCAATCCGCAATAATTCGCGCAACATATTTCCGTCGCGCTTCAATATGTTCGTGATACTATATGCGGAAATAAGGGAAACCGCAAGCGTAAGCGCGTCCACCACCAAAGGCATAGCCGTTTTTTCAAGCGCATAAAACGCCCGAATCAAAAGCATATTGAGACTTCCCGCACCCATAACCGCCGCAAAAATCGCCAAGGAAGCCGCTGTAAGGCGCGTATCCTCCCAAGAAAAAAGTCCCGCACCAAACGCCACGCGCACAATATGCGCGCGCAACACAATAAAAAGCGCGGCAGAAGGCATAACCCAAAAAAGAATTGTCCGAATACCGAGATATAATTCCTCAAAAAAAATCTTGCCGTCGCGCCGGACATACGAAAGCGAGAGCCGCGGAAAAAGCGCCACCGAATAACTCAACCCGAAAATTCCGACCGGCACAAAATACAGATTATACGCTAAATTAAACACCGCAATGCTTCCCGCAGAAAGCAAAGAGCCGAGCGCCACAATAAAAAAAACGGTAATCTGCGAAAAAGAAAGTGCGGCCACCCGCGGCAGTGAAAGCATTATAACACGCCGTATATCCGAATCTTTAAACCACAGTCGTATATCCGCAGGAAAATATTCTAAAGAAAGAGAAAAACCCAGCTTTCGCGCTGTCGCAAACTGTATACTAAAATGCAGAATCGCCCCCAGCACCACACCAAAACCCAAACCTGCAAAACCAAACCGCGGAACAAAAAAAAGGATACCGGCAATAATTCCCAGGTTATACGCAATAGGGGCGGCCGCGTATGCAAAAAATCGATGAAACGACTGCACCACCGAAGAGAAAATACTTGAAAGCCCCAAAAAAAGCGGAGAGAGAAGGATGATCCGTGAAATTTTCACCGCACGGTCAAGGTCTTCGCCGGAAAACCCCGGCACCATAAAATGCAGAAGCGGACGAAGGAAAAAAAGCGCAAGCCCGATAAGAATAATGGCGGCGAAAACAAATAGCAGTGAAAGTCTGCCGATAAGCAAACGCGCCTCGCGTGGGCTTTTCTGCATGCGTTCCTGCAATACCGGTAAAATGGCGGCCGATCCCGCGCCAAGGAGAAAAATAACCGACATGAAATCCGGAATCTGAAATGCCGCGTAATAAATATCAAGTTCTTTTCCGGCGCCGAAATGCGCCGCAAGCAGGCGATCACGCAGTACTCCCAGAATTTTACTTAAAAACCCCGCGGCTCCGAGTATCAGAGCCGCGGCGTGAATATTTGATATTTCGCGTGAAAGTAGTGAGTGTATTCTATGCATCATCGCATTATTTCTTCACCGGCGCATCTTTTCTTTTCTCCGGGGCTTCATTTGGAGGAGAGATGCCATCAAGCGCGGGCTTGCCCGCACGCAAGTTTTCCGCAATTTTCTTTATTTCCTGATTATCCGGATTCAGTTGTTCGATTTTTGCGAATTGCTCGATCGCTTTTGTTTTATCTCCCTGGCTGTCGTAAATCAAACCGAGAAAATAGCGTGCATTTGAGTAACTATCGCTAATCGAAACTGCGCGTTCAAATTCACTACGCGCGCGGCCAAGATCGTTGGTCTGGTAATACAGAAGCCCCAGCTGAAATGCAACGCCGATATCAAACGGAGCGGCAAGTTTCGCCCCCTCCACACTTTTAATCGCCTTTTCTATATTGCCCATGCGAAGAGACGCTTGTGCCAAAAGAAAATATGCCGAAGCAAAATCTCCTTTTGCATCTATTGCGCGCTCGAATGCCGAAACCGCATCCTTTAAAATCTGCTCCTTCTCCCTCACTTGAGTATCACGATCCGCCGCCCCTTGGTTTATAATCGCCGTCAGACGATCGGCATATACCAAATGCGCACGACCAAGATCGGTGTATACCGATGGGTTTGAAGGGTCAAACTCGGTGGCTTTTTTGTAGCTATCGAAAGCGAAACGCTGGGAACCGTCGATAAAGGGAATCAGAAGTTCATAAAAAGCGCCCTGCATTCTCCACAAAGCAGGATTCCCCGATTCGAGAGACAAAGCACGCTGAAACGCCTGTACGGCAAGCGACACGCTTGACTGAAATTCCTGCTGGACATTCTCTCCGCGCGATGCGCGTTCAATTAATTTTTTAACTTCTTCCATACGCGCCTGCAAAAGAATTTCGTAAGCTCCGGCATCTTCCGATACTTGCACCGCCTGAACCAAAGAAGCGACTGCGCGCGTTGTATCTCCCCGGTTAAACGCCTCAACTCCGGATTGAATAAGCAATGCGGTATTCAAACGGACGGTTTGCATATAGAGCGCGGCGACACTCAAAACCAGCGCAAAAATAGTAACCAGCGAAGAAAGGAACATCGCCCATGGCCCTTCAAATCGGATATTTTTCTCGCGAATATCCAGGAAAGATGCAGATGCTCCGGCATGTGCCGTCTCCCGCGGCTGTATGCTCAATTGGTGCATACAAATCCCTGCGAAGAAAAACAAGCCAAAGAGAAACGTTACATTCGCCGGATAAAGAAATGCAACCGCGGCAAATCCGGCAAATCCAAGAAAATAACCGGCAGAGGAAGAGTGTTCTGCGGCATCCGAAAACAAAATTGAGCGAAGAAATATCAGAAGCGAGACCAGAAGAAACGCCGCGAACAAAAGTGCGCCCGCAACGCCCGTGGTAACAAGCAGAGTTGCAACCCAAGAATATCCTTGATCAAAACGGACAGACCAAAAAGGCGTCTGATTGATACTGCGGTCTTTATACTGGAGCCAATCAAAGCCGAATGTGCCGGGACCGGTGCCAAAAAGCATGACACGAGGACTTTTTTCAAATACCGACTTTGCCACATTTATCGTGGCCCCCAGTGAAGGCGAAACTTCCGCCGGCAAATCAAGATTGCCGATAATTGGCGTGCGAATCATGATCATCACAATCGCAAGCGCGGTAAACAAAGTCCCTACCGCATATTTCCAGCTAAAACGATACTCTCTGTTCCCAGCCGCGCCGCGGAAATTGATTCCTATCAAGAGGATAGAGACGATAAGCAATACGATCCACGCGTTTATATAATTGATCAAAAATAAATTGGCGAGAAAAACCAATATCCCTGCGCCGAAAATATATTTTCTCCAACCGGAGATATTGCTTCCGGTCAAAAATCCCATCATAGCGGCAAGAAGCACGGCATAAAAAAGCGCGGTGCTGTTCATTGAACCCGCAACACTAAAATTAACACCGCCTGCGGCCGCGGATAATTTCCCCCATACTGAAATCCCAAAAATAAGCTGTACTATGTTCACCAGTCCCGCAACCAAGCCTGCGGCCGCCAAAACGATTCCAATATTTTCCGCATCTTTCTTTCCCCGCAAAACGCTTCCCGCAAGCACCATCAAGAGCACGCCTTCAATAAGCGTTAGATAGCGTTCCGCAATCGGATCGGCGTAGAGCAACGAAGACATCGGCATTCTCGAAAACACCGTGCTTATACCTACCGCCACAACAAGCGCCAAACTCAAAAGAAGAATAATGGAGTATGGCAGGCGCAAATTCCCTTTGGTCAAAACACCAAGAAACCACAGAAGCGTTGCGGCAAATATTAAAATACCGAAAGTAATTTCTCTTCCAAATTCCGCCGCAACATGAAGCGGCATGAACCAAAGCGGAATCATGGCCGCAAGAACATAGAGCAAATATTTTACGCCGCGCTCGAAGTAATTCACCGTCTGATATTCCATAAATAATTTTCTAAAATTTTAATATTTAAATACTAAATATTAAAACTATTTTTTAAACTTTTAAATTTTCCACAACATTAAACTTCTTAAACTTTGTATGTTCAAAACTTCACTTTCACCGGCTGCCGCGCCTCCTCCTCCTCCAGATCGAAAAACTCTCGCTGCCTAAATCCAAACGTTCCGGCAATCATATTCGAAGGGAAAGATTCGATCATGGTATTGAAGTCTCGCACCACGCCGTTATAAAACCTTCGTGCCGCCTGTATTTTATTTTCCGTATCCGCAAGCTCCCTTTGCAAATCAAGAAAATTGGCATTGGCTTTCAAATCTGGATAATTTTCTGCAACCGCAAACAACGTTTTCAATGTGCTTGAAAGCATATTTTCCGCTTTCGCGTGCTCCACGGCGGTTTTGGCGCCCATCGCACTCGTCCGCGCTCGCGTCACCTCCTCCAAGACCCCTTTTTCGTGCGTTGCGTATCCTTTTACCGTCTCAATCGCATTCGGAATCAAATCATACCGCCGCTTCATCTGCACCTCGATATCCGACCATGCCTCTTCAATCCTGTTCCGCCGCGATACCAATGAATTATATATCCCGATCACCGCAAGTACGATAAACCCGATAACTCCCAAAATAATATATATAGTAGGCATAAATTTGTCGTTGATGTTTATTTAAACAGTATACCGCTCCCCAGACCGTGAAGCAAGACTATATATCTGTTTTCCAAATATCGATATGTTTATATGTAAAAGGCGTGATACTTCATCGCATAGACCAACACCCTCTCTAAATTTAGATATATCAACATATCCTACATCACTTGCAATATAGAGTTGCGTCTTCACTTCTCCGCAGGAACCCTTGGCAATAAACAAATAGTTTATAAATTCCAGCTGTGTGCCCCTGTCAAATCCCTCCGCGATATTAGATATCACGGATACCGCCGCTCGGCGGATCTGATCCTGCAGTCCGCGATCTCTGTCAAAATGTTGATATCTCGGTAGCCTTGAAACTTTGATATGTTGATGTATTGATATCTTTTTTGTGTTATCCTCCCGTAGAATTTTCTGCGTCCGAACTTGACACCGTTTCTTCAGCAGGGTCGGATACGGGTTCTTCGGCCGAAACCGGCGTCGGCTCTTCAGCAGAAGGTGGTGCGGATGCCGGAGGCGACTCTGTGGCAGATTCCGTTGAAGATTGCGGAGAAGAACTCTCTGTCACCACCGGCGTGGACGAAGCGGTATCAATAGTAGTTCCCGAGCTTGTCGAGGGACTACTTTCATAATTGTCACTCTGAACCGCAGACGAAGAATCTCCCACCGTAGATCCGCTTGAAGTCGGACTTCCAGCGGGAAGTCCGACTTCGGGACCCAAAGCGCCGCATCCCCCCGCCGCCGATTGCAGGACTCCCGCTACCATTTTCAAACAGTACGGCTGTCCCGACACGCTGTCATATATCGTGATCCCCGTGGGTTTTGCTGAAGTACCTACTTCAAGTGACTCCTCCGCTTTCACCCGTTTTGCCTGCACTTCCTCCACCACCAAAACGCCGTCTGCGCCAATTTTCCACTTTCCGTTTTCGGAAACAATGCTTGCAACATTTAAAATATTATTCCCATGCATATCGATATCTCCATAAAATCCTACATTCACTTTGCCGGATACTTGATCCACACTCCATGCGGCTGAAGCGGCGCCCGCGGAAGATGCCACCGCGCTATCGATAGCGGAGTATCCAAGACTTACAAACACCAAAATTTTCCCGATTTTGACTTGAGTCAAAGCGACACTTCCATCAGGGAGTGTTTCTTTCACTGTTTCCGTGGTGGTCGCATTCGCCCCATCAAATACCTGCAATGCGATACCGACTGTCGTCCCCAAACTATTATCTTTCATGCCCACGCCCGCAAGCGAAGAAAGCGCCACACGGTCCCCGGGATTTATAGACCCGTTTTCCGTAGAAACTTTTACCGCCACACGTCCGGAAAGCGCCACCGGTTGAGGATTTTCGGCATACTGCTTGATGTCACCGGCAAATTTTTGGAATTTCTCCGCCGACACTATGCCAATCGCCGCATCTCCGGCTTTTGCGCGTTTCAAGAGAGAAACCGTTGTCGTGCCAATTGTCAATTTCTTTTCATCATAAGTAACCGTACTCGATCCCATCGCCACAATATCTGCCGCCCCGACCTCCGCTTCCGTGGGCAAAAATTCCGCGTTTGCCGATACTTTTCCATCCAACTCCTGCACCGCCTTCACCAGTACCGACGTAAGTTTTGAGTATTCAATGTTATCCGGCTTCCCGTCTTTTAACCCAACCACTTCAGGAATTACGTTAAACATATCTTCAGCGATAAATCCGACTTGGCGCCCTTCAATAAGAAGCTCCGGTTTATAATCATAAAACAATGGTTTCATTTTTAAGACATCATCGAGACCATAGGAGAGAGGTTCTATATTTTCTTTGTACTTCAAAGACGAAGTCGTGCAGGCGCTAGTGGAGCTCGAAATAACACCGGTGGCAAGCGTAGTACAAATATATGCGGTGCCGGCTCCGCTCGTGACATTACGGAGGGTTACGCTTCCTTTTACATCGAGCGTGGCTCCAGGATTCGTCGTTCCGATGCCGACGTTGCCGGCATTATCAATTCTCATACGTTCAAGTTGGGTGTTACTGCCGTTCGGCGTTGTCCAGAATGAAAGGCGCCCCGGAGAATCTGCTCCCGTGGTAAGGTCAACCTCCGCGAGAATTTCCGCAAACGTGGCAAATGTTCCTGCGTCATCCCCTTGGAACAAAATCCTGCCAATGTCCGTACCGGCGGCGATCACATCGTTTGAGTCATTATTAGAAAGCGTAAGGACGGAAGCCACGTTGTTTGCTTCAAGCGTGAGCAAGCTACTGGGACTTGTCGTCCCGATGCCGACGTTGCCGGCAGAACTTATACGCATACGCTCCACCTCACTGTCCGCAGCAGACGACTGGTTCATCGTATAAAATGCAAGGGCAGGGTTTAAAAAGCTGGGATTGTTTTGTTCAAACACCGTGGCTATCTTGTTGTAATAAGAAGACGATGAATTTCCTATAATAATCGCTGCCCCGTTATTTTTTGCTGACAGTGGACTTTCAAGCGGATTAAATACACCCAGAACATTTTGTAATGAATTTTCTGCATTACCCACTATATGCAAATCCACGGCAGGCGACGCTGCTCTGATACCGACGTTGCCGCCGTCAAGGATGGTGAAGACTTCAGTAGCGCCGTCAAAGATGTTCACAATATCGGCAGTAGAGTCTTGCTGGACGCGAAGCGCCACCGCGCCAGTGGCAAGCGTGTTATCGTTGATGATATTGACCAGACTGCGCGCGCTGGTATCCGCGCCGTTCGAATAGAAGCGGGCAATGCTGCCGGTGGTAAGCGCGCTGGCCAACACATCCAAACCAATCCCTGAAGTAGCTTCAGTAACCACATTCACGGCATCCGCGGTGGTGTTCTCCGCGTCAATGTCGAGCGCGATGGCCCCCGTGGCATCGTTGTTTATAAAGACGACATCGCCTGTGGCATCGGGATGGAGCTGCTGAATATACAGCGCTACTTTCGTGTCGGTAATGCTTCCGCTCGTCTCGCTTACATTGTTGGTAATAAGAAGGGTCTGCCCGCTCTTGGTATATGTGCCGCCGTCACTGACCACGGATGCGTCGCTAATAGCGAGCGTACTCACGGTGTTGTTCTCATTCGTCACATCTTTATCCAAATTAATGCCGATGTTATTGGTGTTTTGATCTAGGGTTAATGTCCCATTGCTGTCAAAGGACATCTTTGTAGAAAGAGTCCCCGCAGAATCTGCGGTAAGGAAGTTTATGATGCCAGGGACTGCTCCGGTACCTATGGTGCCTTGGGTATCAAAGGTGATACGGGAGCTTTCCACAAAGTTCGTGCCGTCGTGGCCGTATGCCCGCAGCAACAAAAGGTCGTCGCCTGTGGTGATGACGGATGGCACAGCGGCTGTGCCGCGCGATTTTCTGCCGCTGATCCAAAAACCCGTTGTATTGGCGCTGGATTGCTGTACATATTGCGTATTGGCGCTTGAGTCAAACTGAAAGGTGGTTGCGCTGTCACCGGCAAGGATGTCGCCTGCCGCTTTTGTTGCAATGGCGGTAATGCCTGTGCCTACCTCAAGCGATTCGCCGATGCCGACGTTGCCCGCCTGATCTAATATCAGACCATTATTCGTAATGCCTGTGGCATAGTTATTGGAGGTGCCGAAATACATATCCGTGCCACTGTTATCCTCGAGGAGCCAGATACCCGCCTTTGGCTTGGTGCCGTTGTTGTTCTGCGTTGCCCAGAAGAGGCCGGGCGTGTAGGCGCCTACAGTATAGTCTGTGGTAATGAGAAGACCTGCACTTGCTATGGCTTGAGTGAAGTTGGTGAGTGTCGTGCTCTCGTTGCCATTGTAGATATTAAAAGTGGTGGCCGGACTTGTCGTCCCGATGCCGACGTTGCCGGCAGATGTTAAATGTAAAAATCCTGCTCCAGCATTTGTTGTTAGTCGCAGGCTGTTATCAGTATGGTTGTACCG